>CAXRGH010000250.1:0-22920 GCA_964230195.1 Alteromonadaceae bacterium
TATAAGGTCATTGCTTCTTCGGTGACACCTTTTTCAAGAATATGTGTTCTGTACTTCTCAGCAAGTTCTGGATTGAATATATCACCGCTTTCTTCAAATGCTTGATAGCCATCAGAGTCAAGCACCGCTGAATGAACATAGGAGTAATAACCTGCTGCGTAACCTCCAGCAAAAATATGTGAAAAATAGGTGGAGCGATAACGTGGCGCTATTTCAGGTATCAAACCAATTTTATTCATTGCGTCCTTTTCAAATTGTGCAGGATTATCCACTACCTCATCACTGCCAAGTGTGTGCCAATCCATATCTAGCAACGATGCAGCTAAATATTCAGTATTAGCAAATCCTTGATTAAACTTGGCGGCCGCTTGGAGCTTTTCAATCAAAGCATCTGGCATCACTTCGCCAGTTTGGTAGTGCTTTGCAAACCCTTTCAACACTGCAGGTTCATTTGCCCAATGCTCATATATTTGGGCAGGAAACTCAGTAAAATCACGCGGTCCTGATGTGCCTGACAAGCTGGTGAATTTGGTGTTTGTCACTAAACCATGCAATGCGTGACCAAATTCGTGGAATAGCGTGTTCACTTGGTCAAAACTCAACAATGACGGCGTCTCTCCGACTGGCGCAGGGAAATTACACACGTTGACAACTACAGGGCGTTCACGACCATCAAGGTTTGACTGTCCCTTAAAGCTGCTCATCCATGCACCTCCCCGCTTATTCGAACGAGTGAAGTAATCCCCCATGAACACCCCTAGGTGACTTCCATCTTTGTCAATGACTTCCCAGACTCGAACATCAGGGTGATACACTTCAATATCAAAGCGTTCTTTAAAGGTAATTCCCCACAAACGTGTAGCGACATCAAAAGAACCGTCCAAAACATTATCGAGAGTAAGATAGGGCTTAATTTCTGCTTCGTCGAGATCGTATTTCGCTTTACGTACTTTTTCTGAGTAATGCCACCAATCCCATGCTGCAAACTCAAAGTCATGGCCTTCCGCATCTATCATAGCTTGCATGCTCGCTACTTCACTTTTCGCTCTAGCCAAAGCGGGTTTCCAAAGCTTCATCAAAAGATCGTATACCTCGGCAGGTGTTTTTACCATGCGTTGCTCTAGGACGTAATCTGCGTGAGAATCATAACCAAGCACTTCTGCTCGTTGACTGCGTAAACTTGCTATCTTAGCGGCTATCGCAATGTTATTATTGTCATTCTCATTATTCGCGCGTTCAATATACGCCGTATATAAAGCTTGACGTAAATCGCGTCGTGTAGACTCTGTTAAAAATGGATACATGCTACTTCGGTGTGGAGTGAAGACGAATTTGCCTTGATATTTCTTTGCCTCTGTTTCGTCTGCAGCAGCCTTTGCTTTGTCAGCGGCTGTGCTAGCCGCGGCAGCAATCAGGCCCTCCGACAACCCGTCCAAGTCACCCTTTGACAACACAAGCTCAAATCCGTTAGTTTCGGCAAGCAGATTTTGCCCATAAGTTGTCGTTAGTGAGGATATTTCTGCATTCAGCTTCTTCAACACCTCTTTCTCGGAGTCAGATAACTTTGCCCCCGAGCGGACCAATGAGAGATACGTGTCCTTTAACAACATAGCTTCTTCTTGGCTTAACTCCATGTTCTCTCGGTTTGCCCACACTGCGTCAACACGATTAAACAGTGCGTCATTTAAACTGATAGCATCGTAATGTGCCGACATCAAAGGGCTGAATTCACGTTGAAGGTTTTGTAGCTGTTCATTAGTGTTTGAGCCGGTAAGGTTATAAAACACGCGCTGAACCTTAGCTAACGCATCACCGGTGCGTTCAAGGGCTACGATAGTATTTTCGAATGACGGCTGAGCAGTATTATTGACGATTGTATCAATCTCTGCGAGATGCTCTTCCATCCCTTTCAGCATCGCTGGCTTAAAATGTTCATTCTTGATCAAGTGAAATGGCGGAACTTCAAACGGCGTTGAATACTCTTGGCGAAATGGGTTTGAAGCCAGTAAGGATGCTTCATCACCCACCGATTGCTCTACCTCAGTTACCTGGTTATCTACTTTGGTTTGGCTGTCGCATCCGTTCAAACCAAACAAACCGACAATGACAGCAACAGCTACCATTGATTTTTTATTATTCTTATACATACTGGTTCCTCTTATTAGGGACTAACACAACCTCGTGCCCCGTTTCGCCAACATAATCACGAATTACGTCCGTAACTATGTTTTACGTTCATAATAACTATCAATTATTTATACACTCCAACCTTCCGTTGTTCAATCAATTCATCTATATAGGAATCAATCAATGCATGATTTAATTTGCCCTAGAACACAACAACCATTGTCACCATTGAAAGTTGGTGGGATTTTGATTTTTTTCAATGAACAAGTTGGTGGTGTATTTTTTCCGCAAAATGCATTGAAAGACTTTCAGTACCATACTGAAAAACGAGGCAATGCTTTAGCAAAGCACCTTCAAAATATTCCGGTTAAAACAATTGATTTAAAGGCTCGGTTAGATTGTCCATCGTGTTCCAACGTGGTGATGATGCGGCGATTTTTTAGCCTACTACACGAAGTCGAGATTGATGAGTGTCCAAGTTGTGGTGGTATTTGGTTAGATGGGGGCGAATTATCTCAAATTCATGCGTTAAAGTTAAGTAGAGCAGAACGAGAGATGCTCACACAAGCAAAGATGAACGAGTTCCGAATACCAGTAATAAAAGGAGTGCCTCACAAACATGACACTTGGTCAGAGAGGCGAAGCATACTGCTAGATGTATTCGAATTCATCTCGCGTCTGTAACGATTACACAGAAAGGCTAGATATCTGCCAAAATTTGACGGCTATTCAACTTCGCAGAGTCCAATAGCCGCAAAGAGCTTCTCAGTCACTATAACCGAGCGTCGAATTGCGTCTTCACGCTCAACATTGAAATAGAACCGTTCTAATGCGTATAACTCGGCAACCATCTCTGCCTCGCTACCGATCGAAGCTGCACAGGCAATATCCCAGGCAAACTCATGATATTCATTACGGCACGCGGAAAGTTTATTGATAGTCAGTGGGTCCCAATGCTGCCACAACACCCTATCAACCTCTTTACATACCTCGTGTAGGTGGTCAAAATCTGCCGCTTTATGCTGGTCGACTTTTTCAACCAGTGCACTATGCTCACCATTTCTAATTAACTTTGACCACGATGTGCTTTCAATTGCTGGCCTGTGCCGCCCCATCCACGCCGCAAACAATGTCTTTTCGTTCCATTCCATTGAAACGCTCCTACCGTTAGTTTTAAATCAACCTTGACGTAACTTGACTACAAAACTCCAACGCAGAAAACCCTGTTACAGGAATTAACTATAAACCATAGTTAATTGTTTTCAAGCGTAATTTTGCTATATCCCAACGCTGCAGCTCCTCCCCTCCTCGGATCAGATGCACCGAACAATCCAGCATCGGTACGAAGAATCGACTGCGTACTACCCATACTCGATTTTTCAACAACATTGTGTCCTCGCGCTCTCAAAATAGACACAGTATCTTTTGAAACGCCTCTTTCGATCCTTAGCTCATCGGGCAACCATTGGTGATGAACACGGCTGGCTTGAGACGCTTCTGCAATATTCATGTCATGCGAGAGCACGTTAAGAATGATTTGCAGCGTAGTGGTGATAATCCGTGAACCACCGGGGCTACCTGTCACTAACACAATACCATCATCATCAAGCACAAAGGTGGGACTCATGGAACTCAGAGGGCGCTTGTTGCTTCCTACCGCATTCGCCTCGCCACCGATCAAACCATAGCCATTTGGTGTACCAGGTTTAACGGAAAAATCATCCATCTCATTATTCAATAGAAACCCATGTTCAGGAACCGTTATTCCAGCGCCATAACTAAAATTTAATGTATAAGTGTTGCTAACGGCATTACCCCATCGATCAACGACCGAGAAGTGAGTTGTTTCATTACTTTCAACATCGTTGAGAGCCCCTGCCGATATTGCTTTGCTTGGTGTTGCCCTACTCATATCAATCTTGGCAAATAACGATTTTGCATAAGCTTTAGATGTGAGTTGATCAACGGGAACCGACACGTAGTCAGGATCGCCTAAATAAACACTTCGGTCCGCGTAGGCTCGTTTCATACTCTCCGCCATCACATGTATAGCGTTAGCGCTATTATGTTGATAGTCTCTTAGCGGCGCATTTTCCAACATGTTTAGCATTTGAATAATGTGAACGCCACCCGATGATGGTGGTGACATCGACACAATATCAAAGCCTTGATAACGCCCTTTTACGGGCTTTCTGATTTTCACCTGATAGTTAGCAAGATCGTCTAGACTCATGATCCCACCATTTCGCTGTACCGTCGCGACAAGGTTTTCAGCAATAGGGCCTTTATAAAATCCACGATCACCTTTTTGGGATATGGTCTTTAGCGTTGCGGCTAAGGCGGGTTGTCGCCAAACACTGCTTGCCTGCAATGGTTCACCTTTTGGGTAAAATATATCAGCACTCGCGGGATCGACCGACAGTCTTTTTTGCATACCTTTTAACGAGGAATGTAAGCTGAAGGTGACCGGAATGCCGTTTTCAGCCAATTGGATAGCGGGCTTTATGACTTTTTCCAATGGCATAGTTCCGTACTGTTTTAGCGCATGATTCAACCCCATAACGGTGCCCGGCACGCCAACGGCTTTTCCGTGGAATCTGGAAAGACTGGCCACGGCATTGCCTTCTTGATCAAGAAACATTTCTCTATGAGATGCCGATGGAGCGGTTTCACGGTAATCAATGGCAATGCTTTTTTTCTCATCAGCAAGGTACACCAGCATGAATCCACCACCGCCAATATTCCCCGCACGTGGCAAGGTGACAGCGAGTGCGTAACCAACAGCAACAGCAGCATCAATCGCATTTCCGCCCTGTTTCAAGATATCAACGCCGATTTCAGAAGCAAGGGCTTCTTGACTGGCTACCATTCCATGTTTAGCCCAGACCGGTTGTGCTATTGAACGATAGCTTTGGATCGCTGGAATAGCAGCGATGAGGTTAAAACTATGAAGCACAAGACTGACGAAAAAGACGATTTTCAATTTATTTATCATTTGTTTTTTCTCTGATTAATCACAATGAGAACGAATAGGTCTTAGGATGACATACTTCATTAAATATTAAAAATACAAGCGTCATTTACTATATACCTCCAAATCTTCAAGTTTAACGATAATGTTTATTGCCATCACCAATGACAAAAAAACTGATAATAAATGAGTATGAGTAACGGGTATTCCATGCAACAACTAACAGAAATTAGTGAATTGCCAAAACGCACCATTCGATATTATATCCAGAAAGGTTTAGTCAATCGGCCAAACGGAGCCAAAAAAAGTGCCTCGTATACATCACTTCATTTAGAGCAATTGTTGAAGATAAAAATGTGGAAAGCAGCTGGAATTAACCTTGAGCGAATTGCACATCTGTTGAGCCATTCTTCCACTGAACAAGAAACTCAACAACCTGGCGATGCACAAATTGTGTGTCGAATTTTCATTTCTCCAGGAGTTTACCTGGACATTAATCGCGAGACCAGTCAACTAACCGATACAGACATAAGGGCTATCGGGCACTCCTGCCTAAAAGCCATTGAAGAGATCAAGTATGGCGACGACTAACATGAAAAATCAAGACAAAACTTTTAATCAATTCCTCAAGGCCGAGTGGAACGATGCTCCTAATAGTGTGAATACTGCTCTTTTGTTATCTGTAGATCCACCGTTTTTCAAAGGTCAGATGTCCGTCAGCCTAATACTCCCCCCACCGAGAACTAACAGTACCTTACCCGTCTGTTATCACTATTATCTGCGATTACCAAAATCAACCATCATCTACAGCGCGAATATTCAATACACTAATAAGAACACCGAGCTAAAACCGTCAGTCAGCTCAAGCTGCAACGCTTGGTATTCTGCTCGCCTCGAGGACAGCTACACAGAGCTTCATTCAATCACACAAGACCACTTTTTATTAAGGCATACTAACGCGAGTTACCACCCAGAGCTCACCTTACGATTACATATCCGAGGTGTTTTACCATCATCAGATGCTGGCTATCTTTTTCAACTTTCTCCGTCTGTATCAAGGCGTATTATTCGCCTTGCTCAGCTCCCAGTACCAAAGATTAACCTTTTCATTCCACACACCTTGAGTCTGGCGCTGACACCTGAAAACGCTGACACGACATTGTTGTCAAACTATACAACACATACAAAAAATCACTCTCATCAAGGAGGGAGCGCTGGTATGACCGACAATTCCCAAGTTCAGTCATTAAGCATTGAGGCACAATTTGTTGAAACGGCAATTATTTATATTCGGCCCAACCTGTCATCAAACAATATTTCGGACACAATCACAAAAGGGCTTCCAGTAAAAACATCTCACTATCAAGCGAATCAACCCATTCCGATATGTCTGTTTTTAATGGGCACAACTGAACTGATAAACGCATCGATAAAACCCATTGCTCACATCATCCGAAAATGCTTTTTACTACCCAAGACCATTGATATTCACCTTATGATTAATCATTCGATTGTCTCATTTTCCAGAGATGCATTACGGGAATTATCAATCACCCATATTACAGATTGCCTTGTAACACTGCTAAAAGATATACCCCGTGAAATCCAATTTTTTGTTCCAGAGGCTACGCTTTCGTTACTTAAAAAGGTAGGAGATTATGACACTGCGCTCCCTATTACCATTATTTCAGATGACTGCCACTCAGGTGTAGTCGGGCACTTGATTTTCGAACTAGAGCGTTTAGACCATTCGGTCAATTTGATAGAATTGATGGGGCCAAGTATCTGCGTATCCCGCCCGTCAGTACTTAGGCACGAATTATTTAACCCTCTTGGGACTCAGAATCAATATAGTTGGATGGAAACTACTCTTAATACAACAATACAACGCCTATTATGGAGTCTCACCGAAGAAAATGACGAGAACGAAGTAAGCAACACGCTAGACAACAACAGAGAGCCTTCACTCCGTTACCAGCTACAGATACTCACTCCCCGAACAAAGGGAGAACGAGAACTTCTTTCCAAACTTCAATTATGTTCAAACTATTCTCTGGTAACCCATCAACAAACACAAACAGTTGATGTAAAACCAATGACTAACCACATTTTGTCGGTGAGTCAATTTACAGACGAAATCAACCCACAAAATGCAATATCATTTAATCAGCTGAACGAGAATCCTATGAAAGAACCCTA
Organism: Alteromonadaceae bacterium; assembly: GCA_964230195.1. GTDB lineage: Bacteria > Pseudomonadota > Gammaproteobacteria > Enterobacterales > Alteromonadaceae > CAXRGH01. The sequence continues at coordinate 7,298 of CAXRGH010000250.1, forward strand.
CCAAAACCTTTTATCTACCCATCAAATCGACTATTACCTAACACGTCTCAATCTCAACAATCAAAAACATTCTCATGGACATTTAGAGAAACATTTGACGTTGATGGAAATACATAGAAACGACCCTCAAATGATTTCAATTCAACTATTTAAACTCTGTTGGCTGATTGACCCTATGGAGCTTGCAGTTATTCACAACATGTACCGTTTGTCTCACATTGGAATGTCAGCCTATCTGGCTGAGTGGTTATTGATTATTTGTGACCTGAGTCAATGGAAAATGTCACAAAAGCTCAACGAGACTCTCACCGAAATTGCCAAAGCATTATCTCAAGATGCAAAACAAGCGCTGGCAGCTGAATTTGCTATTTAGCTAATGCACATTGGGTCATCAACTGACGGACAATACCGAACAGAATGGGGGCCCTAAAACAAGACTCCTCGATTGATTGTCAATTATATTTCGCAGTGTAAAAAACCATGTACTGACTAAACTCATGGTTTTCTACTAATCGCTAGGATTCGAACTAATTAACGGCATCAAAGGTTGCCTTAAGTAAAATCTTATCACTCGAGCTACCAATCAAAACATCAAAGCGTCCAGTTTCCGCTTTCCAATTGTTCGATGCTGTATCCCAAAATGATAATGCACGTTGATCAAGTAACATCTTTACACGCTTTGATTCACCCGGTTGCAAATGAACCTTTCCAAATCCTCTTAACTCTTTATTTGGACGTTCAACGGATGCATCAGCATCATTAAGGTATAGCTGAACAATTTCAGCACCCGCTCTTTTACCTGTGTTTCGGACAGTCACTTCAACCGCTAAGTGATTATCTCTATCCAAAATAAATTCGTCAGAAGATAACGAAATATTAGAATATTTAAACTCGGTGTATGACAAACCGTGACCAAATGCAAACATGGGGTCTATGTTGTTCTTCTCTAGCCAACGATAACCATAAAATACACCTTCTTTGTACTCAGACGTTTCCGCGCTGTAATCATCGAGCATAATAGGAGCAGTATGCGCAAGACTCTCTGGCAAGGTTATTGGTAGCTTTGCGTTCGGATTAACGTCGCCAAATATCACATCAGCAAATGCGTTACCCGCTTCCATCCCACCGTACCAGCCCCAAAGTAAGGCGTTCGATTTCTTATGCCACGGCATTTCCACAGCAGAACCAGCAACCATGAGAACAATGGTCTTTGGGTTCGCATCCAGTAATTTGTTAATGATCTCATCTTGACCAAAGGGAAGTACCATGTCTTTCCTGTCAATTGATTCGCGGTCATCACCATGACTTAGTCCTCCGACGTATATCACAGCATCTGCCGACTTAGCGGCTGCTATATAATCACTTTCAGAATTGAATAGATTTCCGGGAGCATCCCAACCTAGAGTGACACTATCCACTCCATGATACTCAATTACGACGTCATATGACGTTCCCGCTTCCAAAGCCTGAGTATGTTGCACTTCCTGATAATCGTCTTCGCTTGCTACGTTAAGGATAAGATTTCCATCGATTGTAACTTTGCCTGTCCCTTTGAGCCCAAATTTAAAGATATGGTCACCGGTTGCTAGCGGCGCCAACTTTGCTTTCATACGGATATGTTGACGTACTGCAGTGTCGTTGTTGAACTGTGCGTCAACAATCCAAGACTCCTCTTTCAACTGAGATAATGCTTCATCAGCAAAATAGCCAATATTCCATGCGGGCGTACCTGTCCAGTGGCGACTGGCGATATAATCACTGGCTATCGGCGATAATTTTGCACTTCGAGCGCGCATGGTAATAATTTCAACATCTTTGCCGAGTGCATTCTTAATCCCTTCTAGTGGTGTTACCTCATAGAGTGATTTCACTTCAGAGGACCCCCCTCCTTGGCCATGCTTTTTATCGGCATTCGGCCCCATCACCAATACTTTCTTGAGAGACGATTTCGCTAGCGGCAACACTGGATCTCCTGCAACAGGCTTGTTCTTTAGTAAAATCACTCCGTTTGCCGCAATTGTGCGCGCATCTTGCTGGTGTTTTTTGGTATTGCGTTGCCCTGTTTTACGGTTTGGGTCATACATTCCCACTCGATGTTGCAAACGCAATACTCGACGCACTTTGTCGTCTAACACTGAAACCGGGATCTCACCTGCTAAAATGGCATTTTTGAATGGCTCTGCGAGAAAATAATCATCATAAGAATCTACCTTGGTTCCCATCTCCAAATCCAAACCATTCATTGCAGCATCATAAGTATTGATATCAACATTCCAATCCGTCAAGAGCACACCATCGAACCCCCATTCGTCTTTTAGAATGTCTTTCACCAAGTGCTTGCTTTGATTTGCGTTCGTTCCGTTGTATTCGTTGTAAGCCCCCATAATCGAGTAAACATTCCCCTCTTTCACGGCAGCTTCAAAAACGGGTAAATATACTTCGCGCAGGGTTCGCTCGTCCGGTGTAGCGTTGACTCCCGTGCGATTCAACTCTTGCGTATTCAAGGCATAATGTTTTGCATTTGCTGCCACATCGTGAGATTGAATCGCTTTAATTTCGGGAACAACGAGACGAGCGGCTAAAAATGGATCCTCTCCCATATATTCAAAATTGCGACCGTATAACGTCAGCCGCGCTAAATTCACCCCTGGCCCAAGAATAATGTCTTTTTGGCGTTCGCGCGCCTCACTGCCTAAAACGTGTCCATGCAACTCAGCCATTGAGTGATCCCAACTCGAGGCTACACTTGTTAGATGAGGTAAATAAGTTGAATGATCATCATCCCACCCAGCATAGTTCCAACTATGTCTCTCTATTTGTTGCCTGACGCCATGAGGACCATCCGACAGCCACATTTCAGGGATCCCTAGTCGTTCAATACTATTCACGTGAAACTTACCGCTAGCATGAACCATTGAAATTTTTTCATCTAGCGTCATTTGAGTTAGCAAAGATTCCACCGAAGCCTCTATAACCGCGGCACTTCTCGGATTATTATCCTGTGTTGATGTCACTTGATTTACCGTAGGCTGACAACTCGCCAATGCCATCAAACTCACTAAAGCAATAGGTCTAAAATTCATGAACTTCCCTTTTTTGTAAGCGCTTTCAAATTAAAGCTAGACTATCTGAGTGTGAAAGAAATGTAAATAAAGTTGAGGCATTTTGTTGGAGATGACAGAAATTTTAGGAGGGATTTCCTGGCTACTACCAGGGATTTCTGCCTCGAGCGCTGAGTATGTGGGGTAATAAACAATCATCAACCATTCGCATACTAGACGTAAGGTTTGAGGAAAACTCAATAATTCAGCGTCATTATTCCTGAAAAACGAGTTTAAGGTTACTTGAGTTCATTCCATTGATAATCCGATTTACCCAGCCTCGCCTGAGGGGGAGCACCATGGTCACCTGCTTTGAATCGACGTTAGTCAAGGCAACAATAAAGCGCCTCAGTTGAAACTCACATTGTAAATCCAAGGTATGAACTTTCGTCATATGAATACACACAGCTGACAGTTTCAACAGTTCAAACTGAGTGACCACATCTCGTAATTCTCGAGCAAATTGACGGTCCCACCACTGTAAACAGCCTGATAGGTGTAATTGATTTTCTAATTCAAGGTAGTTGACAGTCGGACGTGGTGAAATCAAAGCACTTTCTATCATGGTCACTATCCCACTTTTGCGCTAACTTGAATCTGCATGGCACAAATGTCATTGTCAAAGTCATCAATCCAACTTTGCTCTCGTAGTACTTTCATCAGGCTCGCGACAGTGCCACCGTATTTATCAAGCACCTCTACGATTCTGTTAGCATCTAAGCTTGTCTCGTACTCCGTCAGCCTCATCAACGCAGACAGGCAGCCATCAGACAATAGGAGCAAACGATGACCTTGCATTAATTCGACATCATACCCTGCTTTGATGACCCACTTGGGATCAATTCCACACGGTTGATTATCGGTAAATTCAAGCACTTTAGTTTCATTGTCAGAGGACGCAATCAATACAGGACCACCACTCCCACGCAGTGCAATCTTATTATTTACGATTCGAATTGACAGTAAATGCGCTAAACCGCCCGAACTGCAGCTCTCGAAATAATCATATAATAATTGGTTAACCATGTTTAACACGTCTTCACTGGGTAAACGAGATAGTATGCTTTGGGTTTGTAACACCTGAGAAGCGACTTCGATGCCATAGCCTGACAGCGCACCGAAATAAATAGCTTCGTGGTCTTTGTGCTGATTGCTTGCCCAGAATTCACCACCACAGCGCTTACCTAAAATAACCCCAACATCAACATCATGACCCTGGAAGGTAAACTGAGCATCGGCCACATGCTTGCCACGCAGCTCTCGCATATCCTCAATTTCGCCACCTAATGCTTGATTCTCAGCGGCGAGCTTTTCATTGAGGGCTACCACTTGCTGATTTGCGCGTTCCATTTCAGAGGTTTTAGCCGCCACCAGCGAATCCATGTGCCGAGTATATTCATCCAATGCGATACTGACTTTATTCATGCTATTGGCCAGTAACCCAAACTCATCGTTACTTTTCAACTGCACACGAAAGCCAAAATTGTTATTACTTAACTGTTGAGCTCCTTCTTTGAGCTTAGACAGTGGCACGGATACTGCGAGTACAATAATTGAGGTCATAATCACAGCGAACAAAATAGCAGCCACCAGCAATCCCAAACCTACCCATGTTTGCTGATTTATTCTGTCTTCAAATGAGGCCACGTCATAATCAATACCAAGCACTGCAAGTACCGACCCATTATCATCGAAAATGGGAACTGCGGCAGAAATCACCGTACCGAATTCATCGGTATACCAATCGTCGGCTATGCCCATTTTCCCCTTGAAAGGTTCAAAAAAGAAAGCTGCCGCTCGATATAAATTTCCCACGGGATTGCCCTGCGGTGACACAGAATCCACTTCATAGTTTGAATCAGCCAAAAACATCAGCGTTTTATTACTCGTCTGGCCTGGCACTCGAACCAGCAAGTAAGCCCAGGCGACCCGCGATGGGTTCTCCGATTGAATATTCGTTTGAGACAAGAACGATAATGCAGATTGCTGTTCTCGACTTCCTGCTTGAATACGTCGAAGTAGCTGCACAATATATTGAAATTCAAGAGAAGCTTCCAATTCGTTACTGTCCTTTACGGAAAATAAGCGCTGTGTCTCTCCCTCACCTTGTTGATTCAGCGCAGCTATTGATTTTTCTGTATCATTTGGGACGCGCTCCAATACATTCGCTTTAAGCGATTTCAACCAAGCCCTTTCCTCTTCATTAAATACATAGCTCGCGGTTCGCGTTACATCACCAATGGCCATTTTTAAATCACTAAGGAGATTGGTTTGAGTGAAATAATGAAAGTACCCGAGTAGAGCAACGACTAACGTTAAGGTCAATGTGAGTAATAATGTACCAAGTTTTGTAGTAAATGAATGAAACATAATTTATCTCTTAAGTCATAATCATGAGTTTGACCTGACTCGGTGCCAGTGTTGCCCCATAAGCCCCGGGCATCATGCCATTCTGTCCTGATAAACCTAGCATCTTATTTGCTGGCATTCCGCCCATAAATGTTTTTACACTACCCAACAGTTGACGCTGAGGCCCCATGACCATCCCAGACATAGGGTTCATCATGACTCCTGCATTGTCACCATTAGTTAAAGGCGTCACCGTCATCATATTATGATTCGGCATTGCCATGGTTAACACTTTAAATTGCGAGGGAATAGCGGTCATTGGTACTGCCGTATTCGGATATGGCATTGGCACAGGAACGGGACCTGCGGGGGTTGGTATCGGGGTAAGACATACATCGGGAAATGCGAAGTTTAGCCCCCCCATTTGTGTGGTTGCAAATACCATTATTCTTTCCTATCAAGTTATCCCATATGGATACGTTCACCATCGATTTTCATTTCTTTGCGCGCTGTTATATTTGCGTGATGAGAACGTAGCGTCAGGTTATTAGCGACTGAATGAATTGCGTTCTGACTTTGGTGTTGCTCCATACCTTCCACTGTTTTAAAGCAATGGGTCAATTTTCGCGTGGCGGTATCACAAACATCAATCACGAGTTGAGCGAACCGCTTAACGGTTTTGAAACGTGAGTGAAGTTCCTCACCAACAACAGATACATCACCACTGGTGAGCCTGGTAGTTTGATTCACAACGCTCAAGGATTCATGCTGCAACTCTGCACTCTGGCTATTCAGTAACAACTTATTGCGGCATTGAATAGCAAGGTCTCCGTCACTCGCAGTAAGCACTGCTTCTTCGCCCAATTTAAGAGATACTTTATCCGTTGAGGCACGTTCGAGAATCGCAATAATATGGTAATCAGCACCATCATGAGCCAGCAAAACTTTATCGTTTACCTGCGGAGTTACAAGGCAACTAAACGCGGTTCCCGCTAAAATGGCGCTACCACCAAGATGTACTAACCAATCATTCTCAGCACTCTCTTTAATAATGCCAGTAATCATTGGATCGGCTATTGTTTTGGAAGGTAATTGTGCGATCTTTGACATTCATTCACTCCTATCCGGTTTGACTTTTCCATGTTTCCGCTTTTTCAAGAACTTTATCGGTTCCAAGTGCAACCATTTTGTTCGTGTTAGCCCACTTTGTGTCATATTCCTGAATAGAATGGAGCTTTGTTCTATACACTGTAGTATTAGATAAGTCAGCGCGCTCAAGTTTTGCGTGACTTAAATCAACATAAGTCAGATCGGCACCAATAAAACAAGCACCTTCGGCATCAACGTTATCCATTATAGCTTGTTCTGCCTTAACTCGTTCAAACTGCGCATTATTGATACTGACACCAGAGAAAATACCTTGTTCGATATTCGCCTCCTGAAAGCTTGCACCGTTTAAAGAGGCTTGAGCAAAATTCACATTGTTCAACTGACAATGGTCAAACCTTGCACCGTCTAAGTCTGATTTCATGAAACCAGATTGGGGCCACGAAAGCCCTGAAAAAACCGCATTTTTCATCACGCACTCTTGAAACTGAGGCATTTCAAACTGACAATCACTAAAGGAGTAATTTGAAAAATCAGCTTGCATAAAAAAAGGCAACTCCCATTGAGCTCGCTCAAATCGCGCATTAGCAAGATCACACATAACGAAATTAAGACGTGAGGCTCGTGAGTCAGAAAAGTTTGCGCCAGCAAGGTTGGACTCAACAAAGGACATTGCGTGTCCATCCATGCCGTGAAAGTTAGTTTTCTCAAGTTCTGATTGTAAAAAATTACTAAAGTGTAAATGAGCTTGACTGAAATCGGAGTGGCTCAAGTTGCTTTCTATCATATTCGCATAATCAAACTTGCCGTCTTTAAAGCACGTTTGCTCGCCTTTGCATCGAATGAAACTGGCAAAAACAAAGTTACAACATGTCATTACTGCGTTATCAAATATGCAATCTGTAAAAGCACTCTCTTTAAAATTACAGCGTGAAAAGTCACTTGAAGAAAAGTCAACGCCTTGAAAAATACCACCCGATAAATCGAGGCCAACATATCGCTTACCACTCAAATCTTCACCATCTATCAGTGGCTGTCCACCGTGGACATTATTGACAAGTTCATCCGGTGTCATTGAGGTCTCCATTTTTCAATAATCGTTCTATCCAAGTTAGCTCCATGATAATCATTGATACCCATGGTTGCTCGCACAAAGTTTGCGCCATATAGGTTACAATCAGAAAAATTGGTCTGCCTGATATACGCCCCGTAAAAAGACGCTTCCATAAAGTTACTGTGACAAAGCTCAGCATTGTTCAAGTAACTGGACTGAAATAAGGCACGCTGCATATTGCAATCTCGGAGAATCGAGTCGTCCATCCTGGCTTGAGACATGTCTGCCTGTTTCATGTTGTTATTCGAAAACACAGCAGAGGATAACTGTGCACCGCGAAATGAAGCCATGTTTAAATCGAGATTTTTGAAAACGCTACCGCGCAATTCACACTGGCCAACAAAACGGGTATTTTCAAGTTTTCCGTTTATAAACTCTGTGCCATTCGCTTGAGCGTCCAGAAAATTGCTGCTTGATAGATCGCAATCATGAAAGTGGGAACTTGGTAGCTCATTTTCAACAAAATGGCTGCCGTTGAAAGTCACTTTTTCGAAATGACAGCTTTTCCAAATCACGTTAATAAAGATACTAATTTCAAAGTCACAGTCGCGAAAATTTGTCTCATTGATACTGGATTCGATTAGCGTAATACTTGGGAATTGACAATTGGTGAACGTCGTTCCTTGGTACGTTGCATACATCAATTCAGTATGAGTCATATCACAATCAGTAAAAACGCAGTTAACAAATTGAGAGCGTCCCAAATTTGTTTTGTCGAGAGATACAGTGTGGAAATAGCAGTCTTTAAATAAACAGCTAACGGCAATCGCATTCGAAAAATTGGTTCGAGTCAGATCACAATTGATGAACTTGCATCCTTCAAGAAGACATTCGGATAAGTTCGCGTTCGACAGGTCGAGACCAGAGAAATCCACGCAAGCAAAATCATTTCCAGAGAGATCAGCATTGTTTGAAAGTTGAGCGATAGCATACTCACGGAGTTGATCCTCCTTTCCTGGGTGAGGTGATACCGCATTTTCAATAGCATGCGCACCCTCTCTATACGTTTTATTTAACTCTTTTTCGGCCTCATCGAACTCTGAAAGCAGTTCTTTAACATCAACGTCCAATTTCGTAATTTCACTTTCCGCAACCCCAAGTTCACGAAGCTGTGCTTGTTTTTCTTTCATACTTTCAATATCGCGACGCAGTTCCGCTGTCTGCTCCTTGAGATTATTCCTCGGCCAAGCAGCTGGTAGAGAGAGCCGCAGCAAGCCTTCCTCCATAGCCTTGATCCTTTGTTCTGTGTAATCATCTTTCGGCTGCGATTTAAGCTTTGCTATTTCCTGCTGTGCGCTGAGTATGGCTTGTTCCTTTGAAGTTGAGGAAATTTTCTCGATCTCTTCAAATAGTTGATCCATCTTCCCAAATTCAACTTTAGAGAGATCGAATGAATCTTTATCGTTAATATTTGGCGCAACTTGCTCTACCAAATCATCGATCTTAGCCTGCTGTTTTTCTGTTTCTATTCTCGCTTTTTTCTGTTCATCAGAATTGAGATAATCCTCCTCAATCCCATGTTCACGCAAAACATCGGCTATTTTTTGTCGTTCTTCCTCTGATTTTAATTCGGCATCCAACCGATTTTGTTCTACGTACTTGTCAATGTTGTCTTTTTGAAGGAGTTCTAACGGAAAGTCTCCATTTGATTGCATTTGGTCAAACGCACACTGCATGCCATTCGCAATCAACGGGGCTGAGTAAAGTCCATATTTAAAACCGTTTTCGGGACATGTTCTTAATCTCATTTGCTCTTCGTAGTGACTCAACGAACGCTTATCATCACGACTATCCTCACATGCAAGCATCAATTTGGTCACGTCAATACCATCACTATGATAGGCTCTTGTCGTTCCGCGGAACATCAAAATCCCCATGTTATCGTTTGGGCACAACCACACAGTATCAAGGGACAGGGGGATTTCTTTAAACTCAAATGGCGTCTCTTCTGGAATATCATGAGGGGATGTTAACTTGTGTTGTTGTATGAAGGAGCGTGCGTATATTGTAGGTAGTTTGCAACGGATCATGGGTTGCTCCGAATGCATATTAGCGATGGTAATCACCTCTTGCCCCGTCCATTGATGAGGTAACCATTGGTCACTCATTGAATCGTTGAAAAATTTCATATCGAGATCATTTGCGAGGTTGGGCATAACCTCGTTTATATAACGTTGATCATAGGTACCTGCATATTGGCGGCGTTGAGCTGCATTATAATCAAGGGGACAAAATGCTGCCGGTTGTATCGCTTGCCCCGCACGACTAAAAGCATCCTCAGGATATTCAATACACGGCGGTTCTAAATTAACAGTACTGCCAAGGCCAACAGGGTTTTGCTCAAAATCTTCCGCCCCGTAGGCATTTTGGTAACAAATCAGAGTAGGTTTTAGGTGAGCTTCACGATTCACTCTATCGCCAACCCATTGCCCCGCCGAGTTGACGGTAAGCACTTTATCAACGAGCGCTTTTGAATCATCACGTTCATTTTCTTGAACACACAATCGCACTTCTTGAGACTTCCCATTTGTGCTAGGGAAGCACTTGCCAACCATGATGACTTCATGGGACCCTTTTGGCATGCCTGAATCAAAACCATGACGCTTTAGATGATGGCCTAATGTCTGCCACATATCTTGCTCCAAAAGAATATCGCCTGTAGCCAGATCAAAGGCGACGGTCGCTGTCACACAAAAGATGTCTTGTTGTTGCCAACAAAAGTTACGGTGAAGAAGACCTAATTGAAGTGGTTTAATAATATTCAATGTATCACCAACCGCTAGTTAATCATCTTAACAGCAGCAGACGTTTGCAAATCCGCTATTTGACAACGGATTTTAACCTTGGAGTTTTCAGCTGCCATACTGGTATTGTTGATGTGATGCAACACCCCTTGGATTTTTGACAACGTATTCGCTATTTTTGACATACCGTTATCCACTTCACTCGCAACCGCTTTAATTCGCAGTTTCCTGCCTTCAATTCTGGTTAGCTCGTATTGAGTGACAAATGTTCCAAGATCCACTTCAGCCCCCCACTTAAATTCTGATTTAATTCCAAAATAGGCATCTACCGAAAAACCTAACTGTGATGTCGACGAACCTGTCAAGCTCATGCTGTTCGTGACGCCAAAGTACATATCGCTGAATGCGCCCATGTAGAAGCTTGCTGCCGCACCGTGATGATGATTTCGCGCTCCGCCAAAATATTGTTGGACGGAACTCCCCTCAATTTTTGTTTCGCTATCCCCTCGCACATGTGAATGAGTATTTCCATGGACATGCTCTTCTGAGTTGCCGACAATCACAGATAGGTTTTCTCCGTGACGATAATCATAAGTATTACCAATTGTTTTGGTGGCGACTGTTGACCCCGAAGCAAGACCTGTGACCAGTGAACCATTGATGTCGTCATAGTCAGGCCCTGGCGGTTTCGCCATATCTTCGTCATGTTCTGCATTGATGGCTTCAGTATTACTGTTAACAAGGTTTTCCGTATAACCATTTGAAAAATTATAATCTGCAGGTGCATCACACCATTCAAAACGCCGTCCGTGATGATAATTAAATTGGTCACCCCAGCGTTTACTGACTGAATGGTCCTCGGGATTAACGGCTCTATCATGTCGTGAATTTGCATACTTATTAGGTTGAGGGTCTTTTGTTGCGTCATACAGGTCATTTTTTACTGGTGGAATATCAAAATGTTCGTCATTAAGGTCAATACCATACATGTAGGAGTGAAATTCTTCGTAACTGTCGCCGAAGTCATACACTCTATCGTCGCCAAAGATGTACCGATTTCCCTCGCCAAATTCAAAGCGGTTTGCACAGCGACGTTCAAATATAAAATTACCACTCAGTTCCTCTTCGAGAGAAAATGTATATTGCTCCTCACTCAATTTTTTTTGGGTAGCTCTATCCTTTAAAGTTTCACCAAAACTGCTTTCCCAACTCGCCCTATCCGTTAACGTTGGTTGCGGTATCATTTGTCCATAATAATTCAGACGAGGGATTTCGAACTTTGCGTCCTCAATAAATTGTGAATGCACTTCAATTCTCAGCCCAGAACCTATATCTCTTCTCTCTATGCCAGTAGTATGAAATGCTAACCCTTTAATGCCATTAATTGTTGGATCCGGTATATCCGCTCGTTTTTCAACAATTACATCATCGAAATCGGGAATGCTAAGTTTGATACTGCCATTGTCAGACGGCAGCGACAGCTCAATGGCTTGCGAATCACTGGTATCATTCATATTCAGCTTATTACCCGCCGCCGTTTGAATAAGGTTCTCGGCGTTGTTATTTTCCGTAACCAGACTTTGCTGGCTGCCCGCGTCTGTCATTGTACCGACAATCACGGGTCTATCCGGGTCTCCCTCAATAAACCCAACCAACACACGTGTACCCACGAGTAACGGAAAATGTATGCCCTCCCCATCACCACCATAGGATTCTGACTTACGCACATAATATGAGGTCGCATTATTACTGTCTGTAGACTGACTGAACAAGAATTTAACTTTGTATCGTCCTTGAACATCCAATTGCGGCGTTGTTTGGGTGTCGTCACCGGTGATCACCCCTATCATGGTTTTGAGTATTTGCGGTTTGTTATGGGTTTGTTTCGGTGCATACGTTAAATCTTTATACAAAGCGACACAGTCTGCTTTAAATGACGGCTCTCCCGAATACGTCATATTCGCCTGAGCAAAAAGTGACTCAGTTGCCCCCTGACATTCGAGGCTTTCAATCACCACAGGGGTACCATTCAACTCCGTTATCGGGTATTGGGCAAACTTAAAGTGAGCGCCCGCAAAGACAGCATAAGTGTCAGTCTCAAACGAAAGACTCTTCTTTCGGCATAGGTAGCTATTGGCATACAAGTTTGCAACTTCCGTGGCTTCCGTGGAGCTTAATATGTTTAAGCCAAATAAGTCCAAACTGCCATGACTATTCGTATCCATTACCACTGAATCACTGATATCAAGTGAGGGCATATCGTCATTGAAATTAGCCACAGTCACTCTGTGTGGGACAAACTGATGAGTGGGATTGATTGATTGCACTTCATCAACCTCGTAAGAGACGTTAACTCCGCGTTTTTCAGCATATGACAATACACTTGGATTCATTTCAGTAAATCCAGCCGTATTGTCAGTGAACACCACCTGCTCCCTGCCTCCGACATTTTTAAAATAGTAAAAAATTCCCTCACGCTGGAGTATGCGGTTCAAGAAAGCGAGCCCTGTTTCAGCGTACTGTAATCGAAAATTCCAAACGCGAAAGGAGTTGCTGCAGTCAATCACGTATTCCGTGCCCTGTGTCCAGCCTAGATCGCTAAGTAACGTAACTAATGTTGTTAAGATATCCTCGCCTGAGTCTGTCGCAATTCGTGGATAAATCGCGTTGTTTTCACAATAATTCAGCTTGGCGAGCTCAGGCTCCAACACCACCTCGACAACCGCTTGGGGGCTCGAACCATCTGAAGAACTGATTAACTTTACATAACGAGCACTGGTAATAATGCCGTGCAACAATCGAGCTTCATTACTGTTATGTTCAATGTGCAGTGTCGCTCTTCCATTGATAAGATCAGGTGTTGTGCTAGCGTCAATTTGGAGCAAAGTGATAGTATAACGATAGAGAGACGAAATAGCCTCAGTGCCGGCAAACTGAATCACTTGAAAATTGACCGTTGCGGAAGAACTACCCGCAGGGTTTTGATACGAAAAAGAATAGGTAAGCTCACTCATAATGTCACTTTCTCCATGGACATCAGCAGGTCACAACAAACGTATAGAGGCACAGCGATGACTGCTTTCTCGCACACTCCCGGATAACCACGCATTTAAACCGAGATTCACGTCATCTTCGCCAACCTTTGGGTCACGACTCGATGGTTCAATTTCTAAGGATAGCCAAAGAATCAATGGATTGCCGACAAAATCTCTGATCATCGCTTTCAACGTATCTCTGTTTTTATTCGACATTACCCAATAGTCAAAAACTGATTCAGCAATTCCTTTTGCACTCACTGTCACCTTACCTTCGACATCCGACAAACAGTGGCCGACGACGGCAGATTTTCCCAAACTCGATGCATTTAAACCTAATTGAGTTTGTTGTTCCTGTGGCAGATATATACGACGACGTTGACATTGACTGATAGCAATTTGCTTTACCTTCAAAAGTCCTGCAAGCAGTTGTTTTAACCCTAAAACCGTCCCTCGTTGGTGTCTAAACACGTTAATGTGTCGCAAAATAAATGCCTTGTCGGGGAATGTTTGATACCAAGCAGCGGACGACAGCCCCCCCAAAGATTCCATCATTGCTTGATTTGATAGTGCATGCGGCTTTGGGTTAGTAGCCAGATAATGGGGTAAATAACGAGTACGAGCCTGGTAGACTAACTGAAAGAGATGTTGATGCAGGATGTCTAGGAAAACCTTAGCTCCCCATTCATCGCGACCCACTGATTGCAACAGCTCCTCAGTAATGTATTTGGGTAATGGTGATAGACTGCCATATAATCCCATCAGGTTAACTTGCATAATGAAATACAAATCACCTTTTTCATCGTAACCACGCTCAACCTTTGCCACCTCACTACGAGGAAAGTTTAAGTCCAATAAGGGAGATACTCGTATTCGCTCAGGATCCTCAAAACCGTTTTGTGATAGCTCCCTCAATAAGCAACGATACGCTTGTGAAAATGTGTATTTAGAGGGGGTGGCAATGACATTTTCAGCAGGTTTCATTCACCGCCTCCCAGGGTAAACGGCCAGTGAAACGATTCGCCACTAAAATTATCTTTTAAGTTAAATTCAAGTCCGTAGTTGATAGGAGTAGCCATCAACAACAGTTGTCGAATCAATACAGCAAACACGTAGCTATCTGCTAAATTCACAAAATGGTCAACCGCCAACTCGAGCATACAACGCCGCCCACGGAACACCTCACCGTCCCTCACATGATCAACATAGGAGACAGAAAAAGATTGAATCCCCTCTATTTTATGCAGGGAGGTTTGGTAGAACGCCGACCCTTTTTGTTGAATAGGTAAATGATGTTTCATGTACTCACGTAGCTCTGAATCATTGGTCAAACTATTCACACCTGCACCTTGGTCGGACACAAGCTGCCAAACAGATTCGTCAGCAATAATGGGGGGCAGATATTCACTGCAAGGTGTAATATTGCGATAGCTAATCACTTCGGGAGTATTCGTTGTCGCCCGACAGATATCACCCGGGTTTAATTGACTACCCCGATGCCCATGGCAACAATCCACCTTCACTCGCAATACCTGCTCCGCTTCAACATCAAACTGTTCAGCACACTGAAGTGCGATAATATCTTCCACATTTTCCCCAAAGGTACCTTGCATACGGTAGTAATGATATCCGTTGTCACCGTCTAACTGCTGCGGATTATTGATATTTTGATACACTACATTGCGTTTACGCCCTTCAACTAGGGATTCCACTTTTATGACATCAACAATCGTGAGTGAGCGTTCTTTCCCAATATCTTTCAAACGAGCCGTAATTGGATATTCACCTGAAAATTCGGCCATTTGCACCGGTTCCGCATAGTGAGAAAAACGGTTAATCACGGGGACACAGAATAAGTGGAAATAAGTGGTTTTGAGATCCGGCAATTTTGAGTTCACGCCAGAAAACTCGAATCGTACAGTCACTTTTTTGCCTCGACGTTTGTGCCAATTGGCCATATCTAACTCAAAGAAAAAGAGTTTTTCGGGAAACAAAAAGTAATCTTGCATCAAGGCGTGGGCAGCACTACTTCCCCCATTTTGGTTAAACACGTGATTATCGGGACTCATTCCATTGCAATGTAATGCTTCCACCGGTAATTCATGCTCACCGTTATCATCTGTCACTACCACTCGTGATAAGGAACGGTCAAACAGTTGATACCAAACCACAC
>CAXRGH010000251.1:0-11221 GCA_964230195.1 Alteromonadaceae bacterium
CTCGACTCTCAGACTGCATTAAAAATAATCGCCAGCCAATCAAGCCCTTAAAAATGGGAATACGTATGGGTAAGAGCTCCTGCTCTCTCTGAGCATCGGTACTCGCCCATACAACATTAACCTCTCCCCTCGAGCGTAATTGCTTTATTGACTCACTTTGGCTGAGCGGTTTTTGACTTTTCTTAAGTGAATATTTAACACCAGTCTGAGCCAGAGCGATATCTAACAGCTCAGCAGGGTAATCTCTGAAAACTTTTGACTCTCTGTCCCACTCTGCATAAATGACATTCCAGGTGGCGGCACTCAAACTTCCACACCAAGTAGCAACAAAAAGAGTGATGACAGTAAAAAACTTCTTTCGTACTGAGAACCGCGTCGTTTTCAATCGTGCCATTATTCTATCCCTATGAACTTATGAGTTTGCAGCGAAAGTCTCCAGTTTTCTTTTATACAGGTGTCAACTGCCAATTGCGTCGCTCGCGCTTGCTGACTGATGGGCTGAAGATAAATGAGAGTTTCCTCAGCATGTTGCCCCCTGTCCAATAACTGTTTTAGATCATCGATATGTGCTTCAGTGGCAACCGGATGTTTTATCTCATTTGCGCGCGCCAGTGCAGAATCTAAAACGGCAAAGCCGCCTTTCATCTTAACTTTTGGTGACAGCGTAACCCAGGTATCAGGATGAGTAACAATCTCAAAAGTGCCGCTCGTTTCAATAGACACCGAGAAACCATTGTCGATAAACAGAGATGAGACAGCCGTTAAATCAAACAAACAAGGCTCTCCACCCGTTAAAATAATATGATTCGCCACATAATTTTGTTTTCTTATTAGGGTCAAAAGTTGCTCTGCCGATGCCTCAAACCATCGTTCATCAGGTTCGCTCTTATTCATTACATCAGCGACGGATGTACGAAAAATCGTATCTTCGGTCCATGTTTGTTTGGTGTCGCACCACGCACAGCCAACCGGACAGCCTTGCGTTCGTATAAAGATAGAGGGAACACCTGTGTGTGCACCTTCGCCTTGTATGGATTCAAATACTTCGTTAATTTTGTAGCGTGACAATCGTGTACCCCTGGGAAAACGATAAAATGATTTCAATTATTATATTTATTCAATAAAATTAGCACCAGATTCAATACAATAAAATTGAAATTTAGAGATGAGTAAAAAAGTTGTTGTAATATTTTCTGGCGGTATGGACTCTTATACCGTACTAAACAAAGCCATTCAAGATGGAAACTCCGTGTTTGCCCTAACATTTAATTATGGGCAACGTCATGTCAAAGAGGTGGATTACGCCAAAGCCGTTTGCCACCGTTTAAACATCCCTCATAAAGTCATTGATATATCGGCAATCAACGAGCTTATTGGTAACTCCTCCCTCACTGGTGACATTGATGTGCCAGAAGGACATTATGAAGAGGAATCCATGAAGCAAACTGTTGTGCCAAATCGCAACATGATACTGTTATCAATGGCCATAGGTTACGCTGTTTCTCTTGGTGCAGAGGCTGTCTATTATGGTGCTCACTCTGGTGATCACGCAATCTATCCTGACTGCAGGCCTGAGTTCGTATTTCAAATGAACGAAGTTGCTAAAATTGCAAATTATGAGGCAGTTGAGATTGTTTGTCCGTACTTAGACGTTGATAAGATTGGGATCCTAACAGACGGTCTAGTCATGGGCCTTGACTACAGTGAAACTTGGACTTGTTATAATGGAAGAGAGAAAGCTTGTGGTAAATGTGGCGCTTGCCAAGAAAGGCTCGAAGCTTTTGCTAAAAACAACGTTACCGACCCTTTACCCTACGAGTAACCTTTAGTCAGCTACCTCCGTGAAAAGACGGCTTTTACGCCGTCTTTTTTAGTTCTGAAGCAAAGTACGTTAACTCTCTTATTACATGTTTTAACACTGGATTGAGAAGCGTATTTTTGCCATTAATTATTTGAAAAGGAAACTCGAACGTCATATCGCTACCACCGATAGGAACAAGTCCCCCATTATTGGCCCGGCTCTCAACCAAATAGTCCGGCAGCATTCCAATGTATTCACCGGTCATGACACCGGACATACAAGTTTCAAATGAATCAGAAAAAGTTTCAATTGATAGGCCACAACGCTCACCTACGGTTGGTGATTCAATCAGACCATTTATCCCAATCGCAGGATAGTTTTCAATATCAATATACGATGGAAACGCATTAGTGTATTTAGCAAGTGGATGGGAACTACTGCAATATAAGCGCCCCGAACACTGCTCCATTAATGGGTGGAAAGTCAGCGTCTCAGGCTTTTCGCCAGGAAAACAGGAGACCACTAAGTGTGATTCGCCGGACGTAGCCACGTGCTCAATATCTTTGATTAGGCGAGTATGAAGATTGAAGTTAATGTTATCAAACTTATCCAATGAACTTCGGATAGCTTTACTCACGGCATCAATGACATGGTTAGGAAGGCCTGCCATCAATACTAAATTAATATGGCCCGAGTAATTGTCATGCAAACTTTTTACATTAGTGATGAAGTTGTCAAAAGAATGGAACACGTTTTTCGCTTGTTGATAAACCATTTCACCCTCTTTGGTCATTTGGAAGCCACTTCTCCCTCTGTGACATAGAACCAGTTCAAGCCTCTCTTCCAGTTTTTTGATAGCAGCACTTATATTCGGACGTTGCATTCTCAAGATAGGTTCTGCTGCTGTGAACCCATTCGCTGTTGCTACAGCATCGAACACTCTTAAAAGTTTTATATCAGATTCTTGAAGACGATTTATCATAACTCAACCCACATACCAATTATCATATAAATAAGATGTGTGAAATTTAACAAATGTAGGAAATTATGCAAGAGCCATTAGCAATTTTTATATAATAAATATGATAATAGAGCGTAAGTGCATGTTTTTTATATGATTGTTTTTCTAGCTAAGAGAGAGAAGCTGATTTTTAAGTAATTGTATGTCATCTCTGAGACTGGCTGCTTTCTCAAATTCAAGGTTTTTGGCCATAACAAACATTTCTTTTTCTTTCTCTTTAATGTGTTGAAGCAGTTCCTCAGCCGAAACATGTTGATACTTTGTCTGCTTTTCTGAGACTTTTCTCAGTTTAATGCCTCCATTCTCATTCGCAGCATCGCCGTCACCAACATCCATAATATCGGTGATAGGCTTATTCAGATTACGCGGTGTGATCCCGTTCGCCTCATTATGCTCAATTTGTTTCACTCGTCTTCTCTCTGTTTCTTCGATCGCTCGCTGCATCGACCCTGTAACTTTATCTGCATAGAGTATAGCCTTGCCGTTCAGATTCCTGGCGGCTCGACCTATCGTCTGAATCAATGAGCGATCGGACCTAAGAAAGCCCTCTTTATCGGCATCGAGTATTGCAACCAAGGAAACTTCTGGCATATCTAGCCCTTCTCTCAGAAGGTTGATACCAACCAAGACATCAAACTTTCCTAACCGAAGGTCACGTATAATCTCGATACGTTCGACAGTATCAATATCAGAATGTAAGTATCTACCTTTAATCCCATGCTCATCTAAATAATCACTCAAATCTTCGGCCATTCGTTTGGTTAACGTTGTAACCAACACCCGCTCATCTTGTGCGGTTCTCAGTCGAATTTCAGAGAGCAAGTCGTCCACCTGAGTACTCACTGGGCGTATTTCAATTTCCGGATCAACTAACCCCGTTGGACGTACAACTTGTTCAACAATATCGCCTGCAGATTTTTCTAGTTCATATTTTCCAGGTGTAGCAGAGACGTAAATCGTTTGTGGAGCTATCCCCTCAAACTCATCAAATTTCAATGGACGATTGTCAAGTGCAGAGGGTAATCTAAAGCCAAACTCAACAAGTGTCTCCTTTCGCGAGCGATCCCCCTTATACATAGCGCCTATTTGTGACACAGTGACATGAGATTCATCGATAAACAGCACACCGTCGTCAGGAAAATAATCTAATAATGTAGGGGGAGACTCACCTGCTGGTCGACCCGACAAGTACCGTGAGTAATTTTCGATGCCAGAACAGTAACCAAGCTCATTCATCATTTCGATATCAAACTGCGTACGCTGAGTTATCCTCTGCTCTTCAACCAACTTATTCACTGAAAGTAACTGAGACTTACGTTCATTTAACTCAGCTTTGATGTTTTCAATCGCGTCTAGGATTTTTTCTCGGGGCGTGACGTAATGGGTTTTCGGATAAATCGTGGCACGTGTAACCACTTGCTCTACTTCACCTGTCAAGGGATCGAATAAAGAGATGCGCTCGACTTCGTCATCAAACAATTCAGCACGCACTGCCAAGCGCTCAGAATCAGCAGGAAAAACGTCTATCACGTCACCACGCACTCGGAATGTGCCACGCTCAAAACTGATGTCATTTCGGACGTACTGTAGCTCAGCCAGCCGACGCAAAACATCTCTCTGATCCATAATATCGCCCTGACGAAAGTGCAGTAGCATCTTCATATAAGAATCGGGATCGCCCAAACCATAAATCGCTGAAACACTCGATACAATAATGACGTCACGCCTTTCCATGAGTGATTTCGTTGCGGATAATCGCATCTGCTGAATATGGTCGTTGATGGAGGCATCTTTTTCAATAAAAGTGTCCGTGGTAGGAACATATGCTTCAGGCTGGTAATAATCGTAATACGACACAAAATATTCAACCGCATTATTTGGGAAAAAACTTTTCATTTCGCCGTATAACTGAGCAGCCAGTGTTTTGTTATGAGCAAGGATCAGTGTTGGTCGTTGTACTTCTTGGATGACGCTAGCCATGGTGAAAGTTTTGCCTGAACCGGTAACCCCCAAAAGCGTTTGACATGCCAATCCGTCTTGCAAGCCTTCAACCAGTGATTCAATAGCAGTGGGTTGATCACCCGCTGGAGAAAATTTAGATTCTAATTCAAAGGCACGACTCATAGTACTCTCTTATCTATGACAAATAGCTTACTTGACGGTGGAAACAAATAATTGAAACAATGCTGGCTATGATATAGGCAATAACGACGCCCCAAAACATGCCAGCCACTCCCAATAGATAGCTACCGGCAAAGGCACAAGGGACCACAAGGACAAAAAGACGAATCACGTTTAATAACATTGCCATCATCGGTTTGTGAAGCGCGTTAAACGTTGAATTAGTAAGAATAACCGCACCTTGTGCTCCGAACCCCAGTGGTACGATCCACAGGTACAAATCGATCAGAGCGGCAACACTGGCATCATCGGTAAATGCATCGCTAATCAATGGCGATAGCAAAAGACCAATACCGTAAACAACTATCTGAAAACCGAGAATGAACTTAACGGCAAAAACGAATGCCTCATTAACACGCTCCATCTTGCCCGCACCAAAATTCTGCGAAATCATGGGGGGTAAGCTCATAGATAGTGATAACAAAACAACCGTCATGATAGACTCAATACGTCCACCGACTCCCCAAGCTGCTACCGCCTGGTAGCCATAGCTTGCAATAATAGCCATTAATACCCCATTAGCAAGCGGGGTCAGCATGTTCGCAACAGCGGCGGGGGCTGCTATCGACAATATCTTTTTAGATGCTGTGAAAACTTCACGCCACCGACAGTGTGATGCCGAAATCAATTGACGGCGACTCGCCACATAATACAGGGCAACTACACTACAAACTAACCAAGCAATGACTGTGGCCCATGCTGCTCCTGAAATACCCAGCCCATCAAATGAACCGACACCAAAAATCAAGAAAGGATCCAATATGACATTAATCATACCGCCCAACGCCATAATCTTACTGGGGGATTTAGTATCCCCGTTTGCTCTCAGAACGCTATTGCACACCATTGGAATCGACAGTAAAACGCCAGCTAAAAACCAGGGTTGAATGTATGCTTGGACTAAAGGCCAGAGGTCATCCTCAACACCAATACTGAAAAAAATGAAGCGGCTGAACCCGGCTATTGTGGCTACCGCGGTCACAGTGATTAAAACTCCGAGTAATACTGCGGTATAGCCATAAGTTTTACCATCCTCCTTTTTACCCGCGCCTACCAACCGAGCCACAGTAGCAGCGGCTCCGATACCGATACCGATATTTAAACTAATAACGGTAAAAGTCACTGGGAATGTAAAACTAATTGCAGCGAGCGGTCTATCCCCTAACATACTGACAAAAAACGTATCAACAAGGCCAAAACCCAGTAATAGTAATGTGCCCCAGATAACAGGAATGGTAGACCGAATTAAGGTTGGCTTAATTGGTGCGTTGAGGATTGGGGATTGCGTCATATTCTCCAAAGGTTTCTCCTTTTTATAGTTTTATGCAGAAACCTAGCGGCTCAAATGTTATCAATCCTGACAAAAAATGTAGGATAAAATTATCCCCACAATCATAACGCTAATATACTTTAAATTGAACCGGATAGTGTCATCTTTATGGTAACAATATTCCTTAAACAACACATGAAAGCGCTACCAAACACTAACTAAAAGAAACGAAAGAGTTTACAGTACTCATGCGCTTTAACTGTTGAAAATACCCCTCTTATCCTTCAAACGGTATTGCGGAGTTGGCCAAAAATTAATGACTAAATTAAATCGCTTAGCGTTGGAAAGTATAAAATAATCGCCTTTGTAAAGTTCAACATTTGCACTTATTGATAAAAAAACACACAAGCAAACAGTAATTGAGCAAAAAAAGAGCAAATTAGACGCTTTACCAGCAATTAAAACCTAAAGCATTGAAAAATATAGATTAAAATTTTTTTTTGCTTTTTTATGCTTTTAGTCTTGACACAATAACTACAGGGTTTGTGATAACGTACTAATTTTTACTCACATAGTTATCCACAGATTTAGTGGATAACTAGCGCAAACGCTGTAGTGGCTTGGGATGTTGATAATTTATTGCTGAACAAAAAAATAGGTGAGGTAAAAAAATGCAAAATATTGCACCGAAAAACACGTACTTGAGAAACCGATATAAGAGCAATAATGGCTACTTATAACAAATATGACAGTTATGTGTCATATCGGTGATAAAAAAACATACTTACCCCTATCGCCCCTCAATTAAGAGTGCAAAATCGCTTTTTTAAGCGCCTCAAATTTGACGCTTGTAAAGAAGCTATCGGCGAATATAAATACGACTTGAACACTAATTCGCCAAACAAGTAAAAAATCTGAGATAAATGCGCTTTTGTGTTGACAGGCTACTACTCGATACATTATATTCGCCTCCGTTGAAGACAGGTCCCCCTTAGCTCAGTTGGTTAGAGCGACGGACTGTTAATCCGCAGGTCCCCCGTTCGAGTCGGGGAGGGGGAGCCAACTTCAGCAAATATTGTGTTCCCCCTTAGCTCAGTTGGTTAGAGCGACGGACTGTTAATCCGCAGGTCCCCCGTTCGAGTCGGGGAGGGGGAGCCAATCTCCTACTTTTTACGTACTATCCCTAGAAAATCAAACAAAAATCATTGTTTTATCCATTCGCGTATTGTGGTCACACAAATAAATACGGATAATGTGGTGGATGAAAGCTATTGGGTATTGAGCAAACTAAGTCATGACAGATTATTTATTGCTTATCGTGGGCACTGTTCTCGTAAATAACTTTGTACTAGTAAAATTTTTAGGACTATGCCCTTTCATGGGAGTCTCGAGCAAGCTAGAGACCGCCATCGGCATGTCCATGGCAACCACTTTCGTACTGACGTTGGCCTCGGTATTAAGTTATTTAATCGAGCAGTATGTGCTTTCCCCATTCGATATTACGTATCTTCGTACACTAAGTTTCATACTGGTGATTGCAGTGGTAGTACAATTTACTGAGATGGCCGTACGTAAAACCAGTCCTACACTGTATCGTTTGCTTGGTATCTTCCTACCTCTGATCACAACTAACTGCGCCGTGTTGGGCGTTGCTCTGCTTAATATTAATGAAAACCATGATTTTGTTGAGTCTATCATTTACGGTTTCGGGGCTGCGGTTGGTTTTTCCATTGTCATGATACTGTTTGCCGCATTGCGTGAACGACTTGCGGTTGCCGATGTTCCAGCACCATTTAAAGGGGCATCCATTGCAATGATCACCGCAGGGCTAATGTCCCTCGCATTTATGGGTTTTAGTGGCTTAGTCAAGGGATAGATCATGTCTGCATTTCTAATTATTTCACTACTTGCTCTGATATTTGGATTGATTCTTGGTTTTGCTGCCATCAAATTCAAAGTCGAGAGTGATCCCCTTGTTGAACAACTCGATGCAATTTTACCGCAAACTCAATGCGGACAATGCGGTTATCCGGGCTGTCGTCCGTATGCAGAAGCCATAGCAAATGGTGACGATATCAACAAATGCCCGCCAGGCGGTGAAGCGACTGTTAAGGAACTCGCAGATTTAATGGGGGTAGAACCAAAGCCATTAGATGAAGACGCGATCACAGAAAAACGGGTGGCTTACATCAGAGAGGACGAGTGTATTGGTTGCACAAAATGTATCCAAGCATGCCCCGTTGACGCTATTATCGGCGCAGCAAAGCATATGCATACCGTCATCACGTCAGAATGTACTGGTTGCGATTTATGCGTTGAGCCCTGCCCTGTGGACTGCATTGATATGTTACCCGTAGAAGAAACCAGTCGCAATTGGCGCTGGAAGTTTGACCAAAGTATTCCTGTTGTAGAAATAAAGTAGGTAGTGTGTGTTATCCATCATAGAAAAAATTAAAAAAGGTCGATTACACCAGTTTCCCGGAGGCGTTCATCCTGAGGGGCGAAAAGCGATATCCGTTGGTTCAGAAATTATCAGCCCGGACTTACCTGAATGTCTCTACATACCTGTCAAACAACACAGTGGCACAGCTGGAAAGGTAATGGTCAACATTGGTGATTACGTACTCAAAGGGCAGCCACTCACAGAATCAACAAATACCAATGATCTACCAGTACACGCACCAACCTCTGGACATATTCAAGCGATCGACAATCATGTAGGTGCTCACCCATCAGGACTACCTGAACCCACGATTGCGCTGCGACCTGACGGTAAAGAGCAATGGATAGACCGCACCCCGATTGATGACCTCAGCAATGTATCACCAACCAAATTAATCCGCTTAATTTCAGAAGCAGGGATCAGTGGGCTCGGCGGTGCTGGGTTTCCAACCCACCGCAAACTCAGCTCCGGTAAAGCGGTCGAGTTTTTGATTATCAACGGTGTTGAATGTGAGCCCTACATCACCGCAGACGACACCATGATGCGCCTATATCCAGAGCAAGTGATTCGTGGTATTCAAATATTACAATACATCTTACAACCACAGCACACGATTGTTGCCATTGAAGATAACAAACCTGATGCACTCTCGGTGTTTCAAGCAGCGACGAAAAACAGCGATATATTGACTGTTTCTATCCCTACAAAGTACCCCGCGGGCGGTGAGAAGCAGTTGATACAAGTGCTAACGGGAAGAGAAGTGCCAAGTGGTGGTCTTTCCATGGACGCGGGAGTAACCATGTTTAACGTGGGTACTTGCTATGCTATCGAGCAGGCAATTGATCACGGAAAACCATTAACTGAGCGGATTGTGACCATTACGGGAGAAGGTGTAAATCATCCTCAAAACGTATGGGCTTTGCTTGGTACGCCCGTCTATCATTTGATCAATCACGCAGAACCCAGTAAAAAACGCAGTAACCAAATGGTCATGGGTGGTCCAATGATGGGCTTCGCACTCAAATCAGAAAAGACGCCTGTGGTAAAAATCACTAACTGCATCCTCGTGCCAGGCGAAGGCGAATTAAACACTGGTGAGGACGCACGTGAATGTATTCGGTGCAGTGCCTGTGCAGATGCCTGCCCTGCACAGTTATTACCTCAGCAACTCTATTGGCACGCAAAAGCCCAAGAGTGGCAGAAGACGCAAGATTATCATTTATTTGATTGTATCGAATGTGGGGCTTGTGCCTATGTCTGTCCAAGTGAAATACCACTAGTGCAATACTATCGCAACGCAAAGCAAGAAATACGTTCACAAGAAGAAGAAAAGCTTCAAGCAGAACACGCGAAACAGCGATTTGAGGCGCGTAATCAACGTCTCGAAAGGGAGAAAGAGGCTCGACTCGAAAAGCAGCGCCTGGCATCCGAAAAACGCAAACAAGCGATGGAGGCCAACGGCAGTGATGCCAAAGATAAGATCGCGGCAGCGTTAGCGCGAGTGAAAGCGAAACAGCAAGATAAGCCAGCATCTCTCGAGGAGAATAGCGCATCTAATACCTCACGGGTTGCAGATGCTATCGCCCGAGCGAAAGCTAAGAAGCTTGAACAACAAACGAAGACGGTTGCAGAACAGAAGGACGCTAACGAATCCTCGCAAGATCCTAACAAAGCAAGAGTCGCTGCAGCTATTGCTCGCGCAAAGGCAAAAAAACAAGCGCAAGCTGTGTCGTCAGATGAATTGTCAACGGATAATGCCTCAGCCATTGTAAGCACTATTCCCAGTGTATCGCCTGAAGACGAAAAGAAAGCCAGAGTAGCGGCAGCCATAGCCAAAGCAAAGGCAAAAAAACAAGCGCAAGCTGCATCGTCTGATGAATTGTCAACGGATAATGCCTCAGCCATTGTAAGCACTACTCCAAGTGTATCGCCTGAAGACGAAAAGAAAGCCAGAGTAGCGGCAGCCATAGCCAAAGCAAAGGCAAAAAAACAAGCGCAAGCTGCATCGTCTGATGCATTGTCATCCGACGCTGCCCAGTCTCGTGCGAAAACGGCTCCCAGCCGTTCACCTGAAGACGAAAAGAAAGCCAGAGTAGCGGCAGCCATAGCTAAGGCAAAGGCAAAAAAACAAGCGCAAGCTGCGTCGTCAGATGAATCGTCAACGGATAATGCCTCAGCCATTGTAAGCACTACTTCCAGTGTATCGTCTGAAGACGAAAAGAAAGCCAGAGTAGCCGCAGCCATAGCTAAGGCAAAAGCCAAAAAACAAGGGAAAAACGCAGACAACAAGCCAACTCAAGGCAACACGCAAGAAGGTTCAGAATAGTCATGTTTTCGGTTAAAAGTTCTCCTCACCAGCGCGTAAAACGTGACACAGGTAATGTCATGCAACTGGTGGTTTTATGTTTAATCCCCGGGATTATTGTACAGAGCGTCTTATTTGGCTTTGGACTAGTCATACAACTGGTTTTGGCTGTTGTAACAGCCATTGTTGCAGAAGTCATA
>CAXRGH010000252.1:0-7011 GCA_964230195.1 Alteromonadaceae bacterium
ACTATTTGGACCTTAATTTTCTCAGCATCTGAACAAATAAATCGATAAACATACTAATTCTAGTATCAAATAAATCATGCGGTGACTTACCACAGTCAGCTGCAGTTTTGTCATTCTTAAACCCTTTTTTAGTGCACTCAACCCCCCGAAATTCGCAAGAGCGTTCTGATATTTCTCTAATACTAGTTATCATCACAACAGCACATGAGCTAATTGTTTTGATTACAAACCGATGGGTGTCGAATTATCACTTGTCATCACACCAGCACAGATCTAATTCTTGTGATTACAAACCGATGGGTGTCCTATTATCACTTGTGATTCAAACAGATGGGTGTCCAAAATATAAAAACGGGGCCAGATAGCCCCGTTTTTTGGGTAGTGGTTGTTAGAGTTTATAGTCTACAACGGGATAGCCAAGTGCATTGAGTTTAGGACGCAGAGACTCGGCATCACCAACGACGACGATGATCATTTCGTCGAGGTTTAAGTGTTGCTTTGCTAATGCATCTATTCGCTCTTTTGTAATGGTTGAAACAACGGTATTTCGCTTGTTGACGAAGTCAGGTGTCTCGTTGTACTCAAGAAGCTGAGATAAGAATCCAAGTTTTGCTTTGGGTGTCTCGTATTTTAATGCGTCTCGTTGGTTGATGGCGTTGCGCATGAATGACAGCTCTTCTTGAGTGATTCCGGATTTGTGATAGCGCTTTATTTCAGTGAAGAATTCAATCAGAGATTTGTCAGTCACGTTGGCCCGAACTTCAGCGCGAGCGGAATAAACGCCGGCATATTGGTCTGCATAAAAACCACTGCGCGCTCCGTAGGTGTACCCTTTGTCTTCTCTTAAGTTAAGATTGATGCGCGAGTTGAAAGCGCCACCCAAGGTGTAGTTCATTAGGCCTGATTCAAAGTATTCGCCGGTCATATCGTGAGTTAAACTGCGTTTACCAATTCGAATAACGGATTGTGCTGCATTCTTTTTGTCAACAAGATAAATAGTTGCTGGCTCCACGATAGGTGTTGGGAAGGCCGCTGTCATGGGTTGACCTTCACCTTTCCATTTGTTGAGGGACATGAGGGCATCTTCAATTTGTCCTTTTGAGAGGTCAGATACAGTAATGAGTTTTGCACCCTTGGGCTTCACTTGTTGTTGGTAAAACCCTTTGATGTCTTCAAGTGTGAGTTTTTCAAGAGTAGCGACAGTCCCATCCGCTGGTACTGCGCTGATTGAGCCTTGGTATAGTAATTGGTCGAAGGCGCGACGTGAAAGGTAGTTAGCGTTTTTCTTGTTATTGATAACACCTTGAATTGCGTTTTGTTTAACGCGTGTGAAGTCTGATTCGTTAAAGGCTGGCTGTTGAATTTTTTCAAGAGCTAGTGCCAGCGTTTCTGTCAGATTTTTTGAAAGTGTGTTGATGTTGACAGAGATGTATCGGTCACTGGAGCTGATGCTAACTGTGCTTCCCAGCAAGGCGAGTGCTTTACTCATATCTTCACCTGAACGTTGCGTGGTTGCTTCGTTGAGCATCTGCGCGGTTAGGCTTGCCATCCCAGATTTTTCTGCAGATTCGTAGTAATGACCCGCCGGTATTTTGATGAGTAGGCTAGTTGTTGGAGTTTCTGTACTATTCGCTCCGAGTACTTTGATGCCATTATTTAGCGTGAGTTGCCACGTTGGAGGCACTGTTACGGCCTTGTTGGCTCCAGCTGTTGGTATGATGCTACGGTCAAAATCGTCTTCTCCCCGACGCGCAACGACTTCACCAGTGGCCTCTGACTCCGGGATTTGGCGATTTGGTGGTGTGAAGTTATTTGGTGCAGCAATGGCATCAGCCTTACCCATCGGTACGACGCTCATGACAACGGCTCCGGTGTCTTTGATGTATTGCTTGTAGACGCGCATCACGTCTGCTTTGGTAACGTTGTTGTATCGTGCAATGTCTTGCGTAATGTAGTTGGGGTTTCCGGTAAACGTTTGATATGAAGCTAACTGACCAACTTTGCCCGAAACACTTTGAAGTCCGAAGATAAATTGGCTTTCAAATTTGGCTTTTGATGTTTGGAGATCTTCGTCTGTTACGCCTCGTTCTTCAAATTCAACCAGTGTATCCCGAATAATTTGTTCAATATCCGCAAGTGATTTTCCTGATGCTGGGTGAGGTAAGGCATATAGCATGAAGCGACACGCCAACTCTGAACATGGGTGGGTAACAGCGGCTTGAACTGCAAAATTGGTTTTCACTAGGTTTTTGTAAAACAGTGATGTTTTACCGCTACCCAGAATATCGGAAAGGATATCCAGTGGTGCTTCGTCTTCGTGACGGACATACGCGGTTGGATAGGTCAGGGTTACTAGTGGCAAATGAACGTTATCTTCCATGGAAATATAACGGTCTTCTTGTAAGCGAATGGGCGTCTTCTCTGCATTTTCAACTTCGGGTCCTCTGGGAATTGATGCAAAGTATTTTTTGATTAGCGACAAAGTTTCTGCTTCGTTAATATCACCACCAACGGTAATGGTGGCATTGTTTGGACCATACCAGCGCAAGAAAAAGGCTTTGAGATCATTTACATTAACTCGATCAAGGTCTTCCATGTAGCCGATTACAGGCCACGAATATGGGTGGTTAAGTGGGAATAATGCTTCGGCGATACGCTCTGAGAGTCTACCGTAAGGTACGTTATCAATCCGTTGGCCACGCTCATTTTTCACCGTCTCGCGTTGTACTTCGAACTTTTCTTGAGTGACCGCTTTTAGTAAGTAACCCATGCGATCAGCCTCTAACCACAACATTTTTTCAAGTTGATTCGCGGGCACCGTTTCAAAGTAATTGGTACGATCGGAGTTGGTGGTTCCGTTTAATGTTCCACCGGCTTCTGTAATGATTTTGAAATGCTGCTCATCAGCCACGTTCTCTGAGCCTTGGAACATCATGTGTTCAAATAAATGAGCAAAACCGGACTTACCAATGTCCTCACGTGCAGATCCAACATGGTAGGTTACATCAACATGCACAAGGGGATCAGATGTGTCTTTGTGCAGAATAACGGTTAGCCCGTTATTGAGTTCGTATTTTTGATATGGGATTTGTGTCGTCCCTGGCTTAGCTGTTATTTGCTCTAAAAAGCGAACACCATCAATATTAGTGACGGGTTGATTGTTTGGTTGAATTGACGCTTGTTGACAGGCGGTCAAAAGGAGTGCGCCAATGGCAATACCGATTTTTTTCATGGTTATATTCTCGTTCAGGCGTTGTAAGGTGGGAATGTAAGCATCTTCCCTGTGCTGCTTATACGTAGTTAAAGCTAAAGGGAACAGGGGGTTGCGTCAAGTTTTATAGGGACAAATATGACGATTCTTCGAAACAATTCGTTACACGGTGGCGAGCGGTGATTTTTTGGGGTAAAGTTAGGCAAGTTTTAACTCTCTTATCTCTGATAATTATAACGAAAAAGAGCAGACATTATGGAAACATCAAAATCATCTAATGACGCGCTAGACACGCGTTTCTTCGGACACCCAGCAGGTCTTAGTACCTTATTTTTCACTGAGATGTGGGAGCGCATGAGTTATTACGGCATGCGTGTGTTGCTGGTACTGTTTATGACGGCATCAATGCAAGAAGGTGGTCTTGCTATCACAGCTGCAACGGCAACAGCGATTTACGGCCTATACACTGGAATGGTGTATTTTATGGGGTTACCCGGCGGTTGGTTAGCTGATCGCTTGCTTGGTGGTCAAAAAGCCGTTTGGTATGGTGGTATCGTGATCATGATTGGCCATATTATTTTGGCTATCCCAACTGATAGTACTTTCTATATTGGTTTGATATTTGTGGTTTTAGGAACTGGCTTGCTAAAGCCAAATATAACGGCGCTGGTAGGTCAGCTATATTCTGAAAAAGATACACGCCGTGATGCTGGTTACGCTATTTATTACATGGGCATTAATATTGGTTCTGTCTGTGGTTACTTCGTGACAAGTTATTTGTCTGAAAATATTGGTTGGCACTGGGGCTTTGGTGCTGCAGCTGTTGGTATGGCAATTGGTTTGGTTCAATATCACTTAACCCGCGATAATTTGGGTGATATTGGTGCTGAGCCAGCGCAACCTTTGTCACCGTCTGCTAAGCAAACAACGCAAGTGGGCATTGTAGGTTTCCTTGGTGCCGTTGCTGTAGTGACAGGTTTGTTAATGAACGGCGTGATTGGTTTTGATGCAATCGCGGTAGCGGAATATGTTGCTATCTTCTTTACCGTGGCCTTTTTAGCATATTACGCGATTGTGTATTTTGGTGGCGGGTTAAATGCAAATGAGAAGAAACGCCTCGGTGCGTTGTTCCTTATCTGTATTGCGTCAGCATGCTTTTGGTCAGGATTTGAGCAGGCTGGATCATCTTTGAATTTGTTTGCGCGTGATTACACTGACCGTTTGGTGGGCACGTTTGAAATCCCAACTGGCTGGTTTGCGTCGTTAAATGCAATCTTTATTATTGCTTTGTCACCGTTTTTTGCGGCTTTGTGGATCAACATTGGTAAAACCATGGTTGGGCGCTCTTATGGCATGAAAACCGCTTTAGGTTTAATTGTTATGGCATCTGGTTTTATTGTCATGTTTTTT
Organism: Alteromonadaceae bacterium; assembly: GCA_964230195.1. Taxonomy (GTDB): domain Bacteria; phylum Pseudomonadota; class Gammaproteobacteria; order Enterobacterales; family Alteromonadaceae; genus CAXRGH01. Next base: position 4,622 of record CAXRGH010000252.1, read on the forward strand.
GCTGCACAACATGCGGCAAGTGGCTTAAAAGTTGCTCCATATTGGTTAGTGGCAACTTACTTCCTTCACACCGTCGGTGAGTTATGTTTGAGTCCAGTAGCGTTAAGTGCGGTGAGCAAACTTGCACCAAGACGCTTCAGTGGACAGATGATGGGGTTATTCGTTTTAACGTACTCTATCGGTAATATCATTGCCGGGTTGCTTGCGGGTAGTTTCGATGCGGATAACATTGAGAGTATTCCTGCGCTGTACAAGCAGATTGCGACCTTCAGTATTGGTATTGGTATTGTCCTCTTTTTGGTGAGTTTCCGTACGTCAATTTGGGAACATGCGGGCGAAGAAGAGCACACTAAGTAAATTGACTTTGCTATTGAGAAAAAACGCTGGTTTTTACTACATATACTAGTAAACCAGCGTTTTTTTTGTCCTGATACTCGAAGTTTTAGGTTAACTCAGTTAATTTCTGACTGATATCATCAAGACGTCCTGCCACTACGTGAATAATATCACCTTCTTTTTGTAGCACTCCTGTGATTTTTAATAGTTTGGCTGCCATATAAGCTGATTTTTGTGCCCTAGCCGTGGCCTGCCATATGATAACGTTAATGTTGCCGGTATCATCTTCTAGCGTGAAAAAACTCACCCCGCCTGCAGTGCCTGGCGATTGCCGCCCTGTGACTAAGCCAATGATGGTAACCACAGCTTTATCATGTTTATGTTTCAATTCCTGACACCGAGTGAAAGCTGGTAAATACCCATTAGCTTCTAATAAGGTAATTGGATGGGTGTCCAGCGTCACTCCTGTGGTGTGATAATCTTCTTTCATGTCACTGGCTTCTGATGGTTGGATGTTGAGAAGGCTATCACTGGAGGCTAATTGTTGAAAAAGCGGTAGTGCTTGAGTGTTTTCCATTAATTCCCAACGGGCTTGGTAGCGGTTGTTTGAAAACGATCGTAGGGCATTAGCACTGGCAAGTTTGTCAATAGTGTGGCGGCCTATGGGTAATGACTGGACATCGTTAATGGACTGAAATGGGCGTTGCTGACGATGTTCAATGAGTTGTGAAATATCCTGATGGTGAATGCCTCTTATCAGTGAAAAGCCTAGTTGTATAGCCAGTCCTTTGTGATGAGGAACCAGTGTATGCTCCCATTGTGAGTGAACAACGCAAATGGGATGGATGCTGACAGCATGTCGTTTAGCATCTTGTAATAGTTGCGAGGGAGAATAGAAGCCCATGGGTTGACTGTTCAGCAACTCGCAATAAAAAACAGCGGGATAATAATATTTGAGCCAGCATGAGGCGTAACTGATAACGGCAAATGAAGCGGCATGACTTTCTGGGAAACCGTAATCGCCAAAGCCTCTGATTTGTGCAAATACACGAGCAGCAAAGTTTTCTGAGTAGCCTCGTGATGTCATACCTTTGATTAACTTGTCTTCAAACGGCGCGAGTTGGTCGTGTTTTTTCCAGGCAGCCATGGCGCGCCTGAGCTGATCGGCTTCACCACCTGAAAAACCAGCAGCCACCATGGCCAATTTGATCACTTGTTCCTGAAATATCGGGACACCCAAGGTACGAGATAAAACAGATTCTACTTCCGGTGATGGGTAGTCTACGGCTTCCTTACCTTCACGACGAAGTAGGTAGGGATGAACCATATCCCCTTGTATCGGGCCTGGACGGACAATGGCAATTTGGATGACAAGATCATAATAGCTGGCTGGCTTGAGTCGCGGCAGCATACTCATTTGCGCACGTGATTCTATTTGAAAGGTACCAATGGTGTCGGCTTGTTGGATCATGCTGTACACCTTTGGGTCGTCATTCATTCGCGTGATATCAGCCAATGTAAGGGAACGTTGATAGTGCTGCTCAATGCTATTGAAGCAACGTCTAACCATACTGAGCATGCCAAGGGCGAGAATATCAACTTTGAGTAATCCGAGTGATTCGAGATCGTTTTTATCCCATTGAATAACTGACCGTTCCGGCATGGCGGCATTTTCAACAGGAACGAGCTCGTAGAGTGGTCCTGACGAGATCACAAAACCACCGGTATGTTGAGATAGATGACGCGGAAATCCAATGATCTCATTGACTAAACTCAGAAACTGCTTTGATTGTTGGCTCTTGGGGTTGAGTCCTAATTGGCAGAGTTGAGCTTGCCAGTCTAGACCTTTATCCCTGCGATTGAGGTGAGCAATAAAGAAATCCAATTGTTGTTTATCAATACCGAGTGCTTTCCCTACGTCTCTGATGGCCATTTTTAATCGGTAGGTAATCACGGTAGCGGCAAGTGCTGCGCGTTGATGCCCGTATTTTTGATAAATATATTGAATTACTTCCTCACGACGTTGGTGTTCAAAGTCCACATCGATATCCGGT
>CAXRGH010000253.1:0-5575 GCA_964230195.1 Alteromonadaceae bacterium
ATCCAATTGCACTTGACCAGCCTCTGCCCCCAAGTCAAAGAACAAGCGATTGCCTTCACCACCAAAACCTTCAGTGGTGAGATTCACAGTGTATTCTGCCCATTCCGTGGTCAAGGTGATGGTCTCTGTGGCGTTCGTCCACGGATCCGCATCCAAGCCTAAACCGGCAATAATACTGCGTGCATCGTCAGAGCGAGCAGCAAAGGTCAACACATAATCCATCTCAGGCATCAGTGTCAGATTTTGTTTCAGACTCACATCCCAAGCATTACCTGCCGTAGCAACATTCGCGGTGAATATACCGTCCACAATGCTATCGGCCATGCCATCTGTACCGCCCCAGCCCTCGGATGCAGCAAAGTCTGCATTGGTCAGTTCTGGCTCTACAATCGTTACGTTACCATCGGAATTATCATCAGTATCGCCGCCGGTATCGTCATCCGAACCTCCTGCCGCCGAACCATCAGTCACCAGTACCACGCTTACATTATCCAATTGCACCTGTCCAGTTGCACCACCCATATCAAAGAACACGCGGTTGTTTTCTCCGCCAAAACCGCTTGTTGTGATGGTTAACTCATAAACACTCCATTCTGGTGTTAACGTGACTGTTTCTGTTGAGTTGGTCCAAGGTGATTTGTCCAGACCTAGACCAGCAACTATCGCTCGACTATCGTCTGATCGAGCCTCAAACGAAAGGGTGTAAACTGAATCGTTCAACAAGAATAGATTCTGTTTAAGACTAACATCCCAAGGATTGCCGGCCGCTGCAACATTGGCGGTAAATACACCGTCAACAATGCTATCAACCATGCCATTGGTTCCACCCCAACCAACGCTATTGCCGAAGTCTGAATTCTGAATCAATTCAACACCAGGTTCTTGGGTTTCAACTGTATCGGTATCGTCTGGTTCGTCATTTCCACCAACAACTAGCGGGCTATCTGTGTATGGGTTTTCATCGCCTTCAGGTATACCAATGAAAACATTATCTACGCGGTAAACAGCGCCAAGCCCTTTTGCCCACTCTGGAAAAATCATGAATAAATCGACTTCCGTCAAATTTAGACCAGCCCCTGACAATTCAACTAACGGAAACGAGTACGATTGCCACTCACCCAGGGTTGGAGCAACGCCTTGTTTACTATCAGTGAGACTTACCTCTGCAAAGGTTTTTCCCGTAGCGTCAGAACTTTCGACTTTAAGTAGCCAGTTGGTATTTTCATCCTCTGGAATGGTTTCCACCTTCAGGTCAAAACGTAAAACACCATTATTAGTAATCGGTGCGAGATTAAATACTTCGCCCGAATCTCTTCCCCAAAATCCAACGACTGTACCGCCATCGGGACCTGCTCCGATAGTATATTCAACCACGGAACCGTGCTCTTCATCGTCCATCACCTCAACTTGATCAAGACCCGCACAGCAATCCCATAGTGTCCAGCCGTCGCGAATTTCGTCGTCGTACAGAGTCACCATGGGCTGATATATAGTAGTATCTGGCCCTTTCGTTGAATCTTCTCCTTCATCTTCCACGGTTGTTGAGTGGATTATCATATTATCCACTCTGAATCTGGCTCCATTACCTTGGCCCCATTGTGGGAAAATAAGTGCGATATCTATAGCCGAAATGTCTAGACCTTTCTGGAGTAACGCATTCATGGAAACTGTGTAATGAGTCCACTCATCTGCGACCGGTGCTTGCGGCAAACGGAAATCAACCGCTGTACCCCCAAGGTTAGTACCACCATTCGATTCCAGTTTTAAATACCATGGAGCGTTGGGATTTTGTGGAGGTTCAATCAGCTTAAGATCGAATTCGATTGCACCTGTGATTGCCAACGAACTAGCATCAAATGGATACCCAGAACCGCCTTGGTCTTGTCTCACTGTGAACCCAACTACTGAGTTGCCATTAATATAGAATTCAGCAACTTTGCCATATTCTGGATCGTCATCATCAACCACAACAGGTACCACCGAACTGATACCTTTAGAAACTTGGTCATCCCACATTGGCCAGTTTGAGTTTTCTTCGTCCTCAAACAACAGTAACTCAGCCCCCTCAAACGCAGCCCCAATGGTCACATTATCCACTAAGAATACGGCACCTTCGCCTTTTCCAGCGGTCGGAAAAACTTTGATACCTACAATGCTCTCGCTATTTAAACCGAGCGCTCGTAAAGCACCAATTTCAAAGGTGTAATGCTGCCATTCGCCTGCGGTAGGAAGCACGCCCTCAACGCTTTGATCTAAAGTTAACTCAACATAACCGTATTGCGGGGTCTCATCCGTTTCTTCCTCGTCGTCAACTCGGCTTGATACCAAGGTTCGAGAGCGCGTTGCCGACTCATCTTCAGATGCAGTTTCTTCCTCTGGCAATTCGTATTCGACCTTAAATATCCATTCTGCTTCTGTTGACGTTGGCAAAGAAACCGCTTTGATATCAAATTCAATTTTCGCTTCATCTGGTAATAAAGTTCCATCGTAAGCAGGTCCGGAAAAGCCGAGCTCTCCCGACTCATTGGTGACGGTAAACTGTACCGCTTCCCCATATTCTTCATCACCTGTATCTACCGCTTCACCTTCACTTTCCCAAGACGATTGATCTTCAGTAAAGATATCAACGCCAACTGGAACTGGGATAATAGGTGGTATCGGGACAGGCGCGGCACCGGTTACAAACGTTTCTTGGAAATAATCAGAACTGATGGTTGCGCATCCTTTACCGGTCGCAGGATCTTTGCTGCACTCATAAACGCGGACGTAATCAACCTGGAGCGCGTTACCATCAATGAAAGCGCTATTGTCAACACCTTGTGCTATCGAGCCGTTATCATCTCCAATGAAGTAATCTAGCGCACTATGAGTTCGTCCAGCCCAGTTACCACCGACAGCATTGTTAAGGATAATGTAGAAATCTTGGTCAAAAGGCTTGTTCTCATAAACAAGCTCTGTTGTGTCCTCCGCATCCTCTTCTTCAGCTTCAACCACCACTTGGGTGTACCACCCAATCTCGCTCAAACCAGAAGCAGCTCCGTCTTTAGCTCTGTAGGTGAGTACAGAATCACGTTGGTAAGCGTAAAGAACATCATCGATATACCAACGAATCTCACCTTCTTCCCATTCAATTGCGTAAACGTGAAACGCTTCGTCTGGAGAAGCGTTTGGTAGTGCATACTCGGTACCAGAAGAACTATGATTGCCACCTTGCATGGGTCCATAGTGAAGTGTTCCGTGAGCATGACGATCAATATCACCGTCAGAACGTTCTTCACCAATATTTACCCACTCAACCAAGTCGATTTCACCGGACAATGGCCATGTACCGTACACTGATTCGGTCGGCATCATCCAAGCGGCTGCCCATGTACCTTGACCCTTCGGTGACTTTGCTTTTATCTCAACTCGACCGTAAGTAAAATCGCCTTTTCCTCTCGTATTGATTCTTGAAGAAGTATAGGGTTTTGCAAGCCCTGAACCGGGTTCAGCGGGGCGGGCAACGATATTTAGGATGCCATTTTCCACAAACAGATTGTCAGGAGAATCTGTGTAACATTGTTCTTCATTGTTACCGCCACCGCCGCAATCAATTTCAATCGACCATTTACCGGCATCAATTTCTGTTGATTCAAACTCATCACTCCACACTAGTTGCCAATCTGACGTGGGGACGCGGGTTTCGATCGCCGTAATTTTGGTTTCGGTAGCCACTTCATCTCCACCGCATCCACCAATGATTGCAGTGGTAATAATGAGTGGCCCAAAACGCGAAAACATAGGTGCTCGCCCTGTAAACATAGGATTCTCCCTGTTATTTTGTTTATCGTCACCTGCACTACGAATAAATACTCGATGAGTGCCAGTCACAAAAAGAAAAATGTTATTGGTTGTTACTTCGTTAACATATGTGTAACAGGTTATTTGTTGCAAGGTATCAGTAATGCGATAAAACGGCTTTGATAGGCGTTAAAACGGATTGGCCATTGCCATGAAAATTCGTTAGTGATTAACTATATATAAAGATCATTTAAACATTAGCTCTGAGTATGTTTTCGTAACATATGGCCCATGAAAATGAATCCATGAATAGTGATAAAAAGACTGAACAGCGAAGTCATAAAACTTTGAAAAACCAGACTCTTAAATAGGTTTCCCTTGATAACAATCAAAGATGTACAATCAGAAAGTTTCATTGAATAATGACTATTTAAGGCAAGAATGCTTCGCAGAAATGAAATTTCCTTAATGTAGGTTTAACCCTATATTCGGCTTTATTCGCCCAATGGGACATTAAACAAGATAAAGCGGATTATGGAAAATAGGTATTTTTGGAAATGTATTTACAATTAAATAACAAGTGAGTAGAAGTTGGCAGGTAATAAAAAGAGTAGTATGCAAAAAATTGAGCATAATATTGCGCAACTGATTAAACAAACGCTCGGGCAAGCACCAGAAAAAATGTTCTGGTACTGTCAGTTTGGTTTTTGGGTATTTATTGGCTTAGTGTCTTTTGGCACACTCAAACTGTGGTTTGAGCAGTATCAGTTCTCATATTTTCTGCACGTGCTATTGCAATCTGCTCTCGGGCTTTTCCTTTCTATTTTCCTGCAGCAGGCGTTCATTTCTATTTGGTACCGGAGTAACAGATTTCGCCTTTCAATGGGAATGCTTTTGATCTTTGCTGTCTCATTAGGGTGGACAGTCGCCCGCATGGGGTTGTTTGATTTAATGCATGATGAGGAAGATATTTGGTGGAATTTTGGTGGCTGGTATTTTAGTGGTATTTTCATTTACCTTTGCTGGACCGCAATGTTTCATGGGCTGATGTACTATCACGTGTTGCAACGAGAGCATCAAATATTGCTCGATTCTCAGAATCAGGTGCAGGAAGAATACGTGAAACGCGTCGAAGCGCAGACGTTAGCAAGAGACGCGCAATTAAAGATGCTGCGATACCAGCTCAGCCCGCATTTTCTGTCCAATGCGTTGAATTCGGTAAATGCCCTCATCGATATTGGAGAAGGTCAATTAGCGCAACAAACTGTTGTCAAACTTAGCAAATTTTTGCGATACCTCCTTGACCACGACCCAGACGTGAAAGTGACTGTACATAAAGAAATCACAGCACTAATGCTATACCTCGATATTGAAAAGGTGAGGTTTGGAGAGCGCCTTACTATAGATTTGAAAGTTGACAAATCAGTGGAAGATGGTCTTATTCCCAGCTTATTGTTTCAACCCATTGTGGAAAATTCCGTGAAACATGCCATCTCAAAAAATGAAGATGGTGGCACCCTGCATGTGTCAGTCAAGTTGGAACAAGAAAACTTAAGAATAGAATTATTTGATTCAGGAACAGACACTTATACCACCTTAGATTCCGAGTCAGAAAAACACAACCGTAGTATTGGAATTGAAAATACGACCTCTCGATTGGAAGCGATGTATGCAAATCGTTTCAATTTATCGTATGACCTAAGCGATGAAGGGTTTAAAACTTTCATCACGATCCCTTTTGAGCTCGCGCCAACTAGTTAAGCATAAGGATTCTGGATTTCATTATGAACCAATT
>CAXRGH010000254.1:0-2433 GCA_964230195.1 Alteromonadaceae bacterium
GTTAACTGATTCCAACTTGCCATTCATGGTTGAGGTATAAAGTCCCTCGGCGGAAGCTTTAAAGAGTTGATAAAAATATTTGAGGTCTTCGAGTTCACTTTCTTCTGCACGACGTCTCATGCTGTCGATGACCCGGTCAAATAACTCTATCCCCATTACCTGCAAGATAACTCCCGCTGTGAACAGTGAGAAAATGCTTAAATACCATGCATTACTTATCCCAACCCAATAAACACCAAAGCCAATGGAGGCAAGGTTCAATAAGCTAATACAGCCCCACCCAAGCAATAGGTATCGAGCCGCTCCAATCGACAAAAACGATTGCCAAAATGTGGCTTGATACAAGGACGTACTGATATATCCAACCACCAACACCACGGTTAATAGATTGGTGTAAACCTCGGGTAGTAAAAGTCCTGCAATACAACAAATAGCGCAAGCAACGTACATTCTTCGCTCTTGCCATCGTCCACTGTGGGCGTGTAAATGACTCAACAGCTTATGCGTTGCGAGTATCATGGCAGCGCTAAACCAAAGGGTGTATTGCTGGTGGGTGAGTAATGTATCCAAGCTCGGTAGTAACAGGTTTTTCTGGTTTAAAAACATGAGTAAGTAACTCAGCAGTAAAACACCAAACCAGAACCTCACGGGATCTTGAAAACGAATGTAAGTGACAAAGTACAGTAAAATCAGGATACCGAGAGCACCAACATAAATACCCACCATGGTTGTTTGGAATTGATTCCAGTCACCTAACACTTCAGGAGTTGTGATTCTTGCAAACAGTGGCTCATGATTCTTGTGATTAATTTTCACAAACACGCGAACCATGTCATCGGTGTACATCGGCAATGGAATTTTTGGAAAGTGGCTGGCAAATAAGTTGTCTGCTTGATTAGAGAGGTAGGTACGATGAACATAACTTTCGTTATCAAGCATGTAGATTTCGGCAGATTCCGATGGCGCAACATTCAGCAGCAGAAAGAGCTCATTGAACTTGAACGATTGTCCTTGCAAAGAAAAAGTTAACCATAGGGCCTGCTCTTTCACTTCACCGTAAGGCGTCTTCATTGACTGCCACTGAGCAAGAGGACGGGAAGACACGGAACCGATCCGTTCATCAGTATCCGTCAGCAGCCACTGCGCGTCACTAAGAATATTTTTTGAATGAAAATCATCATTGATTTCAATCACGGATGCATGAGCAACGTGAAACATACCTATGATTATTAATAAAAAATATTTAAATACCGTCATAGCTAAGGCGAACATCGCTATTACCAATAGAGACCGTCAAATTACGCACTATTGCTGAAGAAGTCTATACAAATCTTGAATGATACGACCACTTTCCGTTTCAAATTCAATCCAAATCACATCTGAAAGGTCTTCGTAATAGAGGGTGAAGGTGTGATGATAGAGCCTGAATTGGAACTGTGACCTATCGGCGCCGTGCAGTGTTTCTCGCAATACGCACCCATAGTCCTCAAGTTGTTGTACTACATCGATTAACAAATACTCGCACGATCTCTCTGAGTGAGTAATTTGAAGTACAGTCTCCGATATCTGTTCTAACTGCTGCATGAAATAATCAAACCTTTACCCGAATCGGGTGGCGCTTGTGTCAATGGGTGTTCGGTGTGATAGCTTTCGAAAGGGTGACTGCTTGCCTTTAGCAATGCTTCAAAGGTTGTAAAATCCCCTGCCTCTGCCGCTTGTATTGCTTGTTGCGCGTAATGGTTTCTTAATACGACACTCGGGTTAATTTGCGCCATGTTACTCACAATCAGCTCTGTATTAAGTCCCTCGAGCAAACGACGTTTACGGTGGTCATCCCACCATACTCTTGCCTTATCACGATGAATAAAATGATTACAGAAGTGATCGCGTTCATCGGCTTCTACGCTTTGAGATAGCCACTGGAAACTCAGGTGGTAGTCCACTTTATCTTGGGCTAACAATTTCAGATAATTCGCGAGCAGTTTGTCATCGCCAACTTGCTCTGATGTCAAACCCAGCTTATCAAGCATAAGGGTAGCGTAATGTTGACTTAGTATGCTTTCATACAGTGAGAGTGCTGACACAATCTCATCGTGGGAGAGGTAGGGAGTGAACGCATGCGCAAGTGCATTTAGATTCCACAAGCCAACGCCAGGTTGCTGAACAAAGCTGTATCGTCCACTGTGATCTGAATGATTTGGGATAAAGTTAGGATCGTAGTCATCCATAAAACCATAAGGCCCAAAATCAAAGGTAATACCGTGGATGGACATGTTGTCGGTGTTCATTACCCCGTGGGCAAATCCTTGAGCTTGCCACAATGCAATCATGGTTGCAGTGTCAGTCACTATTTGTTTGAGCATCTCATGATGTGGATTTTCTGCCGTTGTATGATGGTTAAAGTAATGCTCAAAGCAATACTGAAACAAGGCG
>CAXRGH010000255.1:0-16780 GCA_964230195.1 Alteromonadaceae bacterium
CTTCCCCACTGTTGGAACGAGGAAGCAAAACTGGTTTGAAACTCTGACTGAGTATTAGTGTAGGTGAAGAACCAGGGCAACGACAAACTTGTATCGGGCACATTAATGACACCACTCGCACTGCTTTCAAAGCCATAGACATCGACTTCTCCAGCATCGTATTGAATGTCAATGTTAGTTGTACAGTTTTCCCCCGCTGACTGCGAACATGTTTCAGCTAGATTATCATATTGATTATAAAACCCGACAATTTCAGCATCAATGTTTGATGTTGATACTCGCCATCCAAATTCAACATTAGTGCTCTGTTCAGGCGCTTTCTCTGGGGACTGTTGTGGGCTAGTCGGAACAAATCCTTTATGGATACCGAAGATCACCGATTGCTGATTTGATAAAGAGTAGACCGAACTGAATGCTGGCAATGTGACTTGTGTGGTTTTCTTTAACCAATCGCCAGAAATACGATTGAGGTAATGACCATCAATAGACTCATTGCGAGCTGAAAACGATAATTTCAACTTATCGAAGGACCAAATACTTTGCAAATAACTTGAAACGGCATCCGTTGATTCTTCATTCGTTGCGCCAAGACGTTGGGGCTCGCTGGTACGTTCCAGGAGCCCTTGCCTCATAAAGAAGTCATCTTCAACGTGATCGCGCTGGATTTGGTCTTGGTGATAACGAACACCAGCAACAAATTCGTGCTCCTGACTAAACAAAGGAAAATCAATTGAACCGTCCAATTGAATGCCACGAGAATAATAACGCCTTGCATTATCACCAATGGTCAATATCTCCCGGATCGTACTGTCACTATCTCCTGTTAACACTTGGTAGTAGTTTTGATAGTTGTCCGGTGATTGCAATACAGATTGAAGGGACGGTGGCGCCTCGCCCTGGCCTGACCGGATCCCATTTAATTTAGACCAGCTTCTCGTAAAGTCATGGTTATACAGCCGAGTGGTAATATTCCATTCACTTGCTTGCATTTGATGGGTTAGTTGGACTTGATTATGTTCCCAGTCCATGCGGTCTTGTTGTGTGGCGCTATACCGGCGGTAGGGAGTGGTTGCAAAGTCCTCATCAGAGAGTCCTAGATACGTTTCGTTTGAGAACTCATCGGCGTAACTCATTTTTAATGCAACCACATGATCTATTGCTACCGTGTTCCATTGATAATCAAACTTCACCATAACATCTGACTTATCAAAGCCGGTATCGCCACCATTATCGAGTTGCTTAAACCCATCCGCTGAGATCACACTTCCTTCCACAAGATAACCAAAACCTGATTTTCTATTACCGTGATGAAGGGTCAGTTTTTGATAGCCATTAGCACCCATCATAGCATCCACACCTGTCTCTGACGCTTCAGGAATACCACGGGTAACCAGATTGAGAACACCGGCCACAGTATTGGGCCCATGCTTGATCATCTCAGCCCCCTTCGTCACTTCAACCGATTGAATTTTACTCATTAAAGGGAAGTAGTATGCCGCTGGTGCAGAATACGGCGCGGGACCAATCAAGATGCCGTCTTCTAAAATATTAATTTTTTTACTGCGATTTGGGGTTACCCCTCGGAATCCAATATTTGGGCGTAAGCCGTAGCCGTCTTCCTGACGAATGTTGACACCCGGTATGCGTGTCAGTACTTGTCCAATATCATCAAACTTAAATTGTTCAATATCTTCATTTGACAGGATAGAGGTTGATCCGAGTAGTTCTAAACTAGACACGCTTGAGCCAACGATGCTAACTCGTTCCACCTTACTTTCAACGCTATCTGCCGCTTCGAGGGCTAGCTCGGAAGTTTCTACAGTACTTGCTAATAAAAACCCCATTGCGAGCGCATTAAAAAACATCATATTGTTACGCTCCTAGCGTTAATCGCCATCACCGGCAGCAGTTGATGGAAGTGAAAGATTGAGTTTTTCAATAAAATCCGTTTTCAGAATACGAGAAACGTCTTCTATGTCACCATGGATCTCTGTTACTGCAACGGTATCACTTGAAATAACGGTCTCAAGCGGGCTATCGATTGCTCTTATCTTGGCCAAACTGTCCGCCAGTCGCCCCTCTAACGACTCCGAAACATCACTCTCACCAACACTTTGAAGATATTGACTGAACCCAACACCCTGGTTGCCGATTCCCCCTTGCAACAGATACGTTAAGGCAAGTAGGTTGTTCTCGATGTTCGAAAGGCTGTTTCCACTCAGTGTTGATTCTAAATTTTGCGGACACACTAGGCCACCGCAGTCATTCAACTTTATCCCTAAGGGCACGCCTAACTTTGCAGACTTTGTCATAGTATCTAGATAAAAGATGGCATCAGTAATGCGATTGACGGACTCGTGAATCCCAGAATCACCTGCATTTTTAAGAGAATAACCATTATCGGGTTCGTCTTCAGCTGTCCAACGCGATAGCAAATTTGAAGCTTCTTCATTTAAATTGTCAGCGACTTTAACAGCGAATTCACAACGTGCTAAGCGTATTTCGTCATAGCTCAAACTGTTCCACTCGGCTGGTGCTGTACCAAATGCAGTGCAACTATGCGCTGTACTTTCGTTAAACAACAAATATTCCAAAGCGTCTATCCCTTTTCTTTGGAAGGTACGCGTTGATACATTGAATTCATCATTATTAAGAGACGTTATAGTGTCCTGGTCAATGGCGCAGTAACTCGTCACTGGCCAAGAATAGAGAGTATTACGCAGAAAGTTATCGTTACGGCTAAGCGGCCCAATTTGCATCATTTCAGCTTGTTGCCAGGCTCCCATTGTTTGTCGCCAAAGGTTTTGAGGCTGAGTGATTTCTGCATTTTCCGAATCATTTTCAAGCGCAGTGCAGTAAGCCGAGATTGCAGTAAGCTGCGATTGTGTTGCAGTTTTAAACCGGGCAAATGTTGGTGTAATAACATTATCAACGATATTACTCACCAAGGTATGTTCATCAAATGTTGACCCGTTATCACCGGAACCTTCGTTAATATTACCGGAGTCAGAACTAACACTAACCTCACCACAACCGAAACAAGCAAGCATGATTGCTACAGATAGACTGTGATTAAAGCCACTTTGGTTGGCACAAAACTTCATATTGCCTCTCTAAACTAAAATTAGCCGGATCACCGGCTAATTATCTCTTTTTCTGAATGATTACCAAGATGCGACGATAGCGTCTGAGAATTCGTAAGCATCTTTAAGAATTGAACGCGCTTCAAGCAAATCTGACTGATACCCTTCGACATCACCAGTTAACACTGGCTTCATCCCCATCAGATTATGTATTTGAGCAAATTTTTCATCCGACAACAAAGAATGGCGATTGAACTGCAATCCCAACCCAAACGCTTTCATCTCGGACCAATGCTTTGCCAAAGTCTCGTAATCGAACTCATTAGTACCAATTGAATCAAGGTCCGCAATCGTATCATTGATGTAATGGATAACAGTAGCAACAATAGCACCTTCCCAAGCTTCTACCGCGAGCTTTGTCTGCGCAAAAATAGCTCTTCGCTCTTCTATGGTTGGTTCAGTACCATGATTAATCGCCAGCTCGCTCGCTAACTTACGTGCTTGTAAGAAATGGTTAATGGCTTTGCCTGAGAAGTCATAAGTATCATCAGAACCAATGTCTCGTTTTGCAGCATTGACGGATTGTCCAAAGTTATACTCGCTCGTTAAATCAATTGTTTCGTCACCGTTAGCATCGGAAATAACAGACGATTTTACCGCTGCATCACCTAACGTCAGATAATCTCGAGAAGCGCCAAAATACCCGAAACCTTCATCAATCTGATGTTCAAGCTTTGTATAAGGTTTTGTGCCATCCTGTGTGTTACTGGCAAACACGCCTTTAGCGCTAGAATCTGGGTCAGATTCATCCAAATCTAAATAGTCATCAGCTCCTTGCGAAAACGCAACAGACATCAGGAGAAACTTCTGCACCATTTGCTTATAATCAACACCGTCCCCTGACAAATACACCTTTGTTAACGGATTACCAAATGGATCCTGTCTCAAATCACCATTACTCAAAGAAAGTGCGTTAGCGGCTAGCTCATCAAAAAAATAGTTCAATAGCCCTTCAGGAGTCGTGCTGCCGGTTTCCCCCCAACCTGCAAACTCAGTACTCCAGTCCTTGTGTTGGCTCTTAACATCATTTCCAGCAATTTTACTTGTCAAATTCTTGCTTGATGGTGAGATTTGGCTCAGCGTTGTCTGAAGCAATGGAAGACTGTCCGTTGTCATCAGTGTACGTTCAGAAAGAGCAGCGTAATCGTCAACCAAATAATATGAATTTAAGGCAGTAAGCACTGTCTCTCTCACTGTCTCATCATCTGATTGAGGATTAAACTCGCCGCTGCTATTGAAGGAAGCAACATTTCCAAGGTAGTTATTAATAAAGAGATTAAGCTCGTTAATCAGCACATGACGCGCCACCTGCCCCGAGTAAGCTACAGAATCGACGCCAGCTTCAATACGGCTTGAAAATGAGTAATAATCAAGCACATCACTCACCACAACATTTAACGTTTTAGTAAAACTGTTAGAGGCACTATCAACCACCGTAATTGAAACTTCTTGTGGTGTATCACCTGTTACTTCGAAATCAAACGACTTATCAGCCGCTAGACTCAGCGTATTGCCTGAAATGACGTAACCAGCAGTGCTCGTAGTGTAAGTAAAAGTATCTCCATTATCAGCGTCAATCGCACTAAGAGTACCGATCACTACTCCCGTTTCATTTTCGCTTACAGTGTTGCTTGATAGCTCGATGTTGGTTGGGGAAACATTAACTTGAGGGACTGGTTCATTGGATGAGGAGCCGCCGCATGCGGTGATACCGAGCGCAACTGCAATGGACGATATAACTGAAGAATACTGTTTGGTGTGCATTAACAACCTACCTTTAAATTTTGAAGTACTGATTATACAGGAAAGCAAATGCGAATCAATATCATTTAGCTTTACATGAGACGCGATTCATTAAAGCGAGTGACAATCATTCTCATTTGCATCTCTCGACCATAGTACACTAATCTAAATGAGAATCAATATCATTTAATGAATTAATTGCATGCCTAAAAAATATCAGTCAAGACGCCCATTGTTTGTGGCTAGACAGGCATAGGTCACTGTGATTAAATCGTGAACACAATTAAAGAATTAGATATCAAAACACCATGAACATTCAGTTAGGCGAACAATGGCAAGCGAGGCGACAAGAAAGCTTATCTATCCGGATTGGAGACCACCGCTCGCCGTTCCAGCGAGACAAAGCACGGATTCTCCACTCTGCCGCCTTTCGTAGGTTACAATCAAAAACACAAGTACTTGGTGTCGGTTATGGAGATTTTCACCGAACACGTTTAACCCACTCTATTGAAGTCTCTCAAATTGGTCAGGGTATTGCAGCGCAAATTCGTTTGAAGCAAGGCGAGATTGCATCCGCTCTAGGCTTGAATGACCACTTAATTGAGGCTTTGTGTCTTGCACACGACATCGGACACCCACCCTTCGGACACGGTGGAGAAATTGCATTACATTATAAGATGGCTGAATATGGTGGGTTTGAAGGAAACGCTCAAACATTTCGGATTGTGACTCATTTAGAGCCATACTCAAAAGCCCACGGCATGAATTTGTCTCGACGTTCAATCTTGGGTTTAACTAAGTATCCTAATACTCTCAACCGTCTCAATAATGATGTGATTTGCCGGGAGTCTGCCGAAAATGGTCACCTTAAAGCATCTCAGTGGCATCCCCCGAAAGGCTTGTATGACGATGATCAATCCATTATTGACTGGCTACTTGATCCGCTCTCACAGAATGACAGAGTATTGTTTTCATCGTTTGATTCATTAAATGATAAGAATCACAAGACACGGTTTAAATCATTTGATTGCTCGATTATGGAAATGGCAGACGATATTGCCTACAGTATTCACGACCTAGAGGACGCGGTTGTCGTTGGCGTGATAACACAAGAATTATTTGAAGAGCAGGTTTGCAAACCAATTGAGGCTTTAAATATTCCATGGTTAAGTGAAAACATGTCCATGCTCACAAAACAATTATTTAGCCAATTCAATCACGACCGAAAAGACGCGATAGGAGCTCTGGTCAATACTTTTGTGACGGCTATCAGCATAGGAATAACTGACGAAAGATTTGAAGAGCCATTACTTAAGTATAATGCAATCATGGCACCCCACTATTTAGAAGCGTTATCCTCATTCAAACACTTTGTATTCAGACAAGTGATACGCCAGCCAGAGATTCAACATGCAGAGTTTAAAGGACAGCGTATTGTAATGGATTTATTTGACGCTTTCTCGAGTGACCCTGAGCGATTGCTCCCTCACAATACGCGGGAACGGTGGAAAGAAGGTGCAGAAAAAGGTCTGGGGTATCGAGTGCTTAGTGATTATTTGTCGGGGATGACTGACGAATATGCAATCAAATTATATAAGCAATTATTTGTAGCTTAATGCGTTACCGTGAATATCAGCTGATCAATAGATACCTGTTGTCACGACTAGAGAAAAAGCCCAATCAGCAGATGCCTGATTGGGCTTTTAGTTGGGAAGACTAGTTCTCTAAAGATTCATTTTCCATCTGTCTCATTAGCGCTTTACGACGTTTCTTCTTAAGTTTACGTTTCATCTTGTCTCGGGTTTGCTTTGTCGCTTGTTTTAATTTTTCTCTTAGTTCCGGGTTATTCTCGATATAGGCTCTGATCTTCTCCCTATGAACCTGATGTTTTTCTCTAATTTGTTGATGTTTTGCTTTCATGGCAGCTTTATCGCCAGACTCCCGCAACGCGCGCATTTCGTCAAAATCAGATTTGCGTTCAGCACGGAGTTCATCAATTTCTTGCTGGGTGATATCACCCATCTCTAACATATACTCAACAACAGTATCTCGTATAGTCTTGCCCAATAACGGAGCTCCGCCCATTTTATGATGTCCAAGTTTCATTTTAACCTTGCCTAAATCAGCATCTGTCGCCGAGGCATTAGCAGCACAAAATACGACACTAGCGGTCAATATTACAGTTAGTAATCTCATCATTGAATCCTCTCTCAATCTCACTTTAACTTTTAAAATTCCGTCTACGATGCTGTTCCAGCCATAGTCACTAGATCAACATTCAACTCGAATGTACGTTGTGTTGAACCATTATCTATCACTGCTTTGATTGATAATGGTTCGGAAAGATCTCTCCCAGCGGCAATCTGAACCGGTAATCGAATAGCATTACTGCCTTTTGAAAAATCTAGTACCCAGTTCAATTCATCAAACTCGTCATATCCCTGTAACGCCATCCGGTCAGGTAGTTCTATTCTAAAATCCGCATTATAGATATCTTCGGGCGAATCAATAATCAGGGTGACTTCCGTGTCAATAACTTGTGTATTTACTAATGTCAAAACAGAAGGCGCTTGCGGTTGTGTCGCATAGAATAAGCCGGATAACCCAATCGCCAAAATACTGGCGGCAGCAAAGCCTTTCCAAAAACCATTGTCGGTTGGCGGCACCCTAGCTGAAATTGCCTTACTGATTAATGTCTCAACCTCACTATCCGTGAGAACAGCTGATTGTTTTTGACCTGCCATCAATTTTAGATAATCCGCATGTTCCTCATATTCACTAGAACATCCAACGCACTCACCAAGATGCAAATCTAATACTTCTGACCGTTCTTTAGTTAGCGTTTGATGAAACTTTTCATCAAACATCCCTTGAGCTGTTTCACATTTCATTTTTCCGCTCCTCCCACTATCAAACGCATAGTGGCATCATTCCCACTCAATTTGAGGGTTTGCTTTAACTTCTGACGTCCACGGTGCAAATCTGATTTTAACGTTCCTAATGGTTTATCAAGAGTTCTACTTAGTTCACTCAAACTGTAGCCATTAATATCGCATAACGAG
Organism: Alteromonadaceae bacterium; assembly: GCA_964230195.1. Classification (GTDB taxonomy): domain Bacteria; phylum Pseudomonadota; class Gammaproteobacteria; order Enterobacterales; family Alteromonadaceae; genus CAXRGH01. Next base: position 7,949 of record CAXRGH010000255.1, read on the forward strand.
ACCAATGCCCGCTGATGCGGCGGTAATTGCTGTATCGCATTATGCACCTGGTCAACTACCACCGAGGTTTCTGCCGATTCGTTACCCACGATTTCTTTGTGGCTATCATCGATATCGTCGATCATATTTTGATATTTGTTCTTTCTGCAGATATCAATAAATCGATTGTACAAACAGCGCATTAACCAAGCCTTAGGATGCTCGATATCTTGCCAACGATTTTTAGCGTATATATCAGCAATGACATCTTGCACTAAATCTTCCGCATTCTCTTTTGAACCAGTGTACTGGTATGCTACCGCGTGAAGCGATTTAACAAATGGTGTAATCCATTCTGTAAATCTGGCTTGTACTGACGCCTTTTTTCGAAAGTTTAGTATTGTCACGGCATGCCCTACTGCTTCTCTTTCAACCCTAAACGTGACTATGGCATGAAAAGTTGCAAGATTTTTATATTTTATTTCTAATGAACGTCGCAAGTGTGATGTATACACTCATTGTGCAATGAAAAAGCATAAAATAGCTTACACAGAACAGGGAATATTGACCGCCTGAGTCAAACCGGCATTAACCGCAAATATCAGTCTTGAAAACCCACCTACTGTGCTATGCCCAGTCACTTATAATCCGAGAGTGTATCGAAGTATCTTTGTTTGGATTGATTGATTTTTTGAGCAGTAAAGAGCTGCGTTTCTTGCAACTTTTAACAGCGGGTTTGTGTTAGAGAATGATTGATAGAAGACATCCATAGCATTCATTACAGTTTGGTTATGCCTCCGTCTCTGGGTTTCATACTCACGCGCGTGAGTGTGAACCGGCATTGTTGGTTGCCAATCGCCAAAGCAGTTCAGTAGCGCTGATATATCAAGAAACCCGAGATTAAGTCCCTGCCCCGCCAAAGGGTTTATGCTATGCGCAGCGTCGCCGACTAGTACAACGTTGTCTTTGAAGTACCTGTGTGCGTGATGGCGATGAATAGGAAACTTAGCCTTATTGACTACGGTAAACTCAACGTCACTTACCGGAAACTCGTTGGCAATTGATGCTGCTAACTCCGTGTCAGACACTGCCATTAATTGATTGAGCTTATCGGCATCGCTATACCAAATAAAGCAACCATAATCGTGACTTAATGGCAAATACGCTAACGGACCTGTTGGTTCAAATTTTTGCCAAGTACAGTAGGGATCGAATTCTCCATTATGAGACACAACTATGCCAAGTACCTGTTGGTTATATTGCCAACCCGAGGTTCCAATGGATGCTGATTGACGAACACGTGAATGACCTCCGTCAGCACCGATAACCAGATGACCACTGATCACTTGTGAATTCGATAATTTGACTTGCTTATTGTTCAACCCTATCAGGGATTCAAAGCCGACAGCATACCAGGTGATATTATCATGCGCTTGGCATGCGTCGAACAGACACCGTTGCAGAATTTGATTTTCCACCATATGCCCGAGTAATGGCAACTGAATACTCGACGCCGTTAAATCAACTCGACTCCAAGACTCTTCCCAAACTGACATGGTGTGATATGGCTGGCTTCGCATTGTTTCAACTAAAGACCAAACGCCTAAAGATTCTAATAGTGTAATCGAACTCGCACTCACCGCGGATACACGGCAATCTGGCGGTGTATTTAGATCAACTTCAGGCGGGATGAAGGGGTCAATCACCGCAACCGAAAAGCCACGCGCAGCAAAGCCAATAGCAACCGCGCTGCCTATCATACCGCCACCGACCACAATAACGTCTGCGTATAGATTAGAATCTTGATTCACTGAATACCCGCCACTCGAGATCACACAGGAGGAAATCGTAACACAATCAAACCATTAAACGAGTAAAATTCGACTAATTGCCTTAATTACCACTGTTTAATCAGTTACCCCTTTAATCTCATCGAATATAAAGATAAAATGCGCGATTAATTTTGGCGTGTATCCTTATCCCTCATATAAAAGTCCATTTATATGGGTATCTCGAGAAAAGGCTAGCATAGAACAATTAGCAAAGATTTGTAGTAGCGGTTTAAGCAATGAGTAAAAAATTATTTATCAAAACATGGGGCTGCCAGATGAACGAGTACGACTCGGAGAAAATGGCAGACTTATTGGACTCTACCCAAGGTTATACCCTCGCGGAAGAAGCAGAAGAAGCTGATGTTATCTTACTAAACACGTGCTCAATTCGTGAAAAAGCGCAAGAAAAAGTATTTCATCAGCTTGGTCGTTGGAAAACGTTAAAAAATAAGAATCCAGAGTTGATTATTGGTGTCGGCGGTTGCGTAGCCTCTCAAGAAGGCGATGTTATTCGTCAACGCGCGCCATTTGTTGATATCGTGTTTGGCCCCCAAACACTTCACCGTTTACCAGAAATGATAGCTGGTATCAAAAACGGTGAAGATTCAATGATAGATATTAGTTTCCCAGAAATCGAAAAATTTGACCGTTTACCAGAACCTCGTGCTGAAGGCCCCACAGCCTTTGTGTCTATCATGGAAGGTTGTTCAAAATATTGTACATTCTGTGTTGTCCCGTACACGCGAGGTGAAGAAGTTAGCCGCCCAGCTGACGACGTTATTTTTGAAGTTGCGCAACTTGCTGAGCAAGGGGTTCGCGAAGTCAATTTACTTGGACAAAATGTTAACGCGTTTCGCGGTGAAAACCATGACGGTAGTATCTGTACATTTGCTGAGTTATTGCATCTCATTGCCTCAATTGATGGCATTGATCGGATACGTTACACCACATCCCATCCAGTAGAGTTCACAGACGATATTATTGAAGCTTACGCCCATATCCCTGAATTAGTTGACCATCTTCATTTGCCGGTTCAGTCAGGTTCAGACCGTGTGTTAAATCTGATGAAGCGCGGTCATACTGCAATTGAATACAAATCCAAGATTCGCAAACTTAAAAAAGTACGTCCAAATCTTTGCATGTCTTCAGATTTCATCATTGGATTTCCTGGCGAATCTGAAGATGACTTTGTTGCTACAATGGACCTTATTCAAGCAATCGATTTCGATTTGAGTTTTAGTTTTATCTACAGCGCTCGTCCTGGAACTCCTGCTGCTGATTTGCCTGACGATGTATCAGAAGAAACCAAAAAACAGCGCCTATATTTATTACAACAACGCATCAATCAGCAATCGTTGCGAATCGCGCGTCAAATGTTAGGAACAACCCAACGAATTTTAGTTGAGGGTCCGAGTAAAAAGAATCCAATGGAATTAATGGGCCGTACCGAAAACAATCGAGTGGTCAATTTCGAGGGCTCTCCTGACATGATTGGAGAGTTTCTCGACGTCGAAATAACCGACGTATTCTCAAACTCATTGCGCGGAACGGCTGTTAAGCGTGAAGCTGATATGGGCTTGCGTGTCAGCGTTTCACCGCAATCGATTTTGGACACTCAAAAACAACACGCACCGGATGATATCGGTGTTGTTCAAGTACAACCCTAATCTCGGGAGTTAGTAAGACCTTGAGTCAATTAATTAATCAAGAAATTACGTTAGAGCCTCAAAACAATAAACAATTGAGCGCACTATGCGGACCATTTGATGACAATATAAAACACATTGAACGTCGCTTAGGGGTTGAAATCACCTACCGTGGAAACCAATTTAAAGTTATCGGTCCACAGACGCAATCCACTGCAACCATTGAATTACTCAAACTGTTATACATAGAAGCACAAGGCGTTCACGGCAACGAACCATCGCTTGAGCCCGATCAAGTCCACCTTGCTATTCAAGAAGCAAATTGCTTGGAAAACGACGCATCCTATAACCATGGTACTGAAGTCAATATTAAAACCAAGCGCGGCGTGGTAAAACCAAGAAATCCCAACCAAGCTCAGTACATCGCAAATGTTGTTCACCACGATATTACGTTCGGGATTGGCCCTGCAGGAACTGGTAAAACCTACTTAGCGGTTGCTTGTGCGGTAGACGCGCTTGAACGCCAAGAGATCCGCCGAATACTTTTAACGCGTCCTGCTGTTGAGGCGGGCGAAAAACTCGGTTTTTTACCCGGCGATCTTTCACAAAAAGTCGATCCGTATTTACGTCCTTTATACGACGCTCTGTTTGAAATGCTAGGCTTTGAGAAAGTTGAAAAACTAATTGAGCGTAACGTTATTGAAGTTGCTCCACTCGCTTACATGCGCGGACGTACTTTGAATGATGCATTCATCATTCTTGATGAAAGCCAAAATACAACCGTAGAACAAATGAAAATGTTCCTGACGCGAATCGGCTTCAATTCAAGAGCGGTGATCACTGGCGACATTACACAGATTGACTTGCCAAGAGGTGCGCGTTCAGGTTTACGTCACGCCATCGAAGTACTTCAAGATGTTAGCGATATTTCGTTTAACTTTTTTAACGCCAATGACGTTGTGCGACACCCAGTAGTTGCCCGAATTGTGAGAGCCTACGAGGAACATGAGCGTGTTCAAGAGGCCGTAAAGAAAGAACGACAAGCGCAACGCGAGCAGGAACAAAATAAACCGTCATGATCACGCTTGATCTCCAGATTGGGGAAAGTGGTCTATTTTCCCCTGAACGTTCCATCATCGAAGATTGGCTTAATTCCATTGCTACGGAGTTAGCACTCGAAGACACTGAAGTGACTATTCGAATTGCCTCTGAAACTGAAAGTCAGAGTCTGAATAAAGAATATCGGGGAAAAGATAAACCGACGAATGTTCTATCATTTCCTTTCGAAGCTCCAGCCGGTCTGAACATTCCATTGCTGGGTGACTTAATCATTTGCAGCGATGTTGTTCAACAGGAAGCAATACAGCAAAATAAACGTTTATTAGACCATTGGGCTCACATGGTCATTCATGGCTGTTTGCACTTGTTGGGCTTTGATCACATTAACGATGACGATGCAACCGAAATGGAAGCACTGGAAGTTACAATTCTTAAACGTCTTGCTATTGACGATCCGTATCAAGACGATTACTCTTAATCTAACCCATTATATAGGATAAAAATTAACCAAATGAACGACGACAACTCACAGTCTACCAGCGGTTCTTCTAAAAGCTGGTTGGAAAAAATAGTCCAAACCTTGTCAGGAGAACCGAGAAATAGAGAGCAACTTTCAGAAGTCATTGCTGAAGCAGAGTTGCAAAATGTTATAGATCCAGAAACCCGAGAAATGATCGAAGGCGTAATGGATGTTAACGAGTTACGAGTGAGGGACGTAATGATCCCACGCGCTCAAATGGTTACCATAGATATCGAACAATCTCCTCAAAGCTTTTTACCTGTCGTATTAGAATCTGCCCACAGTCGCGTTCCGGTTGTTAATGAAAGCAAAGATCATATTGAAGGTATTCTGCTTGCTAAAGATCTCCTCGCATTTGCATTTGATTCAGAAAAGGCATTTGAACTTTCATCCATACTTCGTCCAGCCGTTATTGTTCCGGAGAGTAAGCGCGTTGATGCGTTATTAAAAGAGTTCCGTCTCAAGCGTTATCATATGGCAATTGTTGTCGACGAATACGGAGGTGTTTCAGGACTTATTACGATTGAAGATATTTTAGAGTTGATAGTAGGCGAGATAGAAGACGAGTTTGACATCGAAGATGCAGACAACGAGCTTATTCGCCCTCTTAATAAGCACACATATTCAGTCAAAGCATTAACAGAAGTTGATGATTTCAACGATTTTTTTGAAACCGACTTTAATGAAGAAGAAGCTGATACAATTGGCGGTATTGTGCTCAAAGCCTTTGGTCACATGCCAACAACCGGTGATGAAGTCACGATTAATGATATCGTATTCAAAATTACCAATGCAGATGCACGCCGTTTGATCCAATTAAAAGTCTCCATTCCAAAGGAAACCACTGCCGAGAATGAATAAACTCAACGCATGGATGCCGAGGGTCATTGCTTGTGTATTAGGCCTACTTTTAGTGTTTTCCTACGCACCCTATGATTACACTTGGCTTCCTTTCGTTTCATTCACCGGCCTATTTCTGCTGATTCAGGAGAGTGGCAGAAAAGAAAGTGTCATTCGCGTTTTTTTGTTCGCATTCAGTTGGTTTTCGTCGGGTTTGTCCTGGGTTCACATCAGTATTGAGAATTTTGGAGGTATCCCCCTCATATTCTCTCTTCTGATGATGGCAATATTGTGTGGATACCTTGCAATATACCCTGCACTTGCAATTTTCTTCACTAAAAGTCTTCCAATTCCTTATCACACCTCGGCAATTCCGCTACTGTGGTGGCTTACCGAATATCTTCGCAGTGTCATGCTCACTGGATTTCCTTGGCTTTCCGTGGGTTATACGCAGCTCGACGGCCCCTTGTCAGGCTTGATACCCGTTGTAGGTGAAACGGGGGTTGCCGCGCTTTTAGTGGCAATATGTGGAGCTCTCGCACACGGTATAATGAGCAAACGTTTGGCAGGAACTCTGTTTTGTAGCGTTGCTTTATTCCTCTGCACAGCGTACCTAGATACATATACTTGGGCTAGAGCAACAGAAAATAGTAAATCAGTGACCATAATCCAAGGTAATATTCCTCAAGAATTACGTTGGGTCCCTGAGCGTGATGAACCAACGATGACTCGCTACCTTGAACTTTCTGAACCGTATTGGCAATCAAGCGATATCATTATTTGGCCTGAAGCTGCCGTGCCCAAACTTGAACCACTTGCCCAACAATATCTCATTGAACTTGATCAAAAAGCATTTGAAACTAAAACAGGGATTGTGACAGGTGTTCTGGATTACGACTTCACCACTCGAATCGCCTTCAATAACATGATAAGTCTTGGCTACAAGACCTCAAACCAAACATCTGCGAATTATTTTTATCAGGATCAATTTCGATTTTCAAAACATCATTTGCTTCCAATTGGTGAATTCATTCCTTTTGAACGCTTGATTCGCGGACTCGCTCCTATTTTTGACTTACCAATGTCTTCGTTTACTGCCGGAGACTATATTCAAAACAATCTAACAACGAATAATTGGAATTTGGTGCCAGCTATTTGTTTTGAAATAGCTTTTCCTCGGCAACTCAGGGCTAACATCGATCACGATAGTCACGCGATTATTACCATTAGTAATGATGCATGGTTTGAAGACTCTCATGGACCCCATCAACACCTACAGATCGCTCAAATTCGCGCAAAAGAGTTTGGTTTACCGGTCATTAGAAGTACCAATAACGGCGTCACTGCCTTCATTGATCCTCAAGGTGGTGTCGTGGAAACCTTGCCACAGTTCGTCGAAGGAGCCATCCAGCAGACTATTTATGAATATCTCGGTGTGACACCTTACCGACAGTTTGGCGAATGGTTAACCTTCCTATTTTTACTGCTATTATCACTGTTGTTACATGGCATCCGTTGTTCCCGTAAACGAGAGTGATGTTGCTCAAACAATCTAGTCTCATAATCAATATTCATCAAGAATACTTAAATCTGCCGGGCTTTCAATTACTGTAGTGGCTCATTGAGTTTGCTGACTCAATCATAACCAAGAAAGCGCAAATTATGCCTCTCTTAATCAACAATAACACGGGAAGTACAGAACAAGGTCCCTTGTAGGTCGAATATGAGCAAATCTCTGAAATCGTTCAATGGTTGTAATGGTAACTCTCTTGTCAGCGTGCTTGTTGCAACTGTCATGATCTCCACTTCTATTGCTGGTTTTGTCAGTACTTTACTGATCAACAAAGCACAACGCATACAAATAGCAGAGCAAAATGCCGCTAACCATCTGGTCCTTGAGTTGATCGATCTGATAAAGTTTATTGGTAGCAACAGGTATCCGTATCATAAATTCCACATAATTAGAGCGTCGTCCTGTAAAAAGCAAAACACAATTGCGGAACTTACTCTCACTCATGATGTGAGGAGTTCGTCTATCGTCACAAACATTGAACAGTATACCGCTTGTAAGCTGTGGCAGATCCATCCATCTACACAACTACGATTTAGTGGTAAGCGTATCGAGTTCACCTGCAGCAACAGTACCACTTGTGTTTCTATACCTTTCAATAATCATTTCTAAATCCCGCCCTGGCTTCAACCAACGGTTACCTCAGTTAACCCCAAACGTCAAACCAACCTAAAAATGTTGATAAAGTAATTTTGCCATATTTTGTCTTGTGCTATTGAGTATCACCTAGTCACTAAGGTATTCTTGCACGCTAGTATTTTTAGTAGTTTTAGATAATGTTGGAATCCCTTAATGGAACAATACAATCCCCAAGAAATCGAACGTGACATTCAGCAGCAATGGAACGAAAACCAAACGTTCAAAGCAACGGAAGATGCAGGCAAAGAAAAGTTTTACTGCCTGTCTATGTTTCCTTACCCCAGTGGACGTTTGCACATGGGGCATGTTCGTAACTACACCATTGGCGATGTGATCAGCCGATATCAGCGTCAACAAGGTAAAAACGTTATGCAGCCAATGGGTTGGGACGCCTTTGGATTACCGGCAGAAAATGCCGCAATCAATAATAATACAGCGCCTGCCAACTGGACCTATCAAAATATTGAATACATGAAAGGCCAATTGAATGCACTTGGCTTTGGCTATGACTGGGACCGTGAGTTAGCCACATGTCGTGATGACTACTACCGCTGGGAACAATGGTTTTTTACTCGCCTCTACGAAAAAGGACTTGTCTACAAGAAAAACTCGACGGTTAATTGGGATCCTGTTGACCAGACAGTACTTGCAAACGAACAAGTCATTGACGGTCGTGGATGGCGCTCTGGCGCCGTTGTTGAACAAAAAGAAATTCCACAATGGTTTATTAAAATCACGGATTACGCT
>CAXRGH010000256.1:0-3571 GCA_964230195.1 Alteromonadaceae bacterium
GTGGCGGCACTTGTCATTAACTCTCAAAACGAAAAAGCGGCAACGGCCAAACAAAAAGCACCGAAGAAGAATATCGATAACAGTCTAAGCTCTTTTTACGCTTCACACCGCATGTCTTCGACCGAACCTATTGAAGAAGACCTCGGTGATTTTGTTGTTGAGTTGAATAGAGACAATCAATCGCTTAGTAAACGTCTACAGCAGATGGAAAAGGGCAACACTACGGTTGGTGGTCGCTGGGTTGGCGAGCATAAGTACCGCACTTTCAAAGCGGGAACGACACTGTGCGAAGCGATAACGTCTTACGCTCAAGATGAAGGGATGCAGGTAATATGGGAGTTGGAACAAGACTTTATAGTCAAAAGTAACTTCCAAATGGACGATACCATTGTTGGTTCACTATACAAAATATCCAAAGCTGTAGACTCAAGTTTTGAAGGGGATGTAACAGCCTATATTTGTCCAAAGCAGCGTTCGTTGGTTATCACTACAGAACGTTCCGACTATCTCAACAAGAACTGCAGTCTTGCAGATGGTACTCAGGGCTAACACACGACGCCCTGAGCTACTAGCCTACGAGGTCATGACCTCCGAAAACACTTGATTCCATATCTCAATAACGTTCTGCCGTTTTTTACGAAAATCCTTAACTGATACATAGTTTTTTAGCTGTTTTAGCGCCAGTCGATGGCTCATATTGCGAAAGTCTAGATAGGCGTCCAGCAACTTGTTGTGCCAATCATCAGAGATAATCTCGTGCTTGTGTAATACGTCCAATAAGCGCACATTGTCTGACCAAATTGCCAAATCTGGGGTTTGTTTGGCGTGCAGTAGTGTCCAATATTGTACTAAAAATTCAATGTCAGCGATGCCGCCAGCACCTTGCTTTAGGTCAAACTTCTCGCTGTCTGATTTGTCTAAATGTTCACGCATTTTCAAGCGCATATTATGCACTTCAAGCGCCAGGGCAGCTGACTCTCGTTCTTGGCAAATGATGTCTCCTTTGATTGTTTGGAAGCGCTGGGCAAGTGCTCCAGAACCTGCGACGGGGCGACTGCGTACTAGCGCCTGATGCTCCCAAACCCAAGCTTCTTGTCGTTGATATTCCAAAAAAGCGTCGATGTCTGAGACGAGTAGCCCTGAATTGCCCGAAGGACGTAATCGCATGTCCAATTCATATAGCTCTCCAGAAGCAGTTTTAGTGTTGAATAAATGGATGATACGTTGCGCTAATTTCACATAAAACATTTTAGATTCGATGCTTTTATTGCCTGACGTTGGTGCGTTGTCTTTACAGTCTGAAAGAAACACCATGTCTAAATCCGAGCTATAACCCAACTCGATACCGCCCATTTTTCCATATCCAATGGCGACAAAGCGTTTGTCCAAATCAGTGGCACCAACTGGATATCCGTACTTTTCCGTCATTTGTTGCCAGGCCATATTAATAGCTTCGTTGACTAATACTTCTGCCAGACACGTCAGGTGGTCGCTTACCTGCATAATGGGTAGCGCTCCTGAGATATCTTCAGCGGCAACACGTAGCTGTTGGCAGCGCTTAAATTGACGCAACGCCTCCATTTGCTGTTCTAAATCTTCTTCTGGAATACGCAATAATGATTGTCTGAGCAAATCCTCATAACTCGATAGTGGGGTGGGTTCAGAGAGTGCCTTGCGGTTCACCAATTCGTCCAACAATATGGGAAAGTTGGCCAGCTCTTCTGCAATCCAAGGACTCTTTCGGCAGAGCATTAATAACTGCTCTAACGCATCATTATTTTCTAGCAGGAGTTCTAAGTAAGTGGTTCTGCGTGAAATAGACTTAATCAGTTGCCCAACTCTTGGTAGTGTGAGCTCAATTGCTACGGCTGTATAGGTCGATATTTTGCTTAGCACTACAGGCAGTAGCCTATCGACAATTTCACGTCCTCGCGTACCTATGGGTCTACTGGCGAGCTCTTGCTTGAGCTGCATAACTTGGTCTATCAATATTGTATCTAATAGTGCCGGATACGCGGGTGCCAATAGCGCGTTTGATTCCTCCACGGATAATTCTAATAACCAAAGATCTTTGAATTCTTGTTCACAGTTATCTCTTTCGTTCGCCTCAACATCGCCTATCAGGTCTTCGAATTGTTCGCTTATTAACTGCATATGTCCTGACAATTTCAGGTGAAATTGCTGATAGTCAGGTTCTGCCATTAAATATGCTAAGCGCTCACAATCGAGCTGGTTGTCCGGCAATTCTTGAGTTTGACGATCATCAAACTGTTGTAGGCAGTGTTCTACTTTGCGCAAATACAGATAGGCTTGGCCAACATCAGCTAGAACTTGGTCGCTAAAAATATTGCTAAATGCGAGATTCTTTAGGGTTTCAAGGGTACTTTTGACTTGTAGTTTTTTGTCTCGACCACCGCGAATTAACTGTAGGCATTGCACGATAAATTCGAGTTCCCGAATACCTCCAGACCCCAACTTAATGTTGTGGAAAAGGTTGCGTCTTCTGACCTCCTGTTGAATGAGTTGCTTCATGCCCCTTAATGATTCCATGACGCTAAAATCGATGTAGCGTCGAAATACAAAGGGTTGCAAGATTTTCTGTAGTTCATCGGTGTAGAGCGTATCGTCATTTAACAATCGCGCTTTAACCATCGCGTAACGTTCCCAGTCTCGTCCCTGACGCAGGTAGTAATCTTCAAATGCTGAAAAATGCGATACCAAGGGACCGCTGTCGCCGAAAGGACGCAGGCGCATATCAACTCGGTATACCTGACCTTCTGCGGTAATTTGGTGTAGTGAGGCAATAAGCTTTTGTGCAATTTTGGTGAAAAATTGCTGAATTTCCATTTCTTTGCGGCCATTGCTAACCACACCGGTTTCTGGATACACGAAGATAAGGTCAATATCTGATGAAAAGTTTAGTTCTTTTCCCCCTAGTTTGCCCATACCTAAAATCAACATGTGCTGCGGGCCTGAGCTGCCCATGGGAGTTTCCCAGCGCTTACACATTTTGTTGTAGTACCAATGATAGCTGCACAAGATAAGCGCATCGGCCAATTCGGAAACGGCGCGAAGTGAGGCCTTTATTTCTTGTTCTTGCATGAAGTCGTGCCAGGTGATCCGAAACATTTCCTTGTTTCTAAACTCGCGTAACAGTTTGTGTTGTTCAGTTTCATCATCTATGTGAACGAGAGCTTCAGTTAATTGACGACGATAGTTGTCTGGCTGTGGTGGATTTGAACTGCACTCATTTACCCAATTGGGGTAGCGCAAAGCCTGTCGAGATAGAAAGTCACTCAATCCAAACGCGCGTGACAACTCGGCCTCAGAAACACAAAACTCGTCCGTAGCAATTTGTTGCAACTGCTGGACAACAGCGAGTCCTTTTTCTTTAATCGCCTGTGGGGTGGGGAGCGACTTACTCATTTATCAGACCTACCGTAATCTGTCATGCACATCAATAAACACCGAATAAACTTGTATCTTGTTGATTTTAAGACATTTGCTACATAATCTTATAATAGCCAAATCACAATGATTTTCGACGTTTAATTAGGTGATCCTATGAGTG
>CAXRGH010000257.1:0-51233 GCA_964230195.1 Alteromonadaceae bacterium
CTACACTGAATAGCCGGGTGAATATTTGGAGCCAAAACATAATAATTATTAGGAAACGATTTGACTTCAAGGCGTTAAATAAGAACAACTAGCTCCAAATTTTTGAATTAAAAAATATAAGCACTCTTAAGGAGAGCGATAATGGCTGACGAAAAAGCAATATTAAAGGTAGGTGAACAGGAAGTTGAACTACCGGTATTAAAAGGTACTGCAGGTCAAGATGTGTTAGACATCAGAAAACTCGGCGCAAGCGGATATTTCACTTACGACCCAGGCTTCTTGGCGACAGGTTCTTGTGAATCTTCGATTACTTTCATTGACGGCGGAAATGGTGTTTTGTTGCATCGCGGTTACGCCATCGACGACCTAGCGCGTAACGCGAACTATCTTGAAGTTTGCTACATGTTAATCCATGACAAGTCGCCTACCGCTGAAGAATATAAAGAATTCGAAGCATCGATCACGCGCCACACAATGGTTCATGACGGAATGACGCATTTCTTTAGAGGTTTTGGTCGCGACGCTCACCCAATGGCAATGCTTTGTGGAACCGTCGGCGCGATGTCCTCTTTCTATCACGATGATCTTGATGTTTCTGACCCTGAGCAACGTGTGCGTAGTGCATACCGACTAGTAGCGAAAATGCCTACCCTAGTTGCTATGGCATATAAGTACAATGCCGGACAACCATTTGTATATCCTCGCAATGATTTAAGTTATTCAGAAAATTTCCTAAATATGATGTTCTCTGTTCCTGCTGAAGACTATAAAATTAGTCCAGCGGTCGCGAAAGCTGTTGATCGTATATTCATTCTTCACGCTGACCATGAGCAAAACGCGTCAACTTCTACGGTTCGTCTTGCCGGTTCATCTGGCGCTAACCCATATGCTTGTATTGCAGCAGGTGTAGCATCATTATGGGGACCTGCGCATGGTGGTGCCAATGAAGCATGTCTGAATATGCTACAAGAAATTGGTAGTGTTGACCGTATCCCTGAATTTATTGCTCGTGCGAAAGACAAAGCTGATCCATTCAGGTTAATGGGTTTTGGTCATCGCGTATACAAGAGCCATGACCCGCGCGCTACTGTCATGCGTGAAAGCTGCCATGAAGTATTGGCAGAGCTGAATATTGACGATCCATTATTGGATGTTGCTATGGAACTTGAGCGTATTGCACTTGAGGATGATTACTTTAAAGAGAAGAAGTTATTCCCGAACGTTGATTTCTACTCAGGTATTATCTTAAAAGCAATTGGAATACCAACCAATATGTTTACTTGTATATTTGCACTAGCACGTACTGTGGGTTGGATATCTCACTGGCATGAGATGTTGAGTCAACCAGGCCAAAAGATTGGACGTCCACGTCAGCTTTATACTGGGGAAACCGAACGGCAGTATAAACCAATCAATAAGTAAACACTGATATTAAATGATAAAACCGCCTTTCGGCGGTTTTTTTTTACCTGGTCACTTGAACACTAAAAATCTGACCCCATTTTGCAATCATCGTTAAAGAAATCAGCATACGGAGTATTAGATGAGTACTGATAATCATCCTGAGATTGAAATAGAAAATAATGAACCGGAAAAACCGGAAACTGAGACAGTGCAAGACACCACAGAAGAAGTATCTGTTGACTCACTGTCTTCAGAGTTAGAGCAGCTACAAAAAGCACTTGATGCCGCTAACGCAACAATCGATTCTCAAAAAGATGGAGTTATTAGAGCAAAAGCAGAGGCTGATAATGCACGTAAACGAGCTATTCAGGAAGTTGAAAAAGCCAAGAAATTTGCGCTCGAAAAGTTTGCAAACGAGCTGTTACCGATTATTGACAACCTAGAGCGAGCATTACAAGTACAAAACACTGAAGACGAATCAGTTAAAGCAATTCTAGCTGGTGTGGAAATGACGTTAAAGTTATTCATGAGTACAATTGAGAAGTTCGACCTTACTCCTGTAGACCCTCAAGGAGAAACATTTAACCCAGATCTACACCAAGCTATGTCTATGCAACCGTCAACTGACGTGGCGCCGAACACAATTATGGCTGTGATGCAAAAAGGTTACACATTAAACGGCCGTTTATTGAGACCAGCACTTGTTATGGTGAGTCGTCAGGCTGATGGCGGCGTAGATACTCAAGCATAATTTTTTTTAAATTACATATTGAAAATTTGGGATGTCCCCCCAAATTAAGAATTAAATTAGATATTAGAAATTGGAGAACATTCTAATGGGTAAAATCATTGGTATTGACTTAGGTACAACCAACTCTTGCGTCGCTGTATTGGACGGTGATGCTTCAAAAGTTATTGAAAATGCAGAAGGCGATCGCACAACGCCATCAATTATTGCGTACACGGCTGAAGGTGAAACACTTGTCGGTCAACCAGCAAAACGACAAGCAATTACAAACCCGCAGAACACTTTGTTTGCTATCAAGCGTTTGATCGGTCGTCGATTCGAGGATAAAGAAGTTCAAAAAGACATTGGTATTATGCCATTCGCTATCTCTAAAGCAGATAATGGTGATGCATGGGTTGAGGTAAAAGGCGAAAAGATGGCGCCACCTCAGATTTCAGCTGAAGTTTTGAAGAAAATGAAAAAGACTGCTGAGGATTTCCTTGGCGAAGAGGTTACTGAAGCTGTTATCACAGTCCCTGCTTATTTTAATGATTCACAACGCCAAGCGACAAAAGATGCGGGTCGTATCGCAGGTTTGGATGTTAAGCGTATTATCAATGAACCAACAGCTGCCGCCCTTGCGTACGGTATGGATAAGCAAAAAGGTGATAATGTAGTTGCTGTCTATGACCTTGGTGGTGGTACTTTTGATATCTCTATTATCGAAATCGACGAGGTTGATGGCGAGCATACGTTTGAAGTGCTTGCGACAAATGGTGACACTCACCTTGGGGGTGAAGACTTTGATAACCGACTAATTACGTATCTTGTTGAAGAATTCCAAAAGGAGCAAGGCTTTGACCTTCGTCAGGATCCTCTTGCTATGCAGCGTTTAAAAGAAGCTGGCGAAAAAGCAAAAATCGAACTTTCATCGGCTCAACAGACAGAAGTCAATCTACCCTACATTACCGCTGACGCAACTGGTCCTAAGCACCTTGCCATTAAGATCACACGTGCCAAGTTAGAGTCACTCGTTGAAGATATGGTAAAGGCTACACTCGAGCCTTTAAAGAAAGCATTAAACGATTCAGACTTGTCAGTTAGCGATGTTAACGAAGTTATCCTCGTTGGTGGACAAACCAGAATGCCATTGGTACAAAAATATGTAACTGAATTCTTTGGTAAAGAGCCTCGTAAAGACGTTAACCCGGACGAAGCAGTAGCAACTGGTGCTGCAATTCAAGGTGGTGTACTTGCAGGTGATGTTACCGATTTTTTAATACTGGATGTTACCCCTCTTTCATTAGGTATCGAGACTATGGGTGGCGTGATGACGGCACTTATCGAGAAAAACACAACGATTCCGACAAAGAAATCTCAGGTATTCTCTACTGCCGAAGATAATCAAGCTGCGGTAACCGTTCACGTACTCCAAGGCGAACGTAAACAAGCTTCTGCCAATAAATCGCTAGGACAATTTAATCTTGAAGGCATTCGTGCTGCTATGCGTGGCCAGCCGCAGATCGAAGTCACTTTTGACATTGATGCAGATGGTATCCTACACGTATCTGCAAAAGATAAAGATACTGGCAAAGAACAGAAGATTACGATTCAAGCATCGTCTGGCTTGAGTGAAGATGAAATTGAACAAATGGTAAAAGATGCAGAAGCGAATGCTGAGTCTGATAAACAGTTTGAAGAATTGATCCAAGCTCGCAACCAAGCAGATGCGATTGTTCACTCTACTCGAAATCAAATCACTGAAGCTGGCGACGCATTACCAGCAGATGAGAAAGAGAAAATCGAAGCCGCTGTTTCAGAGTTAGAAACTGCGATTAAAGGTGAAGATAAAGCCGAGATTGAAGCAAAAACTCAAGCTTTGATGGAAGCATCTCAGAAATTGATGGAAATCGCGCAGGCATCACAAGCTGCTCAACAAGCAGCGCCAGGTGGAGACGATAGCGCTGCTTCATCAGCAAATGCGAACGACGATGTTGTTGATGCTGAATTTGAAGAAGTGAAAGACGACAACAAATAAGCAATCAATCTTTAACGTATGATTGTATTCGGGCGCGATAACATGGTTATTAGCGCCCGATTTTTATCAATATGGCAGTGCGGAGAATGTTAGCATATGTCGAAACGTGACTATTACGAAGTATTAGGTGTAGACAAAGGAGCTTCAGATAGAGATATCAAAAAAGCTTACAAACGTCTTGCCATGAAATATCATCCAGACAGAACGGCTGGAGATAAGGCAAAAGAAGAAAAATTTAAAGAAATCCAAGAGGCGCATGAGATCTTAACCGACTCACAAAAACGTGCAGCTTATGACCAATATGGTCATGCTGGCGTTGATCCGAACGCAGGCGCAGGCCATCACGGTGGGGCTGATTTTGGTGATATCTTTGGTGATGTATTTGGTGATATTTTTGGCGGTGGAGGCAGACGTCAACAGAGTCGTGCCCGTCAAGGCTCCGATCTTCGATACAATCTTGAATTATCGCTTGAAGAGGCGGTACGCGGAAAAAGCGTTCAAATTAAGATTCCTACGTTAGCCGAGTGTGAAGTGTGTGATGGTTCTGGTGCTAAGCCGGGAAGTAAGGCAACTACCTGCCCTACTTGTCATGGCCAAGGTCAAGTTCAAATGCGTCAAGGCTTCTTTGCTGTTCAGCAGACCTGCCCAACTTGTAGCGGTAAAGGCAAGATTATTTCCGATCCTTGTAATAGCTGTCATGGACAAGGTCGAGTTGAAAAAACGAAAACCCTATCGGTTAAAGTCCCTGCAGGTGTAGATACTGGCGATAGAATACGTCTTAGTGGTGAAGGAGAAGCCGGAGAGCAAGGTGCTCCAGCAGGTGATCTGTATGTACAAGTTCATGTGCGAGAGCATGATATCTTCCAACGTGACGGAAACAATCTTTATTGTGAAGTACCTCTTAGCTTTACTACTGCAGCACTCGGGGGCGAGATAGAAGTTCCTACATTAGATGGAAAAGTAAAACTCAAAGTCAGTCCAGAAACTCAAACGGGCCGCATGTTCCGCCTAAGAGGCAAAGGTGTTAAGTCTGTTCGTTCCGGTAGTGTCGGGGACTTGATGTGTAAAGTGGTTATTGAAACTCCTGTCAATTTGACATCTAAGCAAAAAGATTTGTTAAAGCAATTAGACGAATCAATGGGTAGTGGTGAAGAATCAGCGAAGTATCGCCCCAAGGAGAAAGGTTTCTTTGATGGTGTTAAGAAGTTCTTCGATGATCTCGCGGGATAGCCATCGATAGACAATCAAATGAAAAAAGCCACTTATTGAGTGGCTTTTTACTTGTAGATAACATCACAATACGCGAAGCACCAGCCAGTTTAACTAGTCCACAATATCCTTCGGCATGTCACCTCGTATCTCATGCCAGATGACTCCGCTGTCAATTCCGTATTTTCGTAATACACTTGGTACCTTGTTGTAATCACCTTGTTCAGCGATAGTTCTCAGTTGCAGATAATAATTTTTTGCGAGTTCTTGAGACTTTTTATTCGAAAAGTAAAAAGACCCGATTCGTGAGTACAAACCTCTAAATCCATTCATCATCAGAACATATATTTTGTTACCCGAAGCATACGCAATATCATGCAACAGTTTATAATCGTAGTCGGCATAAGCTTGACCAGTAGCCTCAATTGTCTCACAAGATTTCAGTAATTCGATTACCGCATCTGGGTTTTTCTTAATAGCCAAACTAATAAAGACAGCACTAACGCTCGTTCTTGCAGCCAACAGGTTATCAACCAATTCAGAGACACCTTCTTGATCTAGGCGAGCGAGGGTCTCTAAGATGTTGAGACCAGAAGTTTCCCAAAAATTATTGACCTTGGTTGGCTTGCCATGTTGTATTGTCAACCAGCCATCTCGAGCCAATCTCTGAAGTACCTCTCGCAGAGTTGTGCGGGTCACGCCGATTAATTCAGAGAGCTCTCTCTCAGCGGGCAAAATAGAATGAGGAGGAAAACGCCCGCTCCAAATAGACTCGACAATATACTCTTCAGCAAAACCTGCCGGGCTTTGAGCTTTATAAATCATACAGGGAATAGCCTTTTCTAATAATTGTTACAACTGATTGTACCAGATGTGTATCTTCTGTCACTTTAATTTATTACGGCTGGCTAGACAATTGCTTAATTGCATATCTATTAACAATCTAATTGATTAATATCCATAATATTATTGTTATTTTTTTGATTAATTTCTTAAATTTGTGATAATTAGTCAAATCAACTAATGAGTTACTATTTTAAAAGGATATCTCATGTCTCAACTTGCAAGTGCGATGTATCGCAATTTCTTGGGCAACGCTCCAGAGTGGTATAAAAAAACCATCATTGCCTGTCTTTTCTTGAACCCTATTATTTTCTACCTAAACCCCTACATTGCTGGTTGGGCACTCGTCATTGAATTTATATTCACATTAGCAATGGCACTTAAATGTTACCCGCTTCAACCTGGTGGCTTGCTTGCGATTGAGGCTATTTTTCTTGGCATGACCACACCGAAACACGTTTATCATGAAATTGATGCGAACCTCAGTGTACTTCTACTATTGATATTTATGGTAGCCGGTATTTATTTCATGAAAGACCTATTGCTATATGCATTTACTCGGCTTCTCCTAAAGGTTCGCAGTAAAACCGTATTATCAATCGCTTTTACCGCTGCTGCGGCGTTTTTATCTGCATTCCTCGATGCTTTAACCGTTGTTGCAGTCATTATTAGTGTTGCAATGGGGTTTTATTCCATTTATCACAAAGTCGCATCTGGTAAAGATTTTGACCATCACCATGATGCAACAGAAGACCATGAAGTCCATTCTCTCAATCGTGATGACCTTAAAAAGTTCAGAGCTTTCTTACGAAACTTGATGATGCACGCTTCGATTGGTACCGCTCTTGGCGGAGTCATGACAATGGTCGGTGAACCTCAAAACCTTGTTATTGCGGAGCGTGCCGGTTGGGATTTTGCCGAATTTTCTGCCCGAATGTTGCCAATTACTATCCCAGTGTTAATCTGCGGATTGATGACTACCTTGGTGGTTGAGAAGCTCAGTATCTTTTCTTACGGCGCTCAACTTCCTGAAAAAGTGAGAGATATTCTCACCGACTACAGTGACTACGTTGATGAAAAACGAACGGTCAAAGACAACGCTAAGCTCATTGCACAAGGTGTCATCGCAGTTTGGTTAGTTGTTGGATTAGCATTGCATCTGGCTGAAGTTGGTCTGATTGGTCTATCCGTTATTGTACTCGCATCAGCAACCAGCGGCATCATTGAAGAGCATCAAATAGGAAAAGCATTTGAAGAGGCACTGCCATTCACTGCGTTACTCTGTGTGTTCTTTGCGGTTGTTGCAGTCATTGTTGATCAAGGTCTATTTGTTCCTGTTATCCAATGGGTGCTTACGTTCGAAGGTGATGTTCAGCTAGCAATGTTCTTCATGGCCAATGGCGTGCTGTCTATGGTGAGTGATAACGTATTTGTTGGAACTGTCTATATTACCGAAGTTGCTTCAGCATTAAAAAATGGCTTAATTACTCGAGACGAGTTTGACCTACTTGCCGTTGCCATCAATACCGGTACCAACCTGCCAAGCGTTGCAACGCCGAACGGACAGGCAGCGTTCCTATTCTTATTAACATCTGCATTGGCTCCATTACTGCGTCTCTCATATGGAAGAATGGTATATATGGCGCTTCCTTACACGTTAGTACTCACAGTTGTTGGCCTCTTATCCACCTACTTCCTTCTTGGTGAAGGAACTGAATGGTTGTATCAGATGCATTGGATCGAACATCACACCAGCTTACCGGGTGAGAACGCACACTAAATTAAAACGCCCGAAAGGGCGTTTTGTATAACAGGATAACTTAATGACGAATTTGATTAAGAGTAAGTCGGCTTGGGGCGCATTATTTCTTTCTACACTATGCCTGCATCTGTGCGCTCTATACTTTCAATATGGCATGGATCTCCAGCCTTGCGTTAAGTGCATCAACCAACGTGCAGCACTTTACGGGATCAGTGTTGCGTCACTGATGGGATACCTCGGAGTGAATCATTTTCTAATGAGAATAACTGCTATCATTGGATGGCTCGGTTTTGCAGTTGTGGGGTGGATACAATCATATCAGCATGTTGATACCCAATTGAATCCTCATCCATTTTTTAATAGTTGTGAAATTACTCCATTTTTCCCTCAGTGGTTACCGTTGCATGAGTGGTTACCATTGCTATTTGCAGCCCCAGGGGACTGTGGCACGATTGACTGGCAGTTCATGTCATTCAGTATGCCTCAGTGGATGCTTGGCTTTTTTTCTCTGTATAGTCTTGTGGCTGCGGGCGTATTGGTCAGTATGCTGATCGGGAAGCTCAACAAGTAAATCTGTTAACCAAGGTTCAGTTATCCACAACATGATAGTATTAAGAGAGCCGTTTACCGCAGATAGTCCATTTTTAGTTGAAAACTTAAATGACGTGCGGGTTATCGAGCACCTTTCTAGCCGTATTCCGACTCCATATTCAGTTACAGATTCATTGCACTGGATCAACGTGCTTTCTTCGCTTGACGCGATAAACCGAATCATAGAAGTCAATAGTCAAGCTGTTGGAGTGGTAGGTGCTTATTTATCTAGGGATCAAGCTGAGATCGGGTATTGGCTAACCCCTGACGTTTGGGGGAAAGGAATTGCAAGCCAAGCGGTTAGTTTATTTTCATCATGGCTGTTTCGGCATACTACAGTTAGTGAGATTATTAATCCTGTTAACGCTCAAAATATTGCTTCCAGAAGGGTCATGGAAAAAACAGGTTATAAGCCAGTCAAGACAGAAACCTTTATTAATAAAAATAACCACATGGACTCCGAAGTTTTCTATCTATTAACGAAAGCTGATAATGGAAGACTCTATTAGAAAGCGAATGTCTGCTTGATGGCTGTCCATGCCTATTAGACTATTTGGCTCCTTAAAGATCCATGAGATACTGCTACTCAATCCAAATCTTCTAATGGCCAAAGAGCGATATACTCACCCCAATATTCAACTGGTACTTCTGCATCAGAAACTGTTTTTCCTCTGACCGACATACCAGCCTTGTGCATTTCCGACTTCTTTCCCTTATTGAGTAATGGGTGCCATGAAGGAAGCCCCCTTCCCTCAGCAAGCCTTCGGTAACTGCAACTTGGAGGCATAAAAAATATATCGGCTAGATTGGCTTTTGTTAGCTTAACGCAGTCAGGGACTAATTTAGTTCGTTTAGCGTATTGTGTACAGCTACAGGTTTTCGTATTCAACAGCTGACACGCAATGTTAGTGTAGTGAATCTCTTCGTGAGCCTCCATGTAGTCTGTTGGCTTAAGATCGGAATCATCGATTACATTATCGTCTTCGATAAACTTGTGTAAACAGCATTTAGCACAGCCGTCACACAGCCCTTCCCACTCGACATCAGTCATATCTTCGAGGGATTTTGTCTCCCAATATCGTGCTGAGTTATTAGTCATCTAAAATGTCACTTGTGTTTCAATGGAAAGAAACGTTCCCATTGATAGTGATAATTGATCACCTTGGATTAATGCGCCAACGCCCTTAGGTGTTCCAGTCATAACGATATCACCCGGCATGAGTGAGAAATGATGACTTATCTCACTGATGAGTTGATTAACTTCTCTCATCATCATTCTAGCCTCACCAACTTGGCGTACCTTACCATTAACATTAAGCTGAAACTTCAAATATTCTGGTTCAGGTATCAACATTGCGGGCACGAATCCAGACAATGGGCAACTGCCATCAAATGCTTTTGCTTTTTCCCAAGGTAAGCCGTTAGATTTTAATTTGTCTTGAAGGTCTCGCAACGTTAAGTCGAGTCCAAGACCATAACCCCAGATACCTTCTGTAGCTTGGGCTGGCATAACATCAGTGAGTCGCTTATTAATGAGTACAGCAATTTCTAATTCGTTATGGCATGCCCCTTTCATTTCTGGAATGACAACATCATTTTTTACATCAGCGAGAGCAGTAGCCGGCTTCATGAATAATAATGCATCTTCGGGTATGTCGTTCTCTAACTCTTTTATGTGATCAAGGTAATTTCGACCAACACAAACAACCTTCCCCGAAGGTAATTCAATATCATTGCCCTGCCAATCTTTGTGTTGATATGAATGCATTGCTTATCTCACTCTCAATTTAATCATATCCGATAACAAACCAACGGCACTGCCAAAATACGTCGATCGATTCCAATGCATTAAAGTGTGGTAATTATTGTAGACTAAGTAAATTCGCCCTTTTTCATCATCCGGCATAATCAAAGATGCTTTGATATTTGTGGTTGGTAGATGACTTCCGTCATATCGACGTACCCCTAACTTCTGCCATTCATCTAACGACTTCATTTTATCTTTCTTCAACCCTGCGAGCTTATAATTGAAGTCGGCGGGTAATTTGACTTGGCGTCCCCACGTATATTTCCCATTCCACCCTTCAGAACTAAGATAGTTAGCGATTGAGGCAAACACATCAGCTTTATTATTCCAAATATCTTTTTTTCCATCTCCATCGAAATCATAAGCATAAGCGAGAAACGATGTCGGCATGAATTGGCTTTGGCCCATGGCTCCGGCCCATGATCCTAAGAACTTTTCTTTGCTGATATGTTTATCTTCTAAAATTTGTAGAGCGGCGAATAATTGCTTTTTGAATAATGCTTCCCTGCGGCCATCATAGGCAAGCGTCGCTAGCGCTGAAATGATTTGGTAATTGCCCTGCAATCTGCCGAAGTTTGTTTCGACTCCCCAAAGTGCCACGATAAAACGCGGCTGCACATTAAATGCTTTCCCCACTTTTTCAAGTAAAGCTCTATTCTCATTGTATTTCTTTACTGCTTGAGAGACTTTCCACTCAGGTACCGCTCTTGGCAGGTAGGTGTCGAGTGTGAGCTTAAACTCTGGTTGGTTTTTATCTGCCTTTACGGCGCGTTTGTAATACTTAATTCCCTCGAATGCCGTTTGAATCGTTTCTTTACTAAAACCTTTAGCAAACGCTTCAGATTTCAGTGCCTCAACGTATGTCTCATAGCTCGGCTTTTCTTTTGACAAGCCTTGAGCTGATAATAAAACACCGATTAGTAGCAGGATAAGGCGCATACGTTATTTTCCTTTTTGTAACGCTCTGTGTTGTTTGAGCAAGTTTTCTTTTGGCGGAGGCATCTGGAGATAAAAACCTTGTTGACTTAAGTTTTCCATCACTTTTTCGCGATCAGCTAGGGCAAGCTCGCGCCCCTCTTTTAATAGCAACACCATCACAAAAAGAGGGGTTCCGAACGTATTTAAGAGCGCTTGAGGTACTCTTGAAAAATCATCTCGCCTTTCAACAAACAAATAAGTTTCGTCTTTCTTACTACTTTTATAGATAGCGCAAAGCATGTGTTGTTTATTCTCCAAATTAGGGGTTAACCATGACTGCTTCAAAAGGTTTATTTAGCAGTTCATCACGCCAGCAGGTCATTAAATCTGGCGGTATAGAGTGTTCCACTTCATATTGTTTTCTCATCCAACGATAGGTTAGATACTGATTAATCTGTTTTTTTGAACCCAATAACTCAACCGGAATTTCATTCGATTCAGCCACATCTCGACAGATATCGCGAAGCAGTTGGCACTGTTTTTTGTATTCAGGAAAGTCCACTAAGCGGCGAATTTTTGGTGGAAACTGTGGAATTTCAGAGTCGCAGATCCGATTCACAATAGCGACAAGTTCTTTTCCGTAACGACGAGTATCACGGGGGGATAAATCTGAGATACGATTTAGCTGGGTCATACTATTCGGTTTATATTTTGCAATATCAAACATCGCCGTCTCTTTGATAATAAAATTCAAGGTAATATCGTTACTCCGGGCTATCTTTATTCGCCATGCTGCAATGGCTTGAAGTATCGCCAAAGATTCACCAGACAGTTGCCACGCATTTTTGACTTTGATATACGCGTTTTCAGGAGCGATTTGGTCTGCTTTTTTTGCTGCGATCAACTGGACTTCGTCATAAATCCAATGAAGTAATCCCTTCGCTTTGATTGTCTCATAAAGTCGCGGGAAGACTTTCCATAGATAGAAAACATCATTCGCAGCATAGTTTAACTGTTTTGACGATAAAGGGCGTGCTAACCAATCAGTTCTCGACTCCCCTTTATCGAGAACGATTTCTAATTCTTCCTCAACTAATTTAGCATATCCGAGTGAGTTTCCCATTTGAAGCAAACTGGCTGCTATTTGAGTGTCAAAGACGGGCGTTGGGACGATATCAAACGCTGTTAAAAAGACCTCTAAATCTTCAGAACAACTGTGGAATACCTTAATTACTGAAGGGTTGGTGAGTAAACGGGTCAGTGAGTCAAACTGGGAAATTTGACTCGGATCAACCAATACTAAATCTGTTCCGTCATAGAGTTGAATTAATCCAAGTTGAGGTGTTAGGGTTCGAGTTCGAACAAATTCTGTATCAACCGCTAACACATCACCCTCGCCTACGTTATTGCAATAGTCGTCCAACTCAGCGCACGTGGTGATCAACTTGTAATGCATAGTATCCTGTATCTTAATTGAAACGCTGCTAGTCGCGAAGTTCTCTCCGCAATATTTTACCAACGTTAGATTTTGGCATCTCATCGATAAAAGCAACTTGTTTCGGTACTTTATAGCCCGTGAGATGCTGACGACAATGTGAAATCAGTTCGGCTTCCGTTAACGATGGATCCTTTTTCACAACAAACAGTTTTACTTGTTCTCCACTATCTGCATGAGGAACACCGACGGCGCCAACTTCCAATACTTTATCACACATTGCGGCAACTTCTTCAATTTCATTTGGATATACATTAAACCCAGAAACCAAAATCATATCTTTCTTTCGATCAACAATGTACAAGAAACCTTTTTCATCCATACGTGCAATGTCACCGGTTGCAAACCAACCATCTTTAATCACCTCAGCGGTCGCTTCAGGACGATTCAAATATCCTTTCATCACCTGTGGACCATGCAAGTACAACTCACCAGCTTCACCTTCTGGCACTTCATTACCATCTGCATCCACTAATTTCACATCGGTCGAGGGTACAGGTACACCGATAGAGCCACTATAACTCTCCAGGTTCATTGGGTTAATAGTCACCGCTGGGCAACACTCTGTCAAACCATATGCTTCGAGTAGCGGGTGTTTAGTGACCTGTTGCCAGCGTTCAGCAACAGGAGCCTGAACCGCCATACCACCACCAAGAGTCACTCTAAATTTTGAAAAATCAAGTTTATCAAAGCCTGGAGTATTCAAGAGACCATTAAACAGCGTATTGACGCCTGTTAAAACAGTAAATGGATACTTACTCAACTCTGTTACAAAACCTGGCATATCGCGAGGATTCGTAATCAATAAATTGGTTGCTCCAAACTTCATAAAAGTCAGACAATTGGCTGTAAGAGCGAATATATGATACAGCGGCAATGCTGTAACAACCATTTCGGCCTCTTGGGTCAATACAGGTCCTATCACACCTGAAGCTTGCTCTAAATTTGCGACCATGTTCCGGTGGGTTAACATTGCCCCTTTTGAAACCCCTGTTGTTCCTCCTGTGTATTGAAGAAACGCGATATCATCCCCGCTAACACTCGGCTTAACAAATGTTTTTTCATTGGCGGATTTGACCGTTTTCACAAATGATTTTGCGTTGGAAATGTCAAAGGGAGGAACCATTTTTTTGACGTATTTGACCACGCTATTAACCAGCCAGCCTTTAATTGGTGAAAGCATGTCACCCAGCTGCGTTAAATAAACCTTCTGAACGTTGGTATTTTCAGCAATAGCAGAAAAAGTAGCGGCAAAATTTTCAACAATGACTATGCCTTTCGCATTGGAATCCGTTAGTTGATGCTCCAATTCTCTCGCGGTATACAGCGGATTAACATTAACAACTGTCATACCTGCGCGTAGTATCCCCATAATAGCAACGGGATATTGCAGTAAATTGGGCATCATAACCGCAATAGCATCACCCACCTTAAATCCATCACGTTGCAATGCCGATGCAAACTTTAACGATAGCGCATCGAGTTCGCTGTAGGTAATACTAGAACCCATGTTAATGTATGCCGTTGATTGAGCAAAATCAGACAACGACTGCTCTATCACTTCAACAAGCGAATTATAGTGTTCTGGGTTGATTTCGGCAGGAACGCCTTCTTGATACTGGTTAAGCCACTCTTTAGCCACAAATGAATCCTTAGAATTATAGTTTTGATGGTTTGCCACCACGGTTCAACGTTTCTGACAAACTCAACTCATCTTACCTGTTAAAAAGTTGTGATCAGTTTACGAAATAATTACCAACTTTTAAACAGCTAAACCAAAAATCTTATTTCACTTCAAAAATGAATCGATCAAAGCCGCTGTCTCTTGTGGAAACTCCATGTGACAATGGTGTCCTCCTGGTACAGTCGCTAAAGTGATGTCTTTAAACAGGTTTTTACGTTGTTCTACCAGACGGACAATTTTCTCGAATCCATTCTCGCCTAGTATCAGCTTAGTGGGGGAATCTATATTGGCAACTATATTTTCCGCTTGAGGGTCAGTTAAACGTAAAGATGACAAGGTTCGAAGTCTAGGATCAGAACGCCATTGCCAGTTTTCTTGAACGCGAACAAGGTTTCGTGTAACTAACAATTCGGCATGTTCTGCATTTAAATTACCGGCTAGCATACGAGCCCTAACAACGGACGTTAAATCTTTTGGGTGTTTGACTTTAGAGTGCAATGCCTTTTCGCGACTCAAGATTGAATCTCGGATTTGCGTTGCGCTAGTATCAGGGCTTTTTGATAAAGGGCCTGCAGACTCGATCATTATTAGTTTTTCCACCCGCTCTGGAAAACAAGCCGCAAATACACTACTGACGATTCCACCCAGCGAATGTCCAAGCAAGATGACTTTTTGTATGTCCAAAGCCTCAAGTACTTGATATAGGTCCTGTACCCAATCCATCAAATGATAATGTGCGTCTGTGCTTCTGTGGGAACTGTTACCATGACCCACCATATCAATAGCAATCAAGGTATACTGTTTTAGGTGCTGAGAAAGCGGCAGAAAACTAGCCGCGTTGTCTAACCAACCGTGCAAAGCGAGAATAGTGTGTCCATTGCTGCCCGTTTGCCTGAGAGCCTCAATAGCATAGTTTGCTGTGTGTATAGTGTAGGGTTTCATCATAGACTCGAAAAAGGCGACTCTCGTCGCCTTTCTGTTTTGTATGTTAAGGTTCCACTTTTTTGCTCGGTCTGTAATCCCGTTCCGGTACAGGACTGAATTGCTTTTTCTGCTTTTTTGCTGGCTTTGTCTGCTTCATCGGTTTTGTACTATCGTTGTTCATAAACGAATTTACGACATTAGACGAACGTCGATCAGCGTGACGAGTGATGATTCTTGTGCGGTAAGGCGTTGGACCGTAGTAACTATGAAACGGCCATATACCCCAACTTAAATGACCGTGACGAGGCCACACGTCGACTTGAGTCACCGTGGTATTTTGCTCAGGCCACAAATGAAAACCATCGGCATGAAGCACTGGAAACTCATAGGTATAGTCACCAACGTCACCTGGCTCAATACCGCCGAGTTGGCCAATCACCGAAAAGCGTCTTCCAACCTGATATATCATAGGATCCAAGAAGCCTTCAACATAAACAAGGAAACGCCCTTCACTGTTATCTTCAACAACGGGCTCCCCCCTGGCGGTTAACCGAAATTGAGTTATTTGGAGCACAGTTGATTCAGCCTGATTATTAATAGAGGCAATCACCCCGCCCCACAACGCCAATTTACCTCGTTGTTGTTCAGGCTGTGCACTGGCTTGTTTGTAATTGACTAGTTGAACTCCCTCTTTCACCTCAAGGCTTTCGGGGGTTGAACTGCAACCAGTCAAAATAATGGGGATGATAGAAATAATGGATAATAAACGAAACATAACCCGACTCCTGTATGCTGAAACGATTCGAATAAATAAAACTTCAACGCTTTCGTATCAGTCTAAATGTCTCAAATGAATATAAGCTGAATAGCGATTATTTAGCAATGAATTTTATTCACGCTAAGCAAATGTATCTACTCCCATGAGCTGTTGAACTTCCTCTCTCTTTTCTTCTTTATCAAGGCTACCGTAGGCAGTTAATGCCTTTTGCGCTTTGGCATCCGGGCTATCCTGGTGAGATTTTTTCTGATGAAAGTAATGTTCTGCTTTCGAGAAGGACTCTGAATTACCACGTTTGACAACAGACTCCGATGAGAGTTTTGCCTGCGGTAATTCGGGACGCAATTGAGGATCAGTCACCTCAGGCTTAACTGAGGCACGCTTTGTGGTGTCTGCGTAATTAACCGTGTGGTTAGCTGCAATTATTGACTGATAGATATTCACTCAATCTCTCTCATCATTTACTCACGACCAGGCAACTTCTTCCAGGTCACCTTATCTCTCAAGTAAACCGGCTGACTCTCTTCAACAGGTACCGCCATCCCTCGCTGGAAATCGCGAATCGCTAATGGCAGCATGTACAAAGCATTAGGATAAGCAATATCCTGTTTGATCGCAAGATCGAGCCCTATTGAGAGTGTATCGTATGCATTCCATCCAGTCCCTACGGCGGTAATGAGACCAAGATCGGTCAGGCCTACATTCACTTTCTCCGGCGCTTCAACCTTCTCAGGGATCTGCTCTAACACTATTTCATCTTCAACTTCATAGTGTGCAAAATATACTTCGTTCATACGGGCATCAATAGCAGCGGAGATATTCAAAGCTCCCTCAGTCATGAATGCTTGCTGAGCCATCGCGGCAAGGGTAGATACCCCAACAACCGGTAGGTCAGTGCCAATTGCCAACCCTTGTATAATTCCGGAAGCAATTCGAACGCCAGTAAAACTTCCTGGGCCTCGACCATAGGCTAAGCAATCAAGCTCATTTAACGAAATACCAGCTTCCCTTAACACGCTGTCAATCATGGGAAGGATACGCTGTGAATGTTGTTGAGGGCATACTTCAAAACGAGAATAGGTTTTATTTCCGACCTGTAGCGCGACTGAGCACGCTTCGGTTGCGGTATCTAAAACTAAAATATTGGTCATGTTAACTGGGCTCTTCTGTTATCGAGTGGAGAAAGGAGACAACTTGGTCTAAATCTCGCGTACGTTTCATATTGGGCAAACTGCTGACAAAAGTCTTTCCGTAGTCTTTTGTTACTAATCGATTGTCACAAATAACTAAAACTCCTTTATCAAATTTGTCTCTAATCAGTCTGCCGGCACCTTGTTTTAGTGCAATCACAGCTTTCGGTATTTGAATTGCAGTAAATCCATTATATCCGCGTTTCTTGCAATCATCTAATCGCGCTTGAAGTAACGGATCATCGGGCGCAGCGAATGGCAGTTTATCAATCATGACACACATCAAATCATTACCGCGAACATCAACACCTTCCCAAAAAGCACCTGTTCCAAGCAATACGGCACTTTGATCTTCCAGATACTGCTTTAACAATACACTCTTACTTGTCGTGCCTTGCACTAGCAGTGGATTATCAACACGACTTTCCAACTCCGATGCAACATGCCTTAATACTGCGTGACTGGTAAACAATAAAAAGCAGCGACCATGACTAGCCGCCACGAGTTC
Organism: Alteromonadaceae bacterium; assembly: GCA_964230195.1. Lineage (GTDB taxonomy): Bacteria > Pseudomonadota > Gammaproteobacteria > Enterobacterales > Alteromonadaceae > CAXRGH01. The sequence continues at coordinate 17,879 of CAXRGH010000257.1, forward strand.
AGCAGCCACGTCAACCAGTTTCGCTCTCATATCCCTCGCATTGGGCTCGGGCAAATATCGCGGAACACACAACATTGCTTGATTTGGATAATCAAATGGACTGTCCAACGACAGGGTCTCGGCGGTGTATAATCCCATCTGATTTTTGTAATGTTCAAAACTATCGCCCACCATCAAAGTTGCAGACGTAAATATCCATGAGCGTTTAGGCTCTGTGACAAATTGTGCAAAGCGTGGAGCAATAGTCAGTGGAGTTAAATGCAATACCATGTGCTTTTGGGTTGTTTCGTACCACAAACTAACGCCCGTGGCTGTCACATCATTCACTTTTTTCAATGTTTGGCGAAAGCTAATAACGCGCTCAAATAGCGCGTCTAACGCTTTGTTTCTTCCTACGTGAACTTTCATCACATCATACAAGAGACCAAGATTTTCTTCTAAACGCTCAACCTGGCGGGAAATAGACGTTTGGCTAAGCTCTAATGCCCAATTGCCACGCTGTGGCTTTTCGGGATAACACAAGCGTAAATCAGCGGCACCAAGCGCTAACTTTTTTGCAACCTTACTTAGTTGCTCCGCGTCCTTCATTTCAGTGCGATAGAGTAACTCGATATCTTTTGCCAATTCTGACAATTGACGTGTAGACACAGCCTCCCCAAAATATTCACTGGCAATTTCTGGAATTTGATGTGATTCATCAAACACAATAACATCAGCCTCTGGGATCAGTTCACCAAATCCCGTATCTTTTAGGGCCATGTCAGCGAAAAACAAATGATGATTAACTACCACAACATCAGCATCCATTGCCTCTCGACGAGCCTTGACCAAATAGCAGTCCTCGTAGTCAGGACAATCCCGCCCCATGCAATTATCAGCATTCGAGGTAACAAACGGCAAAACACGTGCATCTTCAGGTATCGTGTTAAGTTCTCCCATATCACCCGATTTAGTCGTGGTTGACCATGTTTTAACTTCTGAAAGTTGATTCAAAACTACCTTGTCTTGCAGAGCACTACTTTTCATGTGCTGAGCTAAGCGATACGTACATAGATAATTGCTTCGCCCTTTTAGCAATGCCAGTTTATGGTGTGCCCCGAGTGCACCTTTGATCAATGGCAGGTCACGCGCAAACAACTGTTCTTGGAGGTTTTTAGTCCCAGTTGAAATGATGGTTTTTTTGTCGCTCATTAACGTAGGAACAAGATAAGCAAAGGTTTTTCCAGTACCTGTTCCTGCTTCCACAATTAACTGGCTTTTCTGTTTTATTGACTTTTCAACGGCGAGAGCCATATCAATCTGTGCCTCACGGGCATTAAATCCATCAATTGCTGATGCCAATGCGCCTGATTTTGAGAAGGCTTTTCTAACTTTGCTCATAGATCATCTGTTTTGCTGCGAAGAATCGCTATTATTACAGATGTTGCCGTTAATGTGTGATTAATATTTAGGTTACTGAAGGGTTTATTTATGCAAATGCATCAAAATGTGGTTTATCGTCCTCGTCATCTATACCTTGATCATCAGTCAGATCATCTGGTTCAGGTGCAACCGCTTTTACCTTCATAGCCTCTTGCTCTAACGACTGGTCATCTTCATTGAGGGCCTTTAGTTTTCTATCCTTATTGATTTCCCCAATTTTATATTCGTCTTTTTTAACGGCAACACGTCCTTGCCTCGGCATGGTGTTGAATGTTAAGTCCGTACTCATAATCAGTCCCTCAAATGATCCTAAAATCTAAAAAAACGTAGCTGTATTAGCTGGTTACTGTTTCTAAACAGTATAAATATCAATAAACGCATTAGATATACAACATAAGTCTTATTAATTAGCTTTTTTTTGCCGCGGTCAGTTGCAATTGCGCGGTATCTTAGTTACTTTATCCGCAGCAAACATGAGTACTTTAATTACGTGGTCCAAACACGAAAGTTTAAACGAACAGTGTGAGCCCTTTTCCATAACGGGCGATTTGAAGGAATATTTTATGTTAGTTAACCAGAGCCATTTTCACCATCATAGCTAATCCTTTCTGGTTTTTAACCGGAAGGGATATTGTGTGTCTTCCGGTGGTATAACAAACACAAACCCCGGAAAACATTTCGGGGTTTTTTCGTATAAGGCCCAGTGAAAGTATTTTAAAAAGGAAACATTATATGAGCGACACAAACAGACTTCGCATTGCAGTTCAAAAATCAGGCCGACTTAACGAAGGCAGTATGCGCTTATTGAAAGCCATAGGCGTAAAACTTTCTATCCGCGATAGGCTGCTCGTTGCCCACTCTACGAACCTCCCCATTGATTTACTTCGCGTGAGAGATGATGATATCCCTGGTCTTGTTATGGATGGCGTGGTCGACCTTGGTTTTATTGGCGAAAATGAACTCGAAGAGAAAATGCTCGAACGTCAAGCGAGCAACAAACCATCTGAGTTTTCAGTGCTCAAAAAGCTAGATTTTGGTGGTTGTCGCCTTTCGTTGGCAGTGCCAAACGAAATGCAATATGACGACGTTTACTCATTAAATGGTAAGAAAGTCGCTACAACTTACCCGTATCTTCTCGAGCGCTACTTTGCTGAAAAGAAAGTAGACGCGCAAGCAGTAATGCTGACAGGTTCAGTCGAAGTAGCCCCTCGCGCGGGTGTTGCGGATGCTATTTGTGACTTAGTTTCAACTGGCGCGACTTTAGAGGCAAACGGTCTGATTGAAAAAGACGAAATTTTCAAATCGAAAGCCGTCCTTATCCAGCGCACTGGTGAATTACCAACTGAAAAACAAAGCTTAATTGATACACTTCTTCCGCGTATGGCTGGCGTTATGCAAGCTAAAGAAAGTAAATATATAATGCTCCACGCGCCCGTTTCTCAGCTCGAGCAAGTAAAGCAATTACTTCCGGGAACTGAAAATCCAACCGTTTTACCGCTAGCAGGCAATGAAGACACTGTCGCCGTACACGTTGTGAGCTCAGAAAATCTATTCTGGGAAACAATGGAGCAATTAAAGGCCATTGGTTGCCGTTCAATTTTAGTGATGCCTATTGAGAAAATGATGGGTTGAGGCCAGTATCATGAATATGACTTGGAACCATCTATCCCCCATTGAGCAAGCTGAATCACTTGCTCGCCCCGCCCAAGCAAATAGTCAATCGCTGAGTGAGATCGTCGGTGGCATATTGACTCGCGTAAAAGTAGAGGGTGATGACGCACTGTTGGCACTGACCGCGGAATTTGATGGCGCTCAATTGACATCATTGGCACTATCAGAGAGGCAAAGACAAACCGCAACAGATGAACTACCAAACGATATAAAACAGGCAATACAACTCGCTTACTCCCAGATTTTCCAATTTCATCAAGCGCAGAAAACTGATGATGTAACTGTTGAAACAATCAAAGGGGTGGTTTGCGAACTGCACAATGTTCCTCTGGACAGTGTCGGTCTATACATACCCGGCGGTACTGCGCCACTTCCATCAACAGTGTTAATGCTTGGAGCTACTGCACAGGTCGCCGGATGTCAACGCAAAGTCTTGTGCACCCCTCCAAATGCAGAAGGTGAAATAGCTAAAGAAATTATTTACGCGGCATCCTTGTGCGACATTGATGAAATATATTTAGTGGGCGGCGCACAGGCTATTGCAGCAATGGCATACGGGACAGAGTCAATTGCACAAGTTGATAAAATTTATGGCCCTGGCAACAGTTTTGTGACGGAAGCCAAGCAACAAGTGAGTACCGACCCAGCGGGTGCGGCAATTGATATGCCAGCAGGCCCTTCAGAAGTATTAGTTATTGCAGACAAAGATGCCAATCCAGCATTCGTTGCATCTGACCTGCTATCTCAAGCTGAGCACGGTAAAGACTCACAAGCTGTTTTGGTGAGTGATTCTCAAGCATTGATTGAGGCAACACAAGCGGCTGTTAATGCTCAATTAGCGGAATTGAGCCGTCAAGATATCGCATCTGTTGCGATGGAAAATAGCCGCTACATCCTAACCGACAGTCTTTCCCAGTCCATTGAAGTCAGCAATCGCTATGCTCCCGAGCATCTCATCGTTCAAACTTCAGCCCCGAGGGACTGCCTACAATACCTGAAAAATGCGGGCAGTATTTTCCTTGGTGCTTGGTCTCCTGAATCAGCCGGTGATTATGCGAGTGGAACCAACCACGTGCTACCAACTTACGGATATTCTCGAAACTACTCAAGCTTAGGGCTCGCTGATTTTTGCCGCCGTTTTACGGTTCAGGAACTCAGCCAGGACGGTCTAAAAGCTCTCGGGAATTGCATCATGACACTCGCTGACGCCGAAGGCCTTGACGCTCACAAAAATGCGGTTGCGATTCGCCTAGCAGCTATGGAGAAAAACCAATGAGCATCGCAGATAAACTGGTAACAACGACAGTTGCACAGCTAACACCATACCAATCAGCACGACGCATTTTCAGCGGCGCTGACAGTCAAGGCGATTGGCTGAATGCAAATGAATCGCCCTTTGCTAACGGCTATTTAGTAAAGGATGAACACTTTAATCGCTACCCTGATTGTCAGCCATCTGAAGTGATTTCGGCCTACAGTCAATATACTAATTTGGACCCATCAAAGGTACTAGTCAGTCGTGGCGCTGATGAGGGCATTGAACTACTCATACGCGCATTTTGCCAACCTGGCGTAGACAATGTGCTTATTTGCCCCCCTACATACGGAATGTATGCTATCAGCGCAAACACCTTCAATGTAGGCGTTAAAGTTGCGCCGCTGCTGCCCAATTTTGAGTTGGACGTAGCCGCCATCAATGCGCACAAAACTGGAGTCAAATTGGTATTCATCTGTGCGCCAAATAATCCAACGGGTACAGTCCCCTCGAAAACCGATATTGAATCAATTATCCAACACTTCGGTGACACCGCTTTGGTTGTTATTGATGAGGCATACATTGAATTCTCACCGGACGAGAATCACTGTGACCTGCTTGAACAGTACGACAATGTTGTGATTTTACGCACCTTGTCTAAGGCGTTCGCCCTTGCCGGAATTCGTTGCGGCTTTACCCTCGCGTCAGCCGATGTTATTGAAACGCTGCTTAAGGTTATTGCGCCTTACCCTATCGCCGACCCTGTCGCGCAAATCGCGAGTAAAGCCCTTAGCTCAACAGGCATTGAAACGTGCAAGAGGCAAGTCAGCGTTCTACAAGAGACGCAATCCTCGCTGATAAAGAGCCTCCGTAAACTCCCCGAACTTGAGGTGGTTGGAGACCAAAAAGCAAACTTTGTTTTGGTTCGAGTACCCTACAAACAAGCGTTAATGGATCACCTAGTTAATTTAAACATTTTGGTCCGAGACCAATCCAAACAAGTCAACCTAGACAACTGCTTACGCCTATCCATTGGCAGTGACGCACAAAATCAACGTCTAATGACCGCTATTACTCAATTTTCTGAACGTGTTAAGGAATTATCATGAGCCAACAAGCCATCTTATTTATTGATCGAGACGGTACGCTTGTCGAAGAGCCCGCAGTCGATAAACAACTCGACTCCTTAGAAAAATTGGTATTTGAGCCTATGGTACTGCCTGTATTGAGTCGGCTTCAAAACGCTGGTTTTACACTAGTTATGGTCTCGAACCAAGACGGCCTGGGGACCGATAGTTTTCCTCAAGCTGATTTTGATGCCCCCCACAACAAAATGATGCACGTATTCGAATCGCAAGGTATTCACTTCAGTGATGTGCTGATTTGTCCTCATTTTGAGGAAGATAACTGTAGCTGCAGAAAGCCAAAACTCGGTTTGGTAAAAGATTACTTGCAGCAAGGTAAAGTGGATTTTACACGTTCTTTCGTCATTGGTGACCGCGATACCGATGTACAACTCGCTGAAAACATGGGAATACCGGGTATTAAATACAATCGCGATACCCTATCGTGGCTCGATATTGAAGCCCAACTACTGAATGATGCTCGCACGGCCACCGTCCACAGGAAAACCTCTGAAACAGATATCAAAGTCTCCGTCAACTTAGACCAACACAAGCCCTCTTCTATCAGCACTGGACTTGGCTTTTTTGATCACATGCTTGACCAAATCGCAACTCACGGCGGATTTACCATGGACGTTGCTGTAAGCGGCGACTATCACATTGATGATCACCATAGTGTGGAAGATACTGCGCTAGCCCTCGGTGATGCTATGCGCAAAGCGCTTGGCAATAAGCGCGGCATTGGGCGTTTTGGTTTTGCCTTACCCATGGATGAATGCAAAGCAGAATGTGTACTCGATATCTCGGCCAGACCTTACTTGCAATTCAGTGCAAACTTCACTCAAGAAAATGTCGGTGAAATGTCAACCCAAATGGTTCCTCACTTCTTCCGCTCTTTAAGTGACAGTATGGGCGTCTCTCTGCACTTATCAACCACTGACGGCAATGCGCACCATCAAGTGGAAAGCCTATTTAAAGTCTTTGGCCGAGCCTTGCGTCAAGCCATTAAGAAACAAGGTGATGAACTACCCAGCAGTAAAGGGGCTTTGTAGTGAAGTTAGTCATAGTAAATACCGGCTGTGCCAACATATCATCGGTCAAATTCGCCATTGAAAGACTCGGCTATGAAGTCACGGTTTCAGATGATCCCGCGATCATTTCTGATGCCGATAAACTCTTTCTTCCCGGTGTTGGTACCGCAGCAGCGGCAATGAGTAGTATGAATAATAAGCAACTGGTGGAGTTAGTTTGCCAGCTCCAGCAGCCAGTACTCGGTATATGTTTAGGTATGCAACTACTCACAACATTCTCAGAGGAAGGCGATGTCTCGTGCCTTGGTAAAATCGATGCTAGTGTTAAGCGAATGCAGGTGGGTGATCTTCGTTTACCTCATATGGGCTGGAATCAGATTCAATACCCTGACGGGCATCCTCTCTTTGCCGATATTCCGCAACACAGTTACTTTTATTTCGTGCATAGCTTCAGCGTTGCTGTTGGAGAATACACCCTAGCCACATGCGATTATGGGAAAGCATTCTCCGCCGCCATAGGAAAAGGGAACATGTATGGTGTTCAGTTTCACCCTGAACGTTCGGGGCAAGTTGGTGCACAGCTGATAAAAAACTTTATAGAAAGGGTCCAATAAAATGTTAATACCTGCCATTGACCTTATTGATGGTCAAGTCGTTCGTTTGTATCAAGGTGACTACGAACAGAAAACTGAATATGCTAAAAACCCTATTGAACTTGCGACCTACTACTCCGAAATGGGTGCCAAATGCTTGCATATTGTAGATTTAACCGGTGCCAAAGACACCAGCAAACGTCAACTTGAATTAATCAGTAATATGGTGAAATCTTCCGACATGATTTTTCAAGCCGGCGGCGGTGTTCGTAACGAAGCCGATGTTCAAGGTCTTTTGTCTGCGGGCGTTGATCGTGTTGTCATTGGTTCGTTGGCGGCAAAACAACCTGAGTTGGTGAAACAATGGATAGCAACTTATGGAGCTGACGCCATTGTACTCGCCCTTGACGTCAACATTAATGCTAATGGCCAGAAAATGATTGCAACTCATGGCTGGCAAGAGGACAGCGGTATAGAGCTTGAGCCTCTTTTGCACGGCTTTGTTGAAGCAGGGGCAAAACATGTTTTGTGTACCGACATTAGCAAGGACGGCACTCTACAAGGCGCAAATAAAGGGCTCTATGAGTCTATGGTGGAATTATTTCCGACTATTTCTTGGCAAGCCTCTGGCGGCATAGGTTCCTTAGACGATATTGCGCAATTGAAACCAACGGGTGTTCAAAATGTGATACTTGGGCGTGCATTACTGGAAGGTAAGTTTACCCTCGACACCGCATTCGACGTGTGGGGTAAGTAATATGTTAGCAAGACGTATTATTCCTTGTTTAGATGTCCGCGATGGGAAGGTAGTTAAAGGGGTGCAATTTAGAAACCATGAAACTATCGGCGATATCGTTCCGTTAGCAGAGCGTTATGCTAAAGCTGGCGCAGACGAATTGGTGTTTTATGATATTACCGCCTCTAGTGATCAGCGAGTGGTAGATAAAAGTTGGGTAAGCCGAGTTGCAGAAGTCATTGATATTCCATTTTGTGTCGCCGGCGGTATTAAATCTGTGGAAGATGCAGGCGAAATTTTATTGATGGGCGCGGATAAAATTTCAATTAACAGTCCAGCGCTTGCTGACCCGAGCTTGATAAAACGTCTTCATGACACGTATGGCCAACAATGCGTTGTTGTTGGCATTGATAGCCACTTCAACGTAGAAACCGGGCAATATGAAGTCTATCAATTCACCGGTGACGAGACCAGAACTCAAAAGACCACCTGGCAGACGGCTGACTGGGTTAACGAGGTTCAACAACAAGGTGCCGGAGAGATTGTCTTAAATTGCATGAATCAAGATGGGGTGCGTCGTGGTTATGATATTGAACAGTTAACCCTGATCCGAAACGCTTGTCAGGTACCACTTATCGCTTCTGGCGGTGCTGGGGAAATGTCACACTTTGCCGATGTTTTTAAACAAGCCGATGTTGATGGTGCACTAGCTGCATCAGTATTTCACAAGTCCATCATTGAAATCGCAGAACTAAAAAACTACCTTCGCTCACACAATATCGAGATGCGCTCATGAAAATAACACTTGAAAACACCCAATCCATTGCATGGGAAAAAATGGACGAACTAATCCCAGGTATTGTGCAAGATGCTAATTCTGGCAAAGTATTGATGCAAGGGTTCCTCAATCACGATGCGTTAGTAAAAACCTTAGAAACCGGGCATGTCACGTTTTTCAGTCGGTCTAAACAGCGTCTATGGACTAAGGGAGAAACCTCGGGGAACACCTTGAATCTAGTCAGTGTTAACAGTGATTGCGACAACGATTCACTGTTAATTTTAGCGCATCCAAACGGCCCAACCTGCCATACAGGCAGTGAAACCTGTTGGTTAGACGTAGATTGTGCAGACTATAGTTTTCTCGCACAGCTTGAAACTCTGATTGCAGAGCGCAAAGGGGCTGATGCGGACAGCAGTTACACTGCAAAACTCTATGCATCGGGTATCAAGCGTATAGCGCAAAAGGTGGGAGAAGAAGGCGTAGAAACGGCGCTTGCAGCAACCGTTCAAGACCTTGATGAATTAAAAAATGAAGCAGCGGACCTCATGTACCACTTGATGGTTTTACTTCAAGCGAGTGATTTGTCTATGAAAGACGTTGTCGGTGTATTAAGAGAACGTCATAAGTAAGTTGTCTGCAGATTGAGCGTTATATCTCTGCTGATAGCGCTCAATTTACTTACCCTCTCCCGTAACTAATAGTTCGAGTTTATAGCGACTATTCCAGAAATTCTGATGTCGATAAAATCCGGACATCCCTGACTCCACGGGTGGCCTTTTTATTTTATTGATTATTCATTGAATATCTATTTCATGTTGCAGATATCAATACTATACTCCTGATTACTCTATCATTTATTGCGATGCTAACTCTTGATCATCAACCTACTTTACTGATTGCCGAGTTGGTTTCTATTCATTTAATAACAACAAGACGAGTTTGTTATGTACATTGTAGAATCAGGACGACACTACCCTTTAGGTGCAAAATTTGATGGAAAAGGCACGAACTTTGCCATATTTTCAGCGAATGCCACGAAAATAGTGTTATGTCTGTATGATGAGACAGGCAAAATTGAACAACAAAGAATTGTGCTTCCCCAATACACTAATGAGGTCTGGCACGGATATGTTCCGCACCTGACGCCAGGCATGACCTATGGTTACCGAGTATATGGCCCATACGCACCACACGATGGTCACAGATTCAATCCAAACAAACTCCTCATTGATCCCTATGCCCTTCAACTCACAGGTGATATCGAATGGGACAGTTGTCATCTAGGGTTTGACGAATCTCACCACGATAGTGATCTTGTCATGGATACCGAGGACAATGCGCATGCAATGCCAAAGTGCGTGATCATGGCACCAGACGCAAGAATGCCTCGAGTTCAACAATATGAATCTACCGAGCACATCATTTACGAACTTCACGTGAAAGGTTTTAGCCAACTCAATCCTGGTGTCCCAGAGACGTTGAGAGGAACGTACAAAGGACTATCAAGTGAAGCAAGCATACATTACTTAAAGTCGCTGGGCGTGACCACGGTTGAGTTACTACCTGTACATTTTTTTGCGGACGAACCTTTTGTACAAGAGAAAGGGCTTTGTAACTATTGGGGTTACAATACCATCAACTTTTTTATTCCGATTGGACGATATGCAAAGCGACATGCCCTATCAGAGTTTAAAGAAATGGTTCAAACACTGCATGAAGCTGGATTTGAAGTGCTACTGGATGTTGTCTACAACCACACAGCTGAAGGCAATGAACTTGGCCCCACTTTCAGCTTCAAAGGTATTGATAACGCCTCCTACTATCAGCTCAAACACAATGATAAGCGTTATTACATCAATCATACAGGGTGCGGTAATACTCTAAACATTGAGCATCCTCGTGTTTTGCAACTCGTGATGGATAGTCTTCGCTATTGGGTTGAGTATATGGGTGTTGATGGATTTCGTTTTGATTTAGCCAGTGCTCTCGGCCGAGAGCGGGATGGTTTTGATAAGTACAGTGCGTTTTTTAAAGCCATTAACCAAGATCCTGTTTTGAGCAGTATCAAACTCATTGCTGAACCATGGGACATTGGGATGGGGGGATACCAGCTAGGCAACTTCCCCGTTAATTGGAATGAGTGGAATGATCGATTTAGAGACACCATTCGTCAATTCTGGCGCGGTGACAGCGGTAAAATATCAGAGCTTGCCAAGCGACTTCATGGATCGAGCGATATTTTTGAGCATCACGGGCGTCGCCCCGCTGCTAGTATTAATTTCATCACCGCCCACGACGGCTTCACCTTGGCTGACCTCACCCAATATAACGACAAACACAATGAAGCAAACCTTGAGGATAACAGAGACGGTCATGGGTGTAATTATAGCTATAACTTTGGCGTTGAAGGCCCTACAGATGACCAACAAATCATTGCCAAAAGAGAGCAACAGCAGCGTAATCTATTAACCACACTGCTCGTAGCCCAAGGTACTCCGATGCTCCTCGCAGGTGACGAACGGAACAATTCACAACTGGGAAATAACAACGCTTATTGCCAAGATAATGAAATTTCTTGGTTGGATTGGGATTCTCACGACAGCGCAGATAGGCTATTTGAGTTCACTCAGTTTTTACTCCAATTTAGAAAACGTCATCCATTATTAAACAGGCATGATTATCAACATGGAACCGTTCACAATCATATGGGATTACCTGACATTTGTTGGTTAAATCCTGATGGATATCTGATGGAGCAACAGGAATGGGATGATGCTGATAACAAATCCTTTGCCATGCTTCTCAACAAGTTAACGTCAGACAATATCGCGCCAAGCGGAATACAGGACGATACACTATTAATCATCTTTAACGGTGACGAAAAAGCGGTCCAATATCGACTTCCTGATATTCCTTGCGATTGGGTGCTTGAGGTTGACACTATGAAGACACAGCAAAGCAGTCATCCGCTTCAATCGTCAAGTGATACCAAACTGACAGTGACGGGAAAAAGTTGTGTCATCATCACCGGAAAATATCAGGTCAATACTCATCAGTGCGATTTAACACGGCCAATCAACGAATTACGTCCCAACAGTGAAGATGTCTCACTAACAATCGACACCAAAGACGAGGATTCATCCCGTGAATGAGTTAAATAATATCGCCCGTTCCGTTGGCATGCATGACAGTTACACTAGCTGCAATGGTGAACATATTCCGTTAAATCAGCAGTCTCGAGATGCGATACTCGCAGCTATGGGGCTACCAAAAGCAGTGTCTCAAAACTCGACTATTGATTGCAGAGATTTCGAATCACCTTTAAAAGCACTTTATTTTATAACTGAGAACAGCGAACAGCACTGCATAAGTTTTGCATTCCCTAGCAAGCAAAAACTGTCTTCAGGCAACATGACATTCACCTTAAACAACAAGAACACGGTGGCAACAACCTATCATTATGTTCCTTCTGAACAATGGCGAATCACTGAAGTCTCTGAGCAACCAGATAAAAGTCGTTGCATGATTGAGATTCAGGTACCCCCATTGCAACTGGGGTATTGGACAATCGAGTTAACTATTGATAATCACCATTGGGAGTCAGACGTCGCTGTCACCCCTGAAAAATGTCACTCTCTGTCAGATACAAAAAAGCAATGGGGTATTGCCTGTCAAATATACAGCCTAAGAAGCCAAGATGATTGGGGAATTGGTAGCTTTACAGAGCTAAAGTCGTTCGCAGAGCATGCTGCGATGCACGGATGTGATACCATAGGGATCAACCCGATCCATCCACTTTACTGGTCAGCTCCAGAACATTTTAGCCCCTACTCACCTTCCACTCGACTATTCATCAACCCCATTTATATTGATATTAAAAGGGTTCCAGGTTTCGACAAAAATACCGTTGCACAGTCACTTACCGAATCTGATCAAGTGAAGCGATTACGGCAACAATCATTAGTGGATTATCATCAGGTAACGGAGCTCAAAGACGCAGCATTGACAAGCCTATTTGCAGATTTTGAACATCACGCCAGCCAGACAGACCATGATGCTTTTGCACAATTTTGTGAAGATGAAGGGCAAGAACTCGGACACTTTGCACTGTTTAATGCCATGTTTGAGCACTTTTGGTCTTCTGAGGCTCAATTTGGATGGCAACAATGGCCTGATGCGTACCGCGATCCTGAACACCCTGAAGTGAAAAAGTTTGCCGTTCAGCATCAATTGCGTATCCGTTACTACCAGTTCTTACAATGGATTGCTCACTGTCAGTTGTCCGAAATACAAACAACGTGTCGTGCACATAAGATGAAGACGGGGTTATATATTGACCTAGCCGTTGGCTGCCATGATGCTGGTTCTGAAGTCTGGTCACAGCCATCTCAGTTTGTGCTCGGTGCTTCTGTAGGTGCACCGCCCGACCCTCTTAGTGCAATGGGCCAGAGTTGGGGCTTGCCTCCATACAATCCTGAACAAATGAAACTGACTGGATATCGTCAATTCCGCAGAATATTAGCGTTTAACATGCGCTATGGAGGCGCGATTCGAATCGACCATATTCTCGGCTACATGCGTCAATTCTGGGTTCCACCCGGCATGAAAGCCACAGACGGTGTGTACATGACATACCCAATGGATGAATTATTTTCCCTCATCGCACTCGAATCTCAACTCAATCAATGTGTTGTGATTGGTGAAGATCTTGGAACAGTACCCGATGGTTTTTCAGACAAACTCAGACAGTACGGTATATTGTCGTATAAAGTGTTGTTATTTGAACGTTGGGAGTCTGGGTTATTTAAACAACCCAAGATGTATGAAAGTGAATCTATGGTCACAGGTTCAACTCATGATTTACCAACGATACGCAGTTGGTGGGAAGGTAATGACCTGCTATGGCGAGAAAGATTAGCCCTATATCCTGAAAGCCAAATGGCATCTTTAGAGCAACAAGCTCGATTAGACGACCGTCAAATGTTATTGGACGCACTGCTTTTTGAAGGAGTATTGGAGCAACATCAATCCCCTCTTCAGACACCTCCATTGATAAATCAAACTTTTAACACGGCAGTGCAGTGCTACCTTGCCATGGCGAACAGCCAATTGCAGATGATCCCCCTAGAAGATCTCCTGTGTTTACAAGAACAAGTGAATATTCCCGGTACAGTGTCCGAACATCCCAACTGGCGCAGACGACTTCCGTTATCCGTTGAAAAACTATGGCAATCAGCCGACGTTAAATCGTTGGTACAACAGGTTGATAAGATTAGAAAACAGTGTTCCTTTTGACATACTCCCACGCAACAAGCTGCTGGGCTTTTCGCCGTTTTAGTAAAAAACACATAAAATGATTCGACGTTGCAGTACTCATCAGCACCCAGAGCTTTGGTATAGTACAATGCCTTGCATACTGTGACACCATGCTTGGTTCAACTCATCTCAATAACAGCCAAACGTGAACACTTTGAGATTAGCTTGGCAGGAAAAGCAAACCAGTCACGAAAAGTATCGGTTACTTGGTTGCCATTGTGTATAAAAAATATAGGAAGCCTGAAAATGCACAAACGCCTACAATGACGATTGCCATCAATGGTTTCGATTTTCCCAATGAATCCAATAAAGCAACGTCTGTTTGCATTCGAATGAAATCACCAGGATCATTAGAGTTATCTAATTTAGACTTGTTGTTTTTCTGTTTCACGAAACTACCTCTTCTTTATATACCCCTTCAATTATGAGCTCGACAATGCATTGAGAAAATGATGCTTGCCTCAGGATTGAGATTACCAGCTGCCCAAGGAAGTAACTCAATCGATGGGTGGTAGAATGTGCCCTTGCTCTTGGGCTCAATACCAAAGCGAATCTTCTCTGGCTACGCTTCTCAGTGATACAACTCGTCGATATAGCGTTTCATAGAATCGGACCACAGAAAGCGGGAATCTAAGGCATGCTTCACCATATTATCCCACGTCGGCGTATTGAACGTTTGCAATGCTCTCTCTACACACAAGACCATTTCATCCGCTTGATGAGCTAAGTTTTCACCATTGAATATAAAACCGTTGTAACCGTCTACAATCGTATCTTTCAGACCACCCACACCATGAACAATACAAGGCTGTCCGGCTCTGAGAGCCATCATTTGGCTAATACCACAGGGTTCAAATGAACTAGGCATCAAGAACATATCACCTAAATCATAGAGGTCGTCAGAAAGTTTTGGGTTATAGCCGTTGATAAACAGAAAGTTATCATGACGAGCCATATGTTGTGTAATTTCAAATTCAAGGTTTGCATCACCGCTGCCCATCATGACTAAACTTGCTTTTGACTTCTCGAGTAATTTTAAAATCCGATCAAGTGCTGTGCCGTTACTGTTCCTTTGTTTCAATAACAGTGCTTTTTGATCCGTCAAGCGTCCAATACTGGTCATCATGGGGCCTGCTGGTAGCTCCTCTAACCATGCAAGTGCTCTTCTATGCGCTAAATACTGAGACGTTTTTACCATTGGCGATTTCGCCATCCATTGAATAATGTGATAGTCGGTTTCTTGAAGAAAGTCAGTATGATTAACGGATGTCGCATTTCTTTCAGCGTACTCACAACCATTTAAAATCCCGACAATCTTTCCACGGTGTTGATTTAGCAGAGCCTCTAGCCCCTCACCACCAAAATAGCCTTCGGCAATATTACTTGGACGCAAAACTTCTTCAGCATAGGTAGGTGAGACTAAATGCAGTTTGTCACACAAATTGATGGCAGCGGCAACCGGGTTATAGCAGTCGGGATATCTTGGGTCGCATAGCACCTGACCATTATATCCAATATTCGGAAACCAATGTTCAAAACTTGATGCATCACCTTTAAATGGGCGAATACCTTGCAACGCAATGTTATGAACCGTGTACACGGTTCTTAGGGTCATCAATACCTGATACTTTTGATCGAACTCAATTAACGACGCGATTGTCGCTGCATGCCAATCATGCAAGTGGAGTACGTCGGGTTTTTGTGGCATTTTGGTTAACCATTCACATACCGCAACTGAGAATAAGGCATACTTATTAGCGTCGGTGGCAAATGGCCTGTGATGATCGTCGTCACAATACACTGAACCATGTTGTGAGAATAACGGGTGAGACAACAACCATTGTGTCGCCTCACCTGCTGTCTCTGATGGCAGCTTGAACAGCTCAACCTGTTCTGGTCGTCCGCAGAATCCAACAAATAACGACATGACCCACTCTGCATTGCCCGTTCGGTGAAGATCAAAATAATCGGGTACTACAACATCAACCTCAACACCTTGAACAACAAGGGCTTTAGGAACATCTCGCAGTACATCACCAATACCACCAACTTTAAAGCCAGGAAGCGCATCGTTCTCAGATGCCACCATTAAAACCCGCATTAACAAACTCCTTTATGCAAGTGTCTCTTCGGCCTCTTGAGCCATTGTTTCACGCTTTTTTGGCGAGATACGCTCCAACATTTCTGGGGTAACCAGCACGATCCCTTTCTTTGACACTCGGAAACCGTTTCGGATGTCTTGGTCTCTGTCCACACCAATTTGCAATCCAGCTGGGATCTCACAACCTCGATCAATAATTGCTTTACGAATAATTGCGCCACGTTTTACCACAACCCCCGGTAATACAACTGACTCGGTAACCTCACTGTACGAGTGCACATGAACATCAGAAAATAATAATGAACTACGAATAGTAGCACCTGAAATAATACACCCACCAGAAACCGTTGAATTAATCGCAACACCTCGGCGATCATCCTGGTTATGAACGAATTTTGCCGGCGGTAACTGCTCTTGATAAGTCCAAATTGGCCAACTGCGGTCATATAAATCCAATTGTGGTTCGGCATTCACCTGATCCATGTTGGCTTCCCAGAAAGAATCCAATGTACCTACATCTCGCCAATATGCCTCACTATCATTGGTTGGGTCATTAAACGGAAAAGCAAATACATTATGCTGCTCAATGATAGACGGGATAATATCGTGGCCAAAATCGCGCCCTGAACCTTCTGTTTCAACGTCTTTTTTGAGCTGTTCGAACAAGAACTCGGTATTGAAAATGTAGTTACCCATTGACGCTAGGCAACGTCCTGGCTTACCTGGAACTTCGGCAGGCTCAGCAGGTTTCTCACTGAATTTTTTTACGCGATTTTCGTCGTCAACTGTCATTACACCAAAGGTATTTGCCGCTTCATCACAATCAAGCTCAATACAACAAACCGTCATATCTGCACCAGTTGCCACATGCTTCGCAATCAGAACACCGTAATCCATTCGGTAAACGTGATCACCAGAAAGCACCATGACATATTTTGGCAATTCGTGACGAATAATATCCATGTTTTGAAATACTGCATCTGCAGTACCGCAATACCAGTCGTCACCATAACGTTGAGATGCGGGTAAAATCTCGACTGATTCGCCCAATTCCTTCTTGAAATGTCCCCATGCACGGTTAACGTGGCGTATAAGGGAGTGGGACTTGTATTGAGTTGCAATCCCCACACGGCGAATGCCCGAGTTAATACAGTTTGATAGGGGAAAATCAATAATTCGAAATTTCCCGCCAAAATAAACTGCTGGTTTGGCACGCCAGTCAGTCAACTCATGCAGACGAGAACCTCTTCCACCTGCAAGGATCAATGCATAAGTTTCCCGCGTTAGATTACTGATATACCGGTTAGTTGAATTTGTCATACCCTTTTATCTCCTTTGAATCCCTTCTTTAATTATTCAATATTCCAAATATCTTTTGCGTATTGTCCAATGGTTCTATCGCTCGAGAAAGCACCACTAGACGCGGTGTTTAAAATGCTCATTTTTGTCCAACGTTTTGTATCTTTATAACATGCTTCAACCTCTTGTTGGCAACGCACATAATCCGCAAAATCGTGAGCAACCAACCAGTGATCAGAAGAACTCCTGATTGAATCAATAATCGGTTGAAAAATATTGGGCTCGCAGACATTGAAGTGGCCACTCTCGAGCAATGTCATAACAGCAGAAAACTCGGTACTCGCTGAAATAATTTTGTCCGGTTCATAGTTCGAGAGAACATCCTGAATCTGTTCTGTTCGAGCACCAAACAAGAAGAAGTTCTCTTCACCAACCATCTCCCGAATTTCAACATTCGCGCCGTCGAGTGTCCCTATCGTGAGAGCACCGTTCATCATAAACTTCATGTTACCAGTGCCAGATGCCTCTTTACCGGCAGTTGATACTTGCTCAGATAAATCGGTTGCTGGACAAATACTCTCCATGGCGGTGACATTGTAATTTGGGAAAAACACTACTTTAAGGTACTGAGATACAACAGGATCGTTGTTAACGACTGCCGCAACATTGTTAATGAGTTTGATAATCAACTTAGCCATAAAATAGCCCGGCGCTGCTTTACCGCCAATAATGACACAGCGAGGGACAATACCGTCCACGTTACCTGAACGGATACGCTGATAAAGATGTATTACGTGCAAAATATTTAATAGTTGACGTTTGTATTCATGGATCCGTTTGACTTGTACATCGAACATCATTTGAGGGTCGATATCAACATGGCAACGCTCTTTAATCAATTTAACTAATGCACGTTTATTTTCTAATTTTGCCGCTTTCCATGCTTTGTGTAAGGATGCGTCTTCGGCATGTTTCGCCAATTGACTGATTAAGTTAAAGTTGTTTTCCCATTCGTCACCGATATACTCTGAAATAACTTGATTCAAGGGTCGGTTGCAATGGGCTAACCAACGTCTTGGCGTAACACCATTGGTTTTATTATTGAATTTCTCTGGAGATAGTGCAGCGAATTCTTTAAATAATCCGTCAATCAGTAGACGCGAGTGCAAAGCTGCAACTCCATTAACTGAGAAACTGCCAACAATGGCTAAGTATGCCATTCTCACGTGAGGCACATCACCTTCTTCAATGATAGACATATCACGAAGTTTCTGAGTATCTCCAGGCCACTTTGCGGCCACCTGCACCAGAAATCTTGCATTAATCTCATAGATGATATCGAGCAAACGTGGCAAGAGATTTTGGAATAACGGAACCGACCATTTTTCGAGCGCTTCTGGGAGCAAGGTATGGTTTGTGTAAGCCATAGAACGAGTCACAATATCCCATGCAGCATCCCACTCCATATCTTGGTCATCTAGTAGAATTCGCATTAATTCAGCCACCGCGACACTGGGGTGAGTATCGTTTAGCTGAAACACATGATATTCCGCAAAATCAGTGAAATCTTCACCATGGCTGACGACCCACTCAGCAATAATATCCTGCAGACTCGCTGAGCTTAGGAAGTATTGCTGACGGAGCCTTAACTCTTTACCATTTTCGCTAGCATCATTGGGATACAACACCATGCTGATCTGTTCTGCGCTATTTTTAGCAGCAACCGCGTCGGTATAACTTCCAGCGTTAAATTCGCTTAAGTCAAATTCATCAGTGGCTTCCGACTTCCAAAGCCGCAGAGTATTGACGGTATTATTTTTTCTTCCCGGTACCGGCATGTCATAAGGCACAGCCAAAACATCTTGAGTATTGACCCATTGATAGTGAGTCTTTCCTGCTTTGTCCACGAAGGATGTGACGTGACCAAAGAACTTGACTCGACGACTTGATTCAGCAGCCCGAATCTCCCATACATTTTCTTCTCTCAACCAATGGTCAGGGTGTTCAATTTGATGGCCATTGTCTATCTGCTGATTAAACATACCGTATTCATAGCGGATACCATATCCCGTTACCGGTAATGAGAGATTAGCGCAGCTATCTAAAAAACAGGCGGCCAATCGACCCAAACCACCGTTACCAAGCCCCGCATCGTGTTCAGCCTCTTCAACGTCCTCTAGCGCAGACGCGTGGGTTAACAATGCCTCACGTACGGACTCATCTAAATCGAGATTGAGAATAGCGTTATTTAAGCTGCGTCCCATTAGAAACTCTAATGATAAATAAGCAACTCGTCTTGTTTTCGGACTATCTACTTTGTTGCGAGAACTTCGCCAACCATCAATCAACCTGTCCTTGATTGTTAACGCTAGCGCGTGATACAAATTTGTCTTGCACTGACCGACTTTATCTCTTCCTAGAGTATAGAAATAGTGTCTTGCCAAATCGTCCTTTAAGGTCGATGGCGTCAATTCCGGTGCGTTTTCAATACTACCTAGTGTTTCCTTCGACGTTTTCATCGTTTAATTCCCCTAGTGTAACGGTTGATGCAAACTTAAACCTCAAGTGTGATAAAAAGTGTCGCCAATGGTGGCAAATCTAACATAATACTTTGGGATTGATTGTCCCATGCCTCGTCGTGTGCGTCGAAATGCTCTTGTGAGAGATAGCCAGACCCGCCATAAACACTGTCATCAGTATTCAAAGCAACAGTGTATCTGCCACTCGAAGGTACACCTACTCTAAACCCATTTCTCACACTTGGCGTCATATTTGAAACAACGACAACGTGATTGTGCTTGGTTTTATCAAAACGAACAAAACTTAGCACTGAGTCCTGGTGGTTATGAGCGCTCAGCCACTCGAATCCAGATGGATCACAATCTGTCTGATGCAGCGCGGGAGTTGCTCGATACAGTCGATTCAAATTACGAACACACTGTTGAACGCCGGCATGCTGATTATCGTGAGTTAGATGCCAACTTAGACTCGTATCGTGGTTCCATTCTTCATTCTGAGCAAACTCTCCTCCCATGAATAGCAATTTCTTTCCAGGGTGCGCCCACATAAAACCAAAATAGGCTCGGAGATTGGCAAATTGTTGCCATCTATCACCAGGCATTTTCGACAACAATGATCCTTTTCCATGAACCACTTCGTCATGGCTCAAGGGCAAAATAAAGTTTTCGTCAAAGGCATAGACCATAGAAAACGTCATGTCATTGTGGTGGTATTGGCGATGAATAGGATCTTTACTCATATACTCTAGGCTGTCGTTCATCCAGCCCATGTTCCATTTAAAACCAAAGCCTAATCCACCATCGGATGTCATGCGCGTAACCCCGGGCCACGCAGTCGATTCTTCTGCAACCATCATCGTATTCGGATATCGGCTATAAAGCTCAGCATTGACCTGTTGCAACAAAGAGATAGCACCAAGATTCTCTCGTCCACCATACTGGTTAGGTATCCATTCGCCTTCGTTTCGGCTGTAATCCAAATACAACATAGAAGCAACGGCATCTACTCTGAGTCCATCAATGCCGTATACGTCAAGCCAATACGCTGCACTTGAGAGCAAATAACTCTTCACTTCTGCCCGGTCATAGTTAAATACACAGGTATTCCAATCAGGATGGAATCCTTGACGTTTATCGGCATGTTCGTATAAGTGAGTGCCATCAAATCGCGCTAAACCATGTTCGTCACTAGGAAAATGCCCGGGAACCCAGTCTACCAAAATACCCAATCCTGCCGCTTTTACTGACTGCACAAAATAAGCAAAATCATCCGCACTGCCGAAACGATTCGTAGGCGTGAACATACCGACAGGCTGGTATCCCCAAGATCCATCAAACGGATATTCAGATACTGGCATCAACTGTATGTGGGTAAAGCCCATGTGAGTGACGTAGGGAATGAGTTCATCTGCCAACTCGCGATACGTTAAATAGCGGTTACCTTCCTCTGGTACGCGCTTCCACGAGCCGAGATGAACCTCATAAATACTAATGGGTTCATCAACCTGAGAGGGAGTCTTGGCATCACTAAGCTGGGTTTTGGGTTGCGGCGAAACAATCGAGCCTGTGGCGGGTGGTACTTCCATTTTAGTGGCAAAAGGATCAGCTTTGTCTAATCGTGCACCATCAAGGGATAACAGGCTAAACTTATAGATGGCGCCAACGTCAACGCCAGGAACAAACAGCTCCCATACACCGTTATCATGTTTACTCATGATGTGATTTCTCACATCCCAAGCATTAAAATCACCAATAACTGATACACACTTAGCGTTCGGAGCCCAAACAGAGAACAAAACTCCGGAAACACCGTCGATTGTCTTCAAATGTGCGCCAAAATGTTCGTATGCTTGAAGTAGATTACCTTGATTGAATAAATACAACGCGAGACTATCGAGTTGATGCCCAAAACAATAGGGATCGTAAAAATCAAGCCATATCCCATCATAATTGACACTCAATTGATAGTGTTCGGGTAAAGATTTTGAGTCCACTTCAAGCGTAAATAGCGCGGTATTCTTGTAACGCCTGAATGAATGACTCTGGCCGTCAACTTTTAACTTCAGTTCTGAAGCCCCGACTCTAAAGACCCTGATCTGAGTAACACTATCCGTTATTTGATGTGAACCTAGAAACTGATTAATAGTTTCAAAATCACCGCTCTCTAAACCCAATACTTCGTTGTCGAAGCTACCTTGTGAGATCATGATAGCACTCTCATTAAACACTGATATTTCCTTTTAAAATAAGAAAGGCGGGCGCGCTTGCGAGCGCCCGAATGCATTTTTATTAACTCCTAATGCATTCCTTGCACTAGGCTTGAATCAACTTATGCGCGAGTCGACACAACACTGTTGTCAGTGCCGAAGGAATTTGGAATGTAAGCATCCGCAGCAAAGTCATTTTCCCACTGAGTGTCGTTAACAAGATAACGGAAATGATACTCAGTATTTTTTGGTAGTCTGACACGTGCTCTGAAGACGTTGTCTTTTTTCACGTATTTCATGGCAACGGGCTGCCAATCATTAAACTCTGCGATTAGTGCAACCGACTCAGAACCGTCTTTAAAAAATTCAAAGGTCACTTCAGCTTCGTCTTTGGTTTTGAAAAACTTCTTGGTTAACATTGTTTGACTCCTGTTAATATTGAACAATCTAGTCGAACGCTAACTATTTACTACTCCATCAGCGCAAGAAATTTGATATCGGTATAATGAGGTATAAGGGTATATTTACTAACGAGTGTATGTGACAAAATTGAACATGTCACATAATTTTTTGCTTTTTTTATGTAATTGTTTATTGCATATAAATGTACATCAAAGGTCAACAAAAACTTAACAATATCAATACAATACTGTAAAAAAGTCTGCGATTAATCAACATACTTATTGCTGAACACCTTCATCACAGAATCATAAATGTGCAATTCATTTGAAATCTCATTCAATTGCTTGGCGACGTCAGCATTAGATTCGTTATCATTGCTTTGCATTTTAATGCAACGTATGACGTTATAGATGGCTTGTCTCATTTCTCGTAATCGTTCCTGTTGCGAAACGCGGCAAGCGTCTGGTAATACATTAAATGTACTTCCTTCTCTACAACTCAATTCAATATCGATAATTGCGGTAACATGCTCAAGGAACAATTGACGCTCTTCGGTCCAAGGAATTGATGATGCGTTGATATCTTTCACCATAATGGCGGCGTTACGATTATTGAATAAGAAAACATCCCCAAGAGAGGTGACACCAACGGTATCTTTGAATAACTCAAAGACTTGATACTCGGTCTCATTGCTCATCAGAGCGTCTCCTGAAAAACACAATTTGGGACTACAGTTTTTCAAGCAAACGGTTATAGTGCAACCTAGTTGTTCAAGATGTGAGCATACCACTTTCGCGAAGGACTCTGGTTGAGATGCTTCAATTAAATCAACCATGAGTTTATCCACAATGCGAACATAATCAGTCTGAGTTAGTGATAAATTAGCTGGTTTTGTCGACATGGTTGCTACTTTATCTCGCCGCTGGGTATGTTTGGACGCTCCACGTAGTCGCGCGATCAGTTCTCCAGCGTCAACCGGCAATTTCACCGTATCGTCAATTCCTGCTCTTGTTGCAGATGTCAGCACTGTTTGACTGATATCATCGCATAAAAGCAAGGTCACAGCATGAGGATGGCGTTGCTTAATCTCTCTCGCTAACTCAAACGGGTCAATGGAAGTCATACGGTTGTCTATCAACACTAGTCTAATATCATCCCATTGTTGTGCTTGAGTTTCTAACGATTCACTTTGATGAAAAACAATATCCATCAAGGATAAATGATCAATGTCATCATAAAACGCCATTTCATTATCAGTAAACGCAGCCACTTTCACCTGACAGTTGTCGCACTCACCTAATGGCCGTTTACTCTCAGGAAGTCGAGCGAGCCATTCTAATAAAGCATCGGAAGCCATAGGTTTGGCGTAGAAGTACCCTTGACCGAACAGACAACCATTATGTACCAATGCATCAACGGTCTCCTGATCTTCAATACCTTCGGCAACAATATCCAGTCCAAGTCGATTCGCCATGTTAATTGTTGAATTAACAATCGCTTGCGATTGATGTTCATTCACAAACTTTATAATAAAAGAACGGTCAATTTTGAGTTCCGTAAAGGGAATTTTCTGAAGTTGGCTGATTGAAGAATACCCTGTTCCGAAATCATCAATGGATAATCCAAATCCGATGACTCGCAGTCTGGTTAACACTTGCAAGGAGTCCATATCATCACTCACCAGCGAAGTTTCAGTCAGTTCCAGTGTAATTTGTTCTGGTAAAATACCGAAACGTTGACACTGAATATTAAGGTAATCGGGTAAATGCTTATCAGGTAAAGATTTCGCTGAAATGTTAATCGACAATGTCAATGCAGAACAAAGTTTTAACGCATGTGAAAAGCTCTCCAACCCTTTTTCTACAACAAGCTTCGTAAGATCATCGATTAATGCGTGCTGCTCAGCAAGGGAAATGAAGACATCTGGAGGAATAAACTGACCGTCATTAGTCCAACGCGCAAGTTGCTCAAAACCGATTAGACGTCCGTTAGTCAAACTCACTTTTGGTTGAAAAAACACATCGATACTGCGCGATTCGATAGCACCTCGCAATGCTTCATACATCAGTTCGTTGTCACACTCGTTAACACCATTGTCAGACGAACGATTGTTAAATGGTACAGGGTACTCAGCGATTTCAGATTCACTCGTTGTGATCGTATTAATGAGCTCTTCAACCGGAAATGGTTTCTGAAGAACACTTTTAACACGTAAGCCGTAACCAGCAGCAACCTGTCTGGCGGAGTTGAGGATGGACTTATCTGTTCCTGATAAGATTGATACGTGTGCGCTAAACCCTTCTTCTTTCAGATAGCGAAGAACCTGCAGACCATCCATGCCGGGTATGTTTAGATCAACCAAGACATGATCAACTTGGGTAAGATCTACCTCGGTAATTAAGTTACCGTCATCAATTGTATTGCACTCATCACCAGTGACCTTCATGGTCGCGGAAACAAACTGTGAAAATAATGGATCATCATCCACTAATAAAATTCTT
Organism: Alteromonadaceae bacterium; assembly: GCA_964230195.1. GTDB lineage: Bacteria > Pseudomonadota > Gammaproteobacteria > Enterobacterales > Alteromonadaceae > CAXRGH01. Next base: position 42,837 of record CAXRGH010000257.1, read on the forward strand.
TTCATGCAAGCATCCATTCTGCACTTCAGTGATCGTAAGTGTTGCACAGAATATTTAAACCTCAACTGAAACCACTAATTTATTCCCATTAATTGTTAAAAAAGTTGAAAAAATGCCTGCCTGCCTATTTTTTATCCGAGTAACCACTAAGCTTCTTTCAGTTGGTTGTAAATCAATCAAACTTAAAATAATGATTAAAATCATACAGATAAACTAATTATAATGTTTCATCAACAAAGTTATACACAGTTTCAGTGGATAAATCAGTGGTAAAAGAAATTCTGGAATAAAAGGGTTCAAATCAATATCAAGCAATACTATCCTTTGCAAAAGGGTTTCAGTATCATCTGATAACAATATTGGGTTTTTAAGGCTAGTTATGACTGTTGTTTATGGAATAAAAAATTGTGACACTATCAAAAAGACACTGAAGTGGCTCACTGACAATACAATCGAATTTAATTTTCACGATTATCGCAAAGACGGCTTAACACCCGAATTACTTGAAACGATTGAAACTGCATTAGGTTGGGAACTACTCGTCAACAAACGCGGGACAACCTACCGCCAATTATCAGATGAAGCCAAAGCCAACCTAGACAAGGAGAGTGCATTGCATTTCATGCTCGAGAATCCTGCCTTAATCAAACGTCCCGTGATCAACCATAATGGTAATTGGTTGATCGGATTCAAGGCTGCTGAAATGGAGGCCTTTTATCGTGTCTGATGTTGTTGAATTAACCAAAGCACTCATTAATCGTCCCTCAGTGACTCCCCTAGATGAAGGCTGCCAGGAACTGATGGCGAGTTATCTGACTCCGCTGGGATTCACGATTGAAACTATGGTGTTTGAGGACACCACCAACATGTGGGCACGTAAGGGCACAGAACACCCTGTTTTTTGTTTTGCAGGTCACACTGACGTTGTCCCTGCGGGAAATGAAGCCCATTGGGATACGCCACCGTTTAAAGCAACTGAAGTCGGAGATATGTTGCATGGCCGTGGCGCTGCTGATATGAAAGGTAGCTTAGCTGCGATGGTCATTGCCACCGAGCAGTTTGTTCAAAAGCATCCAAACCACAAAGGTTCTATCGCCTTCTTAATCACCAGTGATGAGGAAGGTCCGTTTATTAACGGAACGACTCGTGTGGTAGATACCCTTGAAGCGCGAAATGAAAAAATTGATTGGTGTTTGGTGGGTGAGCCGTCGAGCACTAGCTCTGTAGGAGATATTATCAAAAATGGGCGACGCGGATCGCTTACCGGCGACCTTGTTGTGAAAGGAGTGCAAGGGCATGTTGCTTACCCTCATCTTGCTAAGAACCCTATTCACGCTGTTGCTCCAGCGCTGTTAGAGCTAACCCAAACAAAGTGGGATCAAGGTAACGAATACTTCCCACCAACGACCTTTCAAATATCGAATATCAATGGCGGAACCGGTGCCGGTAATGTGATACCAGGAGAATTAAAACTTTGCTTTAATTTCCGTTATTCAACAGAAGTGACTGATCAAGCATTGATTGAGCATGTAACTCAAGTATTGGCAAAGCATAATGTTGACTATGACATCAAATGGACATTCAACGGCAAGCCCTTTTTGACAGAAGTCGGCCCGCTGGTGAATGCCACCGTTAATGCCATCAAACAACACACAGATGCGGCTGCTGAACTGTCTACCTCTGGAGGCACATCCGACGGCAGATTTATTGCGCCGACTGGTGCTCAAGTCATTGAACTTGGCCCCGTCAACGCGACCATTCACAAGGTTAATGAATGCGTTAATATGCGTGATTTGGAGTTATTGGCAGCAATCTATGAATCTATGCTAGAGAATTTGATGTTATGACGCCAAAGCAATACTTAGGTCTTGATGACAGTGCGCTTGTGGTGGTTGATGAAAACCAACCAACACACAAACTGACACCAGCATGCGCACGAGCATTTGTAAAAATGCAGCTCGCGGCAAGAGACGACGGAGTAGATTTAAGTATTGCGAGCAGTTATCGAAGCATTCACCGTCAAGTCACGTTATGGAATGAAAAATGGTCAGGTAAAAGGCCAGTCTATTCAAAAATAGGGCAACCTGTTGCAATTAATGAACTCAATGACGACGATAAAATTGATGCCATTCTCACCTGGTCCGCGCTTCCGGGTACCAGTAGACATCATTGGGGTACGGATCTCGATGTCTATGACAAGGCAAGCTGCGAAGCCTCAAACCATGTACTTGAGTTAGTGCCAGAAGAGTACTGTGAAGGAGGTCCTTGCCATGCACTTAGTCAGTGGCTGCTCGCGAATGCTCAACATTTTGGATTTGTATTTCCCTATACTGATGCACAAGACGCATACGCTCCTGAACCGTGGCATATCAGTTTTGAGAAGGAAGCAACCGCGATAGTGACAGAATTTGACCACAGTCACCTTTCAGAAACCCTGCTAACACTTGGGTTACAAGGAATTCAATCAGTTACCCCAAGAATATCTCAGCTGGTCAAAAAATACGTTAAGTTTGAATAGAGGATTAGTATCATGAGCACCGGATTGGTTATTGGAGTTATCAGTTTTGTACTCCTAGTTATTGTAGGTAATATTTTGTTGCTCAAAAGCAACACACACTTTGAGTCATCTCTGACTAAAAATAAGCAACAAGACGCGGATTCACGAGATAACACTCACTCCCATGATAACAGCGCGTCTTAATCAATATGGACTGCCCGAGTAATCCAACTGCATTTCCACTTGTTTGACTTCTGGTAAGGTCATGATTTCACGATAAAGCTGATAAATATCTGCTTCTTCATCCCTGGCACTGACGATAAAGCGGTGACTACTCACTGGATGAATAGTAGTGTCCATTGGCCATTTGGGTGTAATCCCTGAGTGATAAATATTCACCTGCAATTGACCAGTCACTCTTGCGGTTTCATAACGAGCAACATCAATAATTGAATCACCTTTCACAAGGTGACCGGCAGATATGAGAAACACCTGTTGGTTAATCAATCGCCGGGTCAATTGTCGGTCATTTTCTGTTGCATCATCCCCAATAGCACCCATCTCCTTAGCACCATAAAAATTACCGAAACAACTCGTCAAACTCAAAGTAAGAGAAATAATTACCAATATTTTCAAAAACATACAGTTTTACCCTCGCGTACTCTGTGTCTATAATACAAGCAGAGGTTGTAATGTTTCGCAAGATGACGCTCCACTATATTTTCTGATACTTTAAGTACCAGTAATCGTATTTGGATATATACTCAAAACAACGTCAGTTGAAAGACTACAACTCCACCCTTCGTTGTCAGCGCTCGGCTCCGATATATTTAAAAGGTTATACAATGCTCATTCGTTATTTTACTCGATTTGTCATATCAACATTCGTTGTCACATATACCCTGTCTGCTCAATCCCATGATGCTGAACAGCCATTTGAATCCGAATATCTGACTGGCACTCAAACCGCTAAAACTCACTTTCAATGGCATCCAAAAGAGCAACAATGGAATGCTCGCGGAGCACGTTTTGTAACGAGCCCGTCCATCATGGCTAACTATCACGTACAGAAACTCATTGGTGGCGTACAAAGCCCGCTGAGCCGAACAGCCAGTGCATCATTGACAGGCAATCAAACGCGTCTCAAACAGTTGAGTACCCAAAAAAATGGTTCCATCATCGCAAGTTATCAACAACGTTATCAAAATACAGTGATTATCAACCGACCCTATCGAATTTTGATGGACAAAGATTATCGGCTAGTGGCATCTTCTGGTATTGCTGCGAGCCCGTTTTCAGGTAAGCGCATCTCAGATACTGCAGTGCTTGAGCGTGAAGCGCTCAAAGTTGCGTTCCATGAGATTACAAACACAAGGGATCTGACACTCGATGCCATTGAGTATGGTGTAGTCTCAGCAACCAGCGCAAATCCCCATTGGCAACTCAATCAATCTCCGCGTTTGAAATCAGTATTTTACGATACGGGTAAGGTGTTAATTCCTGCCGTTCATATTGAGCTTGATGTCAATAATACCGACAAGACAGAGCGGCATTACGAGCGATTTATTATTTCATTAGACAAATTCAAAGTCTTGCATCGCAATTCTGTTGCGGCTCACTCAACACCATACCGCTACCGTGTCTATGCTGAAACTGATGGTAGCCCAATGCAAGGCCCCCACGGTGAAGTATTGCCCATGCTCACCCAACCTTTTTCTGAATATGCATACCTTGCATCGCTTCCTGTGATTGCTGCTCCATTACTAGAAATCGCGCACCTTCAGACGCTCAGTACAGAAGATCCATGGCTACCCAGTGATGCTACGACAACGTCTGGCAATAATGTATTTGCCTACGCCGAACTCAATGGCAACTACGAATTTGATGACACCGATATCATTGCTAATACCACCTCTGATTTTACCTTTGATTACGCAATACAGTCCTATGATTCCCCCTATTCTGATGAAGCGACCAAAGCCGGTATCGTTAATTTGTTCTATCTGGTGAATTATCTTCATGATTATTTTTACGATTATGGATTTGACGAAGCCGCCGGTAATGCCCAACAGGATAATTATGGCCGCGTACCACTAGATATGACATTGGATTCCGACGGTGACCCAACTAACAACGACCCCATTATTGCCAAGAGTCAAGAAGCCTCAGCAGTGAATAACGCGTCTATGTACACCCCATCTGACGGCAACTCGCCTGAGATGAATATGCACCTATACAGTTTGAGCATTGCTGCAGTGACTTCACACCCTAGCATTGGGCAACTTTTTTATGTATTACCTGCCACTTTTGGGTTGCTCCAATATGCTGATGTTGCTGGTGAAGTCGTACGATTTGAAACTACCAATTCCCCCACAAACAACGAAGCTTGTAGCACCGATAATCAAGCCACTAACCTCAGTGGAAAAATTATTATCATTAATCGCGGCGATTGCTTCTTCACTGAAAAAGTGAAATTTGCTCAAGAAGCTGGCGCAATCGCAGTTGTTATGGCAAACAATGACACAACAGTTGACGAGCCCTCCCCCATGGGAGGTGAAGATGCTTCAATAACCATTCCAAGCGTTGGTATCACCTACACCGATGGTCAAGCCATCTACGCACTCATTGATGCAGGTGAAACCGTCACTATGTCCCTTAGTTCAGGAGCGAGAGATAGTGCTTTTGACAACGGTATTGTTGCCCATGAATGGGGACACTATGTGACTAATCGAATTATAGGCGACGGTTCTGGGCTAACGACTTTCCAATCACAAGCATTAGGTGAAGGGTGGAGTGATTTTCATTCGTTATTACTTCTCGCAGATGAAGAGGACATTGAGATAGCAGGCAATGATCAGTATCAGGTTGGATATACGGTAGGAACCTACGTTGAACCCCTATACAGCGGTATCCGAAGAGTTCGCTACAGTAGTGACATGTCCGTTAATCCATTGAGTTTCCGACACATTACCAGTGGCGCTGGGGGTGATATCGGCATTTATGAAACCAATAATGCCTCTCCTCACGATGCCGGTGAAGTTTGGGCCAGTGTCCTGTGGGATAGTTATGTCAACCTGATTAATGCCCACGGTTTTGTAGATGCAAAAGACAGGATGTCGGGCTATTTAATTAACAGTTACAAACTTACCCCGTTGAATCCGACCTACACAGAGGCGAGAGATGCGCTGTTGGCTGCAATGTATGCTGATGATGAGTCTGACTACGAACTAACACTCGCCGCTTTTGCTCGAAGAGGCATGGGATTAGGCGCTGTATCACCGCCAAAAACCAGCTTAACACTCGAAGGCGTGGTTGAATCAGATAAAGTTCAACTCAAATCAGCTGAGGTGGTGGAATATCACATCACCCATGATATTGCCGACGGTCCTTACGACAACTGTGACAATGACGGCATACTGGATGTGAATGAATCATCCACTCTGGTTCTAGAAGTTAAAAATATCGGCAATCAGCCGTTGACAGATCTTAAAGCTAAACTCTCCGTTGTTAGTGATCACCAAGTCATATTTGAAAATCAAGGGACTATAACGATCCCTTCAATACCACAGTTCGGCGCAGTGACATCAACCCCACTTCGATTCAGTTTAATCTCTGGTGAAGTTGCTTCTGCGCTGGAGCTTTCAGTTGAATTTGAACATGCCGACAGCAACGTCGTATTACCTGAGTCTTTTAATATCAGTTTTACAGTGAACGTTGATATGCTGTTAAACGGAAACACAGCAACTAAACAGACCGACACACTAGAGGATCTAACTGCACTTTACAATTGGCAACAAAACGTTCTTGATAACGTTGGCGACACTGAAGATTTTCAACAACTCGTCCCGCCAAGTGAAACTCAACTCGCACTTGGTGAAGATCTTGGCAATCAAGTGATGTTCATACCAAATACGGATTTCAAAGCAGATGTTGCAGTTGAAGGTCAGCCCTTCACCGTTGCCAATGACAGCGAATTGACACTCTCTTTTTGGCATGCCTACGATATTGAAGATGAATGGGATGGTGGTGTTGTCGAAATTCGGATTGACGATGGCGATTGGCAAGACGTAACAGATGCAGGCGGTATATTTCTCGTTGGCTACGACAAAGCAATCACTGAAAATCCCGCTCAGCCACTGGAGAAGCGACAAGCTTATACAGGGCGTAAGCAGTTAGGTATGTTAGAGGCAATTAACTTTGGTTCAACCTTAGCCGGTAAAACAGTACAGTTTCGATTTAGACTGTCCAGCGACGAGTACTATGCAGAAGACGGTTGGTGGATAGATAATATTACCATTGATGGAACAACTGAAGCGGTCTTCTTCACAATAGCTGACGGTCAAAGCAACGCTTGTGAAGGGCAAGTTCCAACACTGACGATCAATGAGTCAGATATCACTGTTAGTTCAGGCGATACCGTAAACCTGACAACGACTCGTATCAATGCGGACGCGAGTACCATCACTTGGCAGCAAACAGCAGGCAGTATTCCAGCCATCATTGAGGCCTCTGAGGGTAACGCCGATATTACCGTGCCGTCCGTCGAAACCAGTGAAACATTCAGTTTCACTGCAACCATACTGGTTAATGGTGAGACTATCCAAGACACTATCAACATCACTGTGCTTCCTGCTTTCTCGGTCTTGATCAGTGGTAATGTTGTTATGAATGAAGCAACATCAATGACACTCACAGCTAATGCCACGGGCGCGATAACTCAATATGAGTGGACGCAAGTATCTGGGGTGACTGCAACCTTGGCTGATACGACTTCATCATCACTGACGCTGACAGCACCCGATGTGACACAATCAGAAGTCATTACTCTGCAGGTAACGGTAACCAGTGGAGACATCACAAAATCAGACAGCCATATCATCACAATTGAGAATAGTGCACCACTCACGTTGTCCTCAATATCGGATGTCACCATGGATGAGTCGAGTAATAGTTCAGTAACCGCTGAGCTACTTGGTGACAGTACAATGGATCCGGCAACCCTCGTGTGGAGTTCTAGCTCGGACATTCTATCTATCTCAGGCTCAGAAACAGCAACAATTACCGCTAGTGAAGTTAATTCAGATACATCCATTACGGTGACGGTAACCGCAAACAATACTCATGAAACTACACAACAAACGTTCACCGTGGTTGTGAGTAATACCTCAAACAACAATACCGGCAACAACAATGATTCAAATAACAATGATTCAAACAACAATGATTCAAACAACAATAATAGCAGCGGCGGAGGTGGTTCCTTTGCACTGAGTCTATTATTACCCTTAATATGGGCATCACGACACAGACGGAAATGCTTAAAAGCTATACAAACAAAACGTTGAAGCGAAAATCTCCATTGGGAAATCCAGTGAATTGTGTTACGCTTCAACCACGTTGGGTTATTCCTTCCTTATCTGGGGCAGATTAGGATTCGACGGGATACACGAAACCCAAGGTGCATGTCGAGGAGCGGTTGGCCTCGTAAAAAGCCGCATTTAAATAGTCGCAAACGACGAAAACTACGCTCTAGCCGCTTAATAACCGGTTTTAGAGCCTTTCCACTCAGGTCTTGCCTGCTGGCAGAGGTTCGGAAAGTTATACTCGCAGGATCGCGCGGCGGCTTCGTCCGTAGCTTAAGCGCTAAATTTAATCGGACTCGCCTTGAGAAATCCTGTTTACCGGAGTTTGAAAAGGTTAACTAAAGGGTAAACTAAACATGTAGGACCGAGGATGTAGGTATTACGGACGCGGGTTCAAATCCCGCCTGCTCCACCACATTGAGGTTTCATAGAAACCGCCAAAGACCCGAAAAGTGTTATACAACAACGCTTTTCGGGTTTTTTATTATTTAAATGACAGTGGCGTTAATTATCATCACTTGTGCAGTGATTGTTGAA
>CAXRGH010000258.1:0-6147 GCA_964230195.1 Alteromonadaceae bacterium
CAGTCACATTCAGGAGTGGGCGGAAGCAGGCCTGGTGAACATTGTTGGTGGTTGTTGTGGTAGCACCCCAGAACACATTCAAGCCATTGCCGAGGCGGTCGCACCTTTAGCACCTCGTCCATTACCTGATCTTGATGTTAAAATGCGTTTATCAGGATTAGAGCCATTCATTCATTAGGAGCAGTAGAATGACACAGGCAACCGCACAATTTATCAACGTTGGTGAACGTACCAACGTCACAGGGTCGGCAAAGTTCAAGCGCCTTATTCTTGACGGAGACTATGAAGCCGCATTAGACGTTGCGCGCCATCAAGTAGAAAACGGTGCTCAAGTGATTGATATCAACATGGATGAAGCCATGTTGGATTCTAAAGCCGCCATGGTTCGGTTTTTAAGTTTGATTGCCGCTGAGCCTGACATCTGTAAAGTTCCCATCATGTTGGATTCTTCAAAATGGGACGTCATTGAAGCGGGTTTGCAATGTGTCCAAGGTAAGAGCATTGTTAACTCTATCAGTCTAAAAGAAGGCGAAGCCCCATTTATTGCTCAAGCGAAATTAATTAAACGTTATGGTGCTGCAGCTGTGGTCATGGCGTTTGATGAAGTTGGGCAGGCAGACACCAAAGCACGAAAAGTCGAAATCTGTACTCGCAGTTACCAAGTGTTAACGGAGAAGGTCGGTTTCCCACCAGAAGACATTATCTTTGATCCCAACATTTTTGCGGTGGCCACAGGGATTGAAGAGCACAACAACTACGCCGTAGACTTCATTGAAGCAACGCGTGAAATTCGCCAGACCTTACCCCATGCCCACGTATCCGGTGGTCTCTCAAACGTCTCCTTTTCATTCCGAGGAAACAACCCGGTGCGTGAAGCAATGCACTCGGTGTTTTTGTATCACGCCATCAAAGCCGGTATGGATATGGGGATTGTCAATGCGGGACAGCTTGCCGTTTATGACGATATTCCAACCGAACTCAAAGACGCAGTAGAAGACGTTATTCTCAATCGCAGAGACGACGCAACAGAGCGATTGCTGGATATAGCACCAAAATATCAGGGCAGTGGACAAGCGGAAACAAAAGAAGACTTAGAGTGGCGTACATGGGCTGTTGAAAAACGCCTAGAGCACGCTTTGGTGAAAGGGATCACTGACTTCATTATTGAAGACACAGAAGCAGCGCGTCTTAACGCTGAAAAACCCTTGCACGTGATTGAAGGTCCTCTCATGGACGGCATGAACGTGGTTGGTGACTTGTTTGGTGCTGGTAAGATGTTTTTGCCCCAAGTGGTGAAATCTGCGCGTGTCATGAAAAAAGCAGTGGCTTACTTGCAGCCGTACATTGAATTAGAAAAAGATCAGGGCAGTAGCAATGGTGTTATTGTGCTAGCCACGGTTAAAGGTGACGTCCACGACATTGGCAAAAACATTGTGGGCGTTGTACTGCAATGTAACAACTTTAAAATTGTTGATCTGGGTGTCATGGTACCGTGTGAAACCATTCTGGCTGCTGCACGTGACCATAACGCAGATATGATTGGACTGTCAGGGCTCATCACGCCATCCCTCGATGAGATGGTTCATGTTGCCAAAGAAATGCAACGCCAGAATATGGATCTGCCGTTACTGATTGGTGGTGCAACCACCTCTAAAGCCCATACTGCTGTGAAAATTGAACAACATTACGACCACCCGGTTGCATATGTATCTAACGCATCTCGTGCTGTGGGTGTGTGTCAAAAGCTGATGTCGGCGTCTGAGCGTCCGGTGTATGCAGAACAACTTGCTAAAGAATATGAAGTGGTGCGTGACCAACATGCCCGTAAAAAACCGCGTAGCAAACCTGTCAGCCTAGAGAGAGCACGTGAAAACGCAACGCCCATTGACTGGCAGTCGTATCAACCACCAGTACCGAGTCAACTTGGGGTCCAAGCGGTATCAGCAAGTATTGCTGAATTGCGTGATTACATTGATTGGACACCTTTCTTCATGACTTGGTCACTTGCCGGTAAATTCCCGCGTATCTTAGATGACGAAGTGGTTGGTAAAGAAGCGCAAAGCCTCTATCAAGACGCATTGGCCATGTTGGACAAGTTGCAAGCTGAGGGTGAACTTGCGCCCAAAGGCGTGATGGGGTTATTCCCTGCAAACCGAGTACAAGATGATATTGTTATCTTTGCTGATGAGGCCCGTGAACGCATACTGCATACCAGTTGCCACTTGCGTCAGCAGACGGAAAAACCGAAAGGTGCCAATTACTGTTTGAGTGATTTTGTGGCGCCAACTGACAGCCAAAAAGCCGATTACATTGGCGCCTTTGCCGTCACTGCTGGGGTTGCTGAAGACGCCATTGCCAAAGTCTATGAGGACGCTGGTGATGACTACAACGCGATTATGGTGAAAGCCGTCTGTGACCGTTTGGCTGAAGCCTTTGCTGAATTCCTACACGAAAAAGTGCGCAAGGAAACGTGGGGATACAGTGCAACAGAAGCGTGGAGCAATGAAGAACTCATCAGAGAAAAATATCAGGGCATTCGCCCAGCACCAGGCTATGCTGCTTGTCCTGAACACACTGAGAAACAAGTGATTTGGGATATCCTAAATGCAGAACAACACACGGGTATGAAGCTCACCTCTAGCTATGCCATGTGGCCTGGAGCATCAGTGTCAGGCTGGTATTTCTCGCACCCTGATAGCCGTTACTTTGCTGTGGCTCAGATCCAAGCTGATCAGGTAGAAGATTACGCCAGCCGCAAAGGGATGAGTATTGAAGAAGCCGAACGTTGGTTAGCACCCAATCTCAATAACTAAGTTGCGTAACTCGGCTTATTGCTTGATCTATATTCCTTGGGCTAAATTTTTTGGGCTAAATTTTTCGAGCCCCCCGTGAACGTTGCAACGCACTGTCACGGGGTGGTTAACCCTTCACAACACCAATGCGATTTTGCTATCACCAATCCACAGTGACTGTCAGCTACAATAGATAGCGAAAGAGAAAGATACAAAACAATAATAGAAATATCGTAACTTCGCTTCGGCCTTATCCAAGTTCGGGGGTTATCTCCCCAATCTCTATTGAATGTTTATTTTTAACCGTAAAGCACCAAACATTGGTAATTGCTGGGTTATTACTAAAATTTGGGTTTTAATTTGTGATTTTTGGTTAATTCATTATAAGTTGGTTATTGAGTCTTAATTACTAATTTATGGTGTTTTATGGATAAGGTGGAACATACAAAAGTATTGCTTGGGCAACTCATTAAACAAACCCGGGTGATGAGTATGGATCAGCATGAGCTGGCCCTTAGAACAGGCGCGAGTAAAAATACGATTAGCCGTTTAGAGCTTGGCAAAGGGGTCAATGTTGATACCTTGTTCTCGGTTATGGACCACCTAGATTTGCTGGATCCACTGTTAGATACGGTCGAACAACACTATGAGTTAGTGAAAAACAATCCGCAACGCAGTTCGTCGAAAGTTGAAAAGGAGTTGCCGAATGACTTCTAGTGCGTACGTGTTCACTGAATAAGCCCTCACCGACACTCCTTCACCGAGGTTTCGGTGAACTGTTCTCGGTGAACTGTTCTCGGTGAACTATTATCGGTGAACGATTGGTTTCAAAGGGAGCAAGCCAGTCATAACTTGCTCCCATTTGACTATTTTGATGGTTTCTTTAAGCTCAACCGTGAAGGGCTTTTACTTTCTTTTTTCTCGTCGGCACGTTTTTCTGGCGTGTAACGGGTCAGTTTCGGCTTATTGCGGGGACGCTCATCGTTGTAGGATGACCAATCACCCGAGTTATCGCGCTTTTGAGACGGTTTTCCGGAATCGTCACGGCGATTTCGCTGGAATGAATCTTCCTGATGGTCACGCTTTTTGTAAGGGGTTCTTTGACCGTCACTGTGTTTTTCAAAGGGCTTTTCAAAGCGCTTGTCTTTGCGCTGATCGTTTCGATTATTGTCGCTTCTATGGTGTCTATCCTGTCGACCCTTACTATCCTTTTCAACCCTTTTATTTTCACTGTTACCCCAGCGATTATTACCACCAGCCTTAGTATTTTCTTCGCCCCTTGGCTTATGTCTAGAATCATCCTGTCTAGAACCACCTTGTCTAAATTCGCTATGTGGAGAGTTCCGTTTTTTGTCAGTCCATTTGTCGTTTCTGCGATCGGTTCTGCTATCTGATCGACTATCTGTTCTATTCTCGGTTCCTCTGTAGGAACGGTTCTCACTTGATCTGGTTTGACGCGAACTGTTCTCGCGCTGGCCGTCTTTTTGTTGGTGACGAGTATTACCGCGTGGGAGAGTATCAGCACGAGAGTAGCCACCACGAGAGCCCTCACCACGAGAGCCGTCACCACGAGAGCTGTCACTATTAGAGCCCTCACTGTGCGTTGATTGGCCCCAAGGGTTATCGCTAGCAGCTTCTCCAGCGTCAGAATGCTGATGAGACGGCTTTGGCTTATCTTTGTGACGCGGAGCTTGGTCAAATTTGTGACCGCTTCTGCCTTCGCCCTTGAACACGTAATCGCCCTTGGGCTTTCTTTCCACGTGACTATCAGCCTCACTTGATTGATTGCTGTGCTTGCCTGTTCGCAGATTACTTTGGACGTTCTCAATAAATTCGGCTTTTTCAGACGTTTTGCGTGAATCCGCAACCGCTTGGTTGAGCGTGTCCATTTCAGCAGGGCTCAACTCGCGCCATTCGCCTGGTTTTAAACCTTTCAAATTGAAATGCATCACGCGAATACGTTTTAAGCTTTCCACTTCATAACCCAGAAATTCACACATACGACGGATCTGACGGTTTAAACCCTGAGTCAACACAATGCGGAAAGACTGGCGTCCGGTGATAGTCACCTGACATGGTTTGGTCATGGTACCAAGAATCGGTACTCCTTTTTCCATGCGTTGGGCAAAACGGGGGGAGACAGGTTTGTCTACCGTGACCAGGTACTCTTTGTCGTGAGCGTTTTCAGCGCGCAGGATCTTATTCACAATATCACCGTCACTGGTGAGTAAAATCAAGCCCTCTGAAGGTTTATCTAAACGACCAATGGGAAAAATACGTTGCGAGTGACCAATGGCATCTACAATGTTGCCTTTGACATCCCGTTCCGTTGTACAGGTCACGCCAATGGGTTTGTGATAAATAATGTAAACGCGATCGGACTTATCTTGGGCAGACGCGGCAATGACTTTTCCATCCACCGCAACCACATCACTGGGTGCAACCTTGGTGCCCAGTTCTGGAACCTCACCGTTGATGGTTACTTTACCCTGTTCAATCAAGGCATCAGCTTCTCTGCGCGAACAAAACCCAGACTCACTGATGAATTTATTTAACCGTTTTAACTCAACTGACGACACACACACCTCGAAAGATAGCAATTACAAACCGCGGATATTTCAGACACCGCAATGACAGGCAGGTTTATACCACAGTTCACAGTATACACCTAACGGCATCCGCTGCTGCTGAGCAAATGAATTTTGTCTTTTGGTAACCTTTGTTTGTGAGATGTAAGGCCTTTTGAACGGCAATTATGCCAAGGTCACTAATTAATATGGACTAAATATTACTTCATAAAGAATTGATATGTTGTATCATAGCGTTTGTTGGTTTTTGCTTAGGAGATAGTCCGTGAAGCTTCGTTCAATATTTGTTTCAGATGATTCTGCCATCTGTTTATCCGCACTTTGCGTGTTACACTGCTTAATGTGTGTGGTGTTTGTTGTCTTGTTACCGGCACTCGCTCTTAACGAACTGGTTGAGCATATTGAAGTGAGTCACCAAATCATGTTGGCTGTATTCGTGCCCATCAGCTTGATCATGGTATGGCAGGGACGGAAACAACATCAACGTAGTATACCTGCAGTGCTTGCTGTATCAGGCATGCTGATCCTCATTGCCGTGTCATTGTTAGAGGGAACTATTGAAAGTGAGGTCTTGTTACTCGCAATTTCAACCCTTGGGGGAGGCCTTAGCATTGCTGGACACTATTTGAACCGTCAATACATTCGTACGTGTCAACTGTGTCCGGCTGAGCAAGCATAGATCTTTTATCAATTAAACACTAAGCGGCTTTTTTATCCTTGACTAAGGTGCACTGGTAATCAAAGTACATCTTTGACCTCAACATTGG
>CAXRGH010000259.1:0-5840 GCA_964230195.1 Alteromonadaceae bacterium
GCTGTGACCAAAGCATTGGAAGGCGATAGCGTTGCTCTACGGCTGTGTATGGAGCGTATCGCACCTGCCCCTAAGGATCAGCCAGTTTCATTGAGCTTACCAACGATGAATAACGCCCTAGACGCGTCAGAAGCCGCAGGAAGCGTGTTAACTGCAGTCAGTGCAGGTTATTTGACACCGATCGAAGCAACGCGTGTCATGGGCCTTATAAACAGTTACAGGCGAACGCTTGAACTGACAGAGATAGAACAACGCCTGCAAGCATTGGAACATCGTGATGCGTAACATCAAAGCGAGATTGAACCGTTTAGAAGTCAAGAACCCAACCAAAAAGCGGATTGTACGGATTTACTGGGCTGATGGTACGTTCATTGGCGAAATGCGCTACTGAGATGAAACTGTATTGGCGCATCCTGATAATAATTGAGCGAGTACCGTTACAATAAAGGTGGATATAAGGGTGGATACACAACCACTTTCTCCATTAACATACTGATTTGCTTGCAATTTTTTGTAGTAATTGGTGCGGGTGGAGGGACTTGAACCCCCACGCCAGCCTCAAGATGGCACCATATCTATTCCTGCGTGTAGCTTACACGGCTATATCTGCCAGTCAACATTCGAAGCTTACCAATGGCAGTATGCCAATGTGTGACAAGATGTGTCCAAGATGATGGGACGACAAAGAGGGAAAGTCTGTGCAATATCTGCTAAATCCGTTCCGTAGGCTAATGCTGCAAATCATATGCAACCCCGCATGGGCCACCCACGCCCTCTCCGATGTAGATAATCAGCCTCTGCCAAAGAACAGACTCACAGGTCTGTAAACCACATTCACGCCAAATACTTGGCGAGCTGTAAACAAAAACGTCTGAGTAATGTATTATCACTTCTACTTCAGGTCACTTTATGTTATACTTAAAGTACAATCTATCTCTACTATCTCATTGATAATAAATATAAATAAGGAGGAATAGAGAATGAAAAGTGAGAACCTTGCAGACTTCGAAAGATACCTGAACGCAAGACCGTTAGACGTACATACTTGGTCTGATCATCCAGAAGTGAACGTCTTCGTGAATGAGATTTATTTCCAACTCTCATCAATCCAAGGCAATGAACGGATCAACAAGAAATTGCTGAAGGTAGTCTTACTGGACCTGTACGTGGCATGGTGTACCGATCCTGAGTTGATGATCATGTTCAGCAGGGACAACAATGCCTACAAGGCCAAGTCACGATACAACGAAATCCACATCGGAAAGAAAGTGATCGGTGTTGTTGATAACCTAGTCAACGAAGGCATCATTGAGGAGAAACGTGGCTTTAATAACAAGATACGAGGAATTGGTTTTCAATCACGTTTATGGGCCACCCCTTCACTTAAAGAGAAATTCAAGTCAGCCAGATTTCATCAATTCCAATTCTGTGATCATGAAGGTCGAGAAAGTATCTTGCTACGTGATGAGAATAAAGAAGACATTGAAGGGTACACCGACAACGCCGTGACCAAGTACTCAAGGTCTCTACTTACGGACTACAATACCCTCCTAGCCAAAACACATATCGATATCTTTGATCTGGATCAGCCAGTCATTGAGATCGGCTCAGGTTCAAAGAGAATGAGGTTGGCAATCAACCAACAGGATAAGTTTGTCAGACGAATCTTCAACAACTCAAGATGGGATCAAGGCGGTAGGTTTTACGGTGGTTGGTGGCAAAGATGTCCAAAGGTCTATCGAGAAAAGATTGTATTTGATGGCGTTGCGACTGCTGAAATTGATTTCTCCGGTATTCACATCGTCATTCTTTACGCCCAAGAAGGCACCAACTATTGGGCAGAGGTGAACGAAGATCCCTATTCCATTCATGGTATAAACGACATTGATCCAGAAATCGATTTGAGAGCTGCAGCCAAGCTTTTGTTGCTCACTGCCCTTAATGCCAAAACTCCAGAGAAAGCATATGGTGCATTCAGACAGCAAGCTGAGGCAGGATCGCCTGTAAAACGGCTAACCAACGAGCAGCTGAATTCCATGCTGAACCAATTAAAATGGAAACATGAGCCGATTGCGCACAAGATTGCGTCTGGAGCTGGAATTGAGCTGATGTATGTGGATAGCCAAATCACGGAACGGCTCATTGAAAGATTCACTCGTCACTACCAGTGCCCAATTCTAACGATCCACGACAGCTATATCGTCCCATTTGGATATGATCGGATCTTGCACAGAGAAATGCAGGCTGCGTTTGAAGCAATCACAGGTGTCTCTCAGCCAGTGGTGGAGCACACGACTGAGTATTACGATGTGTTGGAGGATGAGCCAGATCCACGGCTGGCCAACTCAATGAGTGATTATCCTGATTGGACGCCAAGCAAGAGGCATTTGAAAGATTACGAGAGCTTCAAGATCTACAAAGACAAGCCAGACCGAGAGCTATGGGTGCCCCATTGGACGATGGTGTGCTAAGTTAAATCGACCATTTCATACATGACGTCCGCCAGGCATTGATTTTGCTACCAATATTTTAGAAATAATAGACTTTCAAAAAACCAAGCAGTACGCTTTAAATCTAAAGTTTATGACAAAATATCCGTAAAAAAGTCATCATCTCCTTCATCTAGATCTGCGATTGTTTCTGTATCAAGCGAGTCTTCAGGATCGAATTCGGTTGAATCAACGCATTCATCATCGCCTTGCTCCGTTTGTGGAGCATTATCATCCATCAAATCTGCTAACCCAACATCAGTATATTCGGTCTCAACCGACTGAATATCGCTATAGTCAGCACCCTCTGTATAATCAAAAGCGGTTTGATACGAACTAACGTCAAGATTATCTAACCCACCAAGGTTTTCAATTTCAGCGTTAAAGTCTGCTAATGCCTGATCCAACCGATATTGATTTATTGCTCCCGTGACCAAGTTAGCTGCAATCATACCAGTAAATACACCAAGTGCAGTTCTCATTACTGTATTCTCGTTAGCAGCTTGTTTTAAATTGTGTGCAAAACCGCCAGGTTTGTTTTTGATATTGTTTAACATGTTCATTGCTTCAACATTACCGCTGCGTCGGATGTAAGACTCAGTCAAGTCCTGCTTTGAAAACTCAGATTGCATATTGAGGTTCTGCTTTATTTTATCCACAATATTTTTTAATTTGTTATTATTCGCAGGATCACTTTTCGCAATCATTGCATCAACAAAAATAACAATCCTTTCTTTTTCTAGAATTGCGTTTATTTCGCTGACTTGATGTATAATTGGTGAGATCTTCAACTTATAAATTGCTTCGGATTTCTCATGAGCAGATGTTAGAAGTTCTAGGTTTGATGCTAAACTTTCGAGTGATGTTTTTTTATCGAATATAAATTCGTCATGCTCGACGATTAACGTTGCCTCTTCTATTTGTTTTTCTATGGTTCTACCCTCTGCGGTCAAGCAAACCGCAAGCAATTCAGGTGCTATCTTTTGGTAAAGTTGAGAGCCCAACCTACTGCGTGCAACATCTGGTTGGCGTAAAGTATTCGTTTTATCTGCACTTTTTGTATTATAATTTTCCGTAAATATTCTTGGTGCCGAGTTTGATGTTGGTTTTACGCTCGGTGTTTTATCTCTTAATCCGTGATCCCTTTTCGCCAGTAGTGGTTTCTTAGATTGGGCGTCGATATTATCAACTTCGTTCTCAACTGAGCTGGGTGAGCTTTTTTCTGAAGGCTTACCTAATACCAATAACAGTAAGGCAGCTAATAACGGAGAAATTATCAAAGCAACAATGCCCCAAGTCACCCCATTTCTACCCAGTTTGTTTGCCCAAAGCCCACAAATTAACGCTAAAAAAATAAAAAAGAAAAGGAATTCCATAATTTATTACCTCGTTGTTAAATGTAATGGAGAGACATCAACGTTTCGCAGAAAATTGTGTTCACATACCAAAACATTTTTTTGTATGACTACAAACATACAGCTAAATGCGATCGCCAAGCCATTCTGTATCATATTGAGATAACTTTACTGTTTTAGCAACTTATTTAGGTTACATTATTTTAGAGTTTGATTTCAAAATGGATAAAATTTTTTATGTTACGCAATTCCATAATTTTGATTTGGCTGTGTGGAACACTTGTCATCTCAACTATCGGAGTTGGAGTGTGGGCACTTCAACAAAGTCTACTTGTCGCAAGTCTGACTGCTGATCTAGCTAGTTCCGTTACAGAATTAGCTTCAACAAAGGCAGCGCATAAGAAGGCGCTTTCGGAACAAAAAGCAAAACTAAAAGCAAAGGCTCGACTTCGTCGTGCGATAGTTGCCGTACCAATTGTAGGTGCTGGACTAATACTTTATTTAGAAGAACAAGATTTTCAGGAATGGTTAGATGAAAATCCAGATGGAGATCGTGCCCAATACGCATGCGAGGTCGCCGCACATTCGGCTGAAATACTAGATGTTGTTGTTGCGGATACTGTCGAAGCAGCTCAAAGCTTACCAAAATCAGTTCGACCTAATGCTGAAACAGTCAGAGCCTGGGTACAAATCCCAAAGTGCTCATGAGCAACTCAACGAAACTCTATTTGTTGATTTAAATTCTTATTCTTGATCGAGAGATCGGATTGGTTTCCACCCTGCGCTACGATATAAGGAAAAGGGTAATAATTGATGTAGTTGTATCTTTCGTTAGGGGTAAATTGTGCCAACTGTTTTAGAAGGTACTTGTCCAACCGATTGTCCAACCTGAAACTTTTGTTGTCGCACCTGCCTCAGAGATACTGTTAGAACTATAACCGATGGATAAAGCCCCGGCTTCAGAAACTTCGTAAGTGAGACTGACGGCAAATGTTGGATCAATATTAATATCCAAATTGGCATTCAATCCCGCTGATAAACTCATTGCACTATTCAAACGACTATTAACGTGAAGCAATGCTGACGAATATTCATCAGTACCAGTAACTACGAAATCAGGGATATCTTTATTTCTTGCTAAACCTTCAACTGATGTTCGCCCCAAACCTACAATAACACTGACGCCATTAATATCGGAGAGATTGTTCACTAATTCATAGCCTACGCCAAATGTTGTTGAGGTTAGCTCCCAATCCGCATTCGCAACATCACCCTTCATGGATGAATAGCTACCAAGAAACCCAATTCCGTTATCAAATGTATGCGTAAATTCCCCACTAAAGCCTGTTCCAGTTCCAGTGTATTCAGAACCGCCTGTAGACAAAGATACATCAAGATTGTGATAATTTAGCGAAAAATTGCTATCAGAATGTGCCGATGACGCTGAAAAGACTAAGATATACAATGGTGCGTACTTCGCATTCATAGCGTGGTCGCCTGCGTTTAGCCTTACTTGCGCTTTAGAGCCTAGTCTCACCTTGAAACTAAAACAAGGATATTTGTTATAGTTTTAGCGTAATTAACAAAATGTTTTTGGAGGATGGCTAATACAAATGTTCAATTCTTTTTGGGTCAACATCCATAATTCATGCTTTAGCTTATAAAATCAAAGATATCGCATTTAACTGATCCCTCACTGCATCCAATTCATACCCTTGCCCATACTTTGATCCAATAGTCCCAATAGATGACCAGCCACCGATTTGATCTATCAATTCCAATGAGCATCCTCTCGCTATCAATGAATTATGTAGACACACATTAGAACTGACTGCATGCTGCAGACTAAGCTCAGTATTTGGATAGTCTAATGTCAGAAGAAGAGATCGACCGTAAGATCGCAGTTATCTTCGCTACCGATGTAGTCGGCTACAGCAAACACATGGAAGCTGACGAAAGCGGAACAATAAAAAGCCTCAGAGCTTGTGAAAAAATC
>CAXRGH010000260.1:0-6374 GCA_964230195.1 Alteromonadaceae bacterium
CTCGATGAAATCGATCAAATTGTTGGCTTTGAGATTGGCGCTGATGATTATGTTACAAAGCCTGTTGAGCCCAGATTACTTCTTGCCAGAGTAAAAGCAGTGTTGCGGAGAGTATCCTCGGATAATCCAAAAAACAATGTCAGCCAAAACCACCTACTCCAATGGGATGGTTTAGCCATCAACCTCAATTCAAGACAAGTGACCTTACACGACGAGGATATTACATTAACAACCCTCGAATTTGATATTTTGGTATTTTTAGCAAAAAACAAAGGGCAAACTATCTCACGAGAGCGATTGTATCAAGAAGTGATTGGACGGGAATACGATGGTCTAGATCGGTCTGCCGATGTCCGAATTTCTCGGCTGCGAGCAAAGTTAAAAGATAACCCGAAAGATCCAAAGCGAATAAAAACAATTTGGGGAAAAGGTTTTTATTTTGTTGAAGATATGTGGGCACAGCGCTTCGATGCTTAGACTGTTTATCCGCCTCTACAGTTTTATCATTGTTGCGTTACTTGTTATCACTGCGCTGCTGGATAGAGTTCTCTTACCCGAATATCATAAACCATCCGAAGCGCAAACCGCTGTCATTGAACTTGCTCAACGTGCACTCAACCAATCGCCCAAAGATATCCCTCAAATTATTGAAGCACTGCCTTGGCCGGCTCAAATTATTGAACGGTCAAGTATTGTATTGCATGACAGTTATCGCTTACAACTGGATGAAAACGGCTATTTTGTTAGTTACAGCGATGATCATATTCAACACATTTATATTGCAGCACAAGACACGTTGTTACAGATGGATGTGACATCCTCATCTGAGGAAGAAAATGTCACCTTCTATTTGGTACTGATGTTCATCTTGTTTGCAGTTGCATTGGGGTTCTGGTTGTTACCATTGTGGAGAGAATTACTGCAAGTAAAGTATGCATCAGAATCTTTTCGTGAGACGGGTAAGCTTCCACCAATCAAAACATCGGCGCGAACAACATTAAGCCCCATCCTTAATAGCGTGAACGATCTCGGTAGAAGAATTGACCAATTATTGCAAAATCAACAAGCCCTTTCAGGGACACTTGCACACGAATTGCGAACACCATTGGCTCGCTTAAAGTTCAGACTCGAGCTCTTACCGGAGAGCCAGCATCAACTAAAATCCGATATCGAAGCGGATATCGATGGAATGAATCATCTACTCCAACATCTTTTAGATTACACAAAGCTACAAGCAGTTAATCCAGAATTAAATATGGGTGACATCCCCATCAAAATGTTGATCGAAGAAACCGTCCAAGACTGCATGCAACAATACAACAGAGACATTGAAGTCCATCTTAATTTAGATGAAGTAAAGCTAATCGCAGACGGCGTGTTAGTAGAGCGTGCAATAACAAACTTAATCAGTAACGCCATTAAGTACGCAACAACAGCAATTTTCATTGATGTGAGCCAAAACAACGATGACATCATCATCCGAGTGATGGATGATGGCAACGGAGTGCCTGCTGATGAGCAAGCAGAGATATTCCAACCGTTCGTCCAATATCCTAAACACGCAAAGACACATCAAAACACGGGAGCCGGAATTGGGCTCGCACTTGTCACGCTGATTCAGCGGTGGCATGGCGGAAGCGTAAGATATGAATCTCGTGCAGAAGGTGGAAGCAGTTTTATTCTGACCTATCGGCAACAGGTGGCAACACAATAACACTGGCTGAATAACAGGCTTATGCTTTATATGCCTTTGCTAGTCTTCATTGGCTTACATTTTAAATTAATAATGACTAGAGTTTCCCAAGTACTGTTTGTATTATGGGAAACATTCAAAACTAGCGAAGAATAACACTGTCATGCAACAAACATATCGTCTGGTCATTGATTGTCCCGATCAGCTGGGGATCGTAGCCGCCGTCAGTCAATTTTTAGCCGACCACAGTGCTACTATTATTGAAGCAAGCCACCATACGGACCAACAAACTCAACGCTTCTTTATGCGCCACGAAATACAAGCAGACTCCGTCACACAGACCTTTAAAAAGCTGAAAAATGAGTTTGAACCATTAGCAAAACGGTTCAATATGAATTGGCGCTTTGTAGATTCAGCGAAAAAGCAGCGTGTTGCACTTTTGGCAAGTCATGAATCACACTGCCTAAACGACTTACTACACCGCTGGCATAGCGGTGAATTGCATTGTGATATTCCTTGTATCATCGCAAATCACCAAAAAATGAAACAAGTCGCTGACTGGTACGGGATCCCTTTTCACTGGGTTGACTTTAAGCAGCAGGAAAAGCAGCAGGCGTTTACTCAAATTAGCGCTTTGTTAGATGAATACGAGGCTGACCTTACAGTGCTCGCACGTTTTATGCAGATTCTTCCAAATGATATGTGCAATCAACTTGCGGGAAAAGCCATTAATATTCACCATAGTTTTTTACCATCATTCGCCGGTGCAAAACCCTATCAACAAGCCTATGACCGGGGCGTAAAATTGATCGGTGCAACCTGTCATTATGTCACAAGTGACCTTGACGAAGGTCCTATCATTGAACAGCAAGTGATACGTATCAGTCACAGTGATCGGTCTGAAGATATGGTTAGAAAAGGTAAAGATTGTGAGAAGACCGCGCTAGCCAATGGTGTTCGATTTCACTTAGAAGACCGCGTTATCATCCACGGCAATAAAACCGTCGTCTTTTCATGACCACATATCGTTTGTTGCTTTAACGGACTGTCTAGCGCCCTCACTCACCCGATGGTGCGCTACTGGATAACCTCGCCCAATAAAAATGTAAATATTTTGTGATCTATTCCGGTCGTACGAGACTACTAAGTGGGTTAAACTCATAAGGATGTGATCATGTTTAATCAAAAACTCAAATATTTAATCGAACAGCAAGAAGACCAGCTTGCTGATTACAAGTCTTTTATACAGAGCATTAAAGATAGTGTACCTTGCATCGAATTTTCGCCCGATGGTGTTATTCTAGAGGCCAATACCTTGTTTTTCGACATGGTCGGATGCACTCCAAGTGATATAGTGAATCAACATCACAAAGTCATGTGTCCTCAACATGTGAAAGATTCTCTCGATTATCAACGCTTTTGGCATGACTTAAAAAATGGGAAACTCAAAAGAGGAACGTTTGAGCGACAGAGGGGAAACGGAGCTCCGCTTTATCTAGAAGCAACATACTTCCCAATCATACATGACAATCGTGTTGTTCGTATTATGAAGATAGCCTCCGATGTTACCGAGACCTGCCTCGCTGCAAAACGGGAACAAGCGATTCTCAGTGCACTCGATAGAGCCGTTGCTGTCATTGAATTCTCGCCCGACGGAACAGTGCATTCAGCAAATGAAAACTTCCTTAATGCGATGGGCTATCAGGCACATGAAATCGTCGGTCAACATCATCGAATTTTCTGCCACAAAGAGTTCTATCAGGAGAACCCCGATTTTTGGGAACAACTCACGGGTGGTATTTTAAAACAGGGACAATTCCGACGACTGACAAAGTCGGGGGATACTTTGTGGCTTGAAGCAACCTATAACCCTATCGTTGACGATGACGGAAAGATACGAAGGATAATAAAGTTTGCCACCGATATTACGCATAAAATTAACCAGAATAACGCGATTGTTGCCGCTGCCGCAGTAGCGAGAGATACGGCCTTATCGTCTGTTGCGAGTGCTGACGAAGGCATTAAATTACTCAATGCAACCTCTACCCTCTGCCAACAACTAGCCACTCACATTAGTGAAGCCAGCGAAAACACTAAATCCCTTGACTCAAAATCACGTCATATCGAGGAAATTACGTCTACAATCAAAGGCGTCTCTGAGCAAACTAATTTATTAGCGCTGAATGCGGCCATTGAAGCAGCAAGTGCTGGCGAGCAAGGGAGAGGCTTTGCTGTAGTCGCTGATGAAGTGCGCGAGCTCGCATCAAGAACTGCCAGTTCTTCAATCGAGATCGAACAAATGGTAACCGAAAATAGGATCATTACCGAGAATGTGTCTCGATCAATCGATACGGTACTGGAGTCATTTCAACAAAGTGTTGAGCAAATCAATGACGCATGTTCTGCCATGTCCGATATTAACAAAGGCGCAATCAATGTTGCAGAAACCGTGGACGCTTTGACATTAGGCGACTCAACATAGCGCTACTGGTCAGACGAAAAACAAAACCCATAAAAAAAGGCACCAAAAGGTGCCTTTTTCAACTACTAAAACTTAAGCTTTAGTCACAACTTCAACAAGAGTCCAAGTTTTTGTTTTTGACAAAGGACGGCACTCACGTACCGTTACTACGTCACCAACATTACACTGGTTTGTCTCATCGTGAGCGTGTAGCTTTGTAGTGCGCTTGATAAACTTTCCATAGATAGGGTGTTTAACTTTACGCTCTACAGCAACAGTAATGGACTTGTCCATTTTGTCACTTACCACACGACCTTGTACTGTACGGATTTTTTGTTCAGTCATTAGGCACCTGCCTTCTCAGTCAGAATGGTTTTAACACGCGCGATGCTGCGACGCACTTTTTTCAACTGGTCAGTTTTTTCAAGCTGGCCAGTTGTATGTTGCATGCGTAGATTGAACTGCTCACGAAGTAAGTTTAATAACTCTTCGTTCAATTCTTCTACACTTTTGTCTTTCAGTTCAGTCGCTTTCATTACATCACCGTCCGAGTTACAAAAGTTGTTTTAAATGGTAGTTTAGCCGCTGCTAAAGAGAATGCTTCACGAGCTAACTCTTCAGACACACCTTCCATTTCGTATAAAACACGACCTGGTTGGATTTGGCAAACCCAATATTCAACGTTACCTTTACCTTTACCCTGACGAACCTCAAGAGGCTTCTGAGTAATCGGCTTATCTGGGAATACACGAATCCAGATTTGGCCTTGACGTTTGATGTGACGAGTCATTGCACGACGAGCAGCCTCGATTTGACGAGCTGTCATACGACCACGACCTGTTGCTTTAAGACCATATGTACCGAAACTTACAGAGTTACCTGCTGCAGTCCCACGGTTACGGCCTTTATGCATTTTACGAAATTTCGTACGCTTTGGTTGTAACATGATTAGCCCCCTTGCTTCGCAGCACGGCCTTTCTTCTTAGGTGCTGGTGCC
Organism: Alteromonadaceae bacterium; assembly: GCA_964230195.1. Taxonomy (GTDB): domain Bacteria; phylum Pseudomonadota; class Gammaproteobacteria; order Enterobacterales; family Alteromonadaceae; genus CAXRGH01. Next base: position 5,152 of record CAXRGH010000260.1, read on the forward strand.
TGCTGCTCTTCAGCTGCAGGTAATCCACCAAGAATTTCACCTTTGAAGATCCATACTTTAACGCCGATGATACCGTACGTTGTATTGGCTTCGGCTGTTGCGTAATCAATGTCAGCACGGAAAGTGTGTAGTGGTACACGACCTTCACGATACCATTCAGAACGAGCAATTTCTGCTCCACCTAAACGGCCGCTAACTTCTACCTTAATACCTTGAGCGCCAAGACGCATTGCGTTCTGTACAGCACGTTTCATAGCACGACGGAACATAACACGACGTTCAAGTTGGCTTGCGATACCTTCAGCTACTAGCTGACCATCAAGCTCAGGCTTACGAACTTCAGCAATGTTAATTTGTGCTGGAACGCCTGAAAGTTTTGCAACGTGGTTACGTAACTTCTCAACGTCTTCGCCTTTCTTACCGATAACAACACCAGGACGCGCTGTGTGAATAGTCACACGAATGCTCTTCGCTGGGCGCTCGATAATAATTTTTGATACAGATGCGTTTTTCAGTGCGTCATTCAAGTACTTACGAACTTGGTGATCATTGAACAAGTTGTCTGCATAATCTTTAGTATTAGCGAACCAGGTAGAAGTCCATGGTTTACTGATACCCAGGCGTATGCCCGTAGGATGTACCTTTTGTCCCATTATCTACTCCTAGTTATCTGCCACAACAACAGTGATGTGACTGCTACGCTTAAAAATGCGGTCTGCACGGCCTTTCGCACGAGGCTTGATACGCTTCATGGTTGGACCTTCATCGACAAATACTTTAGCAACGCGCAACTCATCAATGTCTGCTCCGTCGTTGTGTTCTGCATTTGCAATTGCTGACTCAAGAACTTTTTTCATCAACTCAGCCGCTTTTTTAGGGCTGTATGATAAAACTTCTAGTGCTTTTTCAACGTGTAACCCGCGAATTTGGTCTGCTACCAAGCGCGCCTTTTGAGGCGAAGTGCGAGCAAAACGGTGTTTAGCTAATGCTTCCATAGTCTACTCCTTATCTCTTCGCTTTCTTATCCACGATATGACCGCGGTATGTGCGCGTTGGCGCAAATTCGCCCAACTTGTGGCCTACCATTTCGTCACTTACCAATACTGGCACGTGTTGGCGACCGTTATGGACTGCAATGGTCAACCCAATCATGTCTGAGATCGGAAGAGCACACGTCTGAACTCCAGTCACGAGAGAGCATCTCGTTTGCCGTCTTCTGCGTG
>CAXRGH010000261.1:0-7112 GCA_964230195.1 Alteromonadaceae bacterium
GTTGCATCAAATGCTGGCCCATGGTGATACCTCCTCGATAGTTATCACAACCAATGGAGGCAACGGGTAAATCTTTGACGGGGGAGCCCCAGCGCACAAAATGTGTGTCTTGCTCAATCAATTGTTTGAGTTTTTCTTCGTAGTCTACGAAGTCACCGTAACCCAACAAAATAATACCGTCTGCTTTGTGAGTATCCTCATATTCAACGTACCAATCACTGTTCATTTGTTGGAACGACACCAAGAGGTCATAACCAGCGTTCGCACACGCTCGGGTAATGCTGCCCAACATGGATAAGAAAAAAGGGTTGATCATGGAATCGTCGTTGGTGGGATCTTCGAATAGCAACAGCGCAATAGTGGCACTCTGTTGTGAACGTAAGTTACTGGCGTTTTTATCCACCTTGTAGTTAAGCTGCTTGGCAATCTTTTGGACTTTGTCACGTGTTTCTTGGTTAACCAACGGACTGTTTCGAAGTGCACGAGACACTGTTGATTGCGATACACCGGCTTCATAGGCGATGTCAAAAGAGGTAACTTTGGACTTCATAGGCACGAACTTTATTCTTATTTTTTTCCAATGTAGCCTAAACGGAACAACACCTCAATCAGTTCAATTAAGATGCTGTCAGATTACCGTTTAAAAAGAAAAGATTTCGTTACACTTTGGTTATAGGGGGCTGAATTTGATAGCAAATCCTCCGCTCTCAGCCATTTTCACTGTGAGGGTGTCAGATGGACTAACCAACTTGTTCTCAATGATCAGGTCATAAGGGTTGGTTTCCCACTGAGCATTATTGCCATCTTTATAAATGGTGGCTTTATAGCGAGTATTGTTTGTAAGAAAGTCGAGGTCTAGATTCACTACTCGTGCGTTTTCATCGGTCAGTCCGCCGACAAACCATTGAGACGAGTGTTTGTCTTTTCTTGCCATCACAATATAGTCTCCCACTTCACCCGAGAGTGCTTTACTCTTCTCCCAATCAACCGGAACATCTCGGATAAACTGGAATGCTGCCAAATTGGCTTCATAGTTTCTTGGCAAATCCGCCGCCATCTGCAATGGGCTGTAAATCACGGTGTAAAGTGCCAGTTGTTTGGCTAGAGTGGTTTGTGGGCGATCGCTGTTGGCATCAAGTCCTTTAAAACCCATATCAAAAATGCCGGGCGTAAAGTCCATTGGACCACTGAGTAATCGTGTGAAGGGTAAAATAGCTGTGTGTTCCGGTGGGTTCGGTGGAGAACCCCAGGCATTAAACTCCATGCCACGTGCGCCTTCACGGGTGATCCAGTTAGGATACGTGCGGCGTAATCCGGTATCTTTAATCGGTTCATGCGTGTTGATACTGATCCCGTATTTGGCGGCTGTGATGATGTTATGTAAGTACTCATTTACCATGAATTGTCCGTCGTGCCATTCGTGGCGTACAATCCCGTTTTCATCAATTCGCTTAATTTGACCGGCATCGGCGACGTAGCCTGTTTTGACTTGTGTCACGCCATTGTCTTGGTATAACGCGAAAGCATCATCCATTTGTTGACGATAATTGGTGACGTTACCCGAGGTCTCATGATGACCAATTAACTCCACACCGAGGTTGGCGCCGTGGGCTGAAATAGCTTCAATATCAAAGTCATCATAGGGTTTCGTGAAGTTAAATACATCGCCATTGAAGTACCAGTCGCCGTCCCAGCCGTGGTTCCAGCCTTCTACCAATACACCGTTGAATCCGTATTTGTGTGCAAAATCCATGTATCGTTTCACTTCGCTGGTGGTTGCTCCGTGTTTATCACCACTACCCCAGGTGTTTTCACCAATATGCATACCCCACCAAATGCCAATATATTTACCTGGTTTGACCCAGTCTACATTACCTAGGGTGTTCGGCTCATTAAGGTTGAGGATCAAGGTAGAGTTCACCAAACCAGTGGCTGATGGGCTCACTTGTATGGTGCGCCATGGTGTGGTGAATGCACCGTTCTTTTTAACCAGTACACCGTCAGACCAAGGCGTTAGGTCAGCTTTTAATCGGCCATCTCTGCGCAAATCTAAGGTCATACCTGCATAATCCACCAATGCCGCTTCGTGAATGCTGACGTGCAGTCCGTCTGTGGCTCGGTAGGTAAAGGGCGTGTGGACACGATCAATATCCTTAAATGAGGTGGTGTTGTAGACGTACTCATAACGATTCCAGCCTCGGGCTGGTATCCACCATGCAGTTGCGGTTTTGAAATCGGCGGATCTGAATTCAGTTAATTCATTAGTAATATGAATATTACCTTCCAATCCCGTTTGGGCGGGTACTCGGTATCGGAAGCCCATGCCGTCATTAAATAATTTGAACTCTACCTGATAACGATTGGCCGATTGTCGCGGATGTTGAAAATCAATGGTGACTTGATTGTGGTGATCGCGAATCACCTGATGCTCACCCCACGGCTGCTGCCATTCACTATCTGAAGTGCGCTTTGTATTGGATTTGATGGTAAAGCCGTCAGTCAGCGGATGGTGACTGGCAAATGTCATTCCCAATTTTGACCAATCGAGTACCAGCCTATCTTGATAAAACACACGGTAACTGGGATGTTTCTCATCCGTGACCAACACCTTTAGTTTTCCGTTGGGTGATGTTGCTGATACGGATGCCGCATTAACGTTGTGGGCAAACACAATCATTACCCAACAAATTAGGACTCGAAACATAAATAAAACTCCTTTAAACACCGATGCACTGATCTCACACTGAAATCTGTTAACAAGATAATAACGTTATCAAGTTTCAGGCTCATCCATTTGCATACGTATTCAGGAAGTGCATGCAAACATATCTTAGGGACGCCCCTCATGGTGTTGCATCTAAGTATTAAATCAACGACTAATACCATGATTAAATTGAACTTTTAAAAATTGGTGATTGCATGATGAAAGCCCTTAACTTGACTGACTGCATATTTTGAATACGTATGCATAGAAATGACCTCCGAAACCAGTTGTGATACAAAAAGCGCACAAAATGTTTACATGAATTTACAAATAAAAAACATGATGCTGTTTTTTGCGGACTCCCTACCCGTTCGTATTACGCAGCACAACTGGAGGATACTTATGTCTAGTTTTAGACCCAACCTTCTTACACTGGCGATGATTGCTGCTGGCTTTAACTTGAGTTCCCATGCGATGGCTCAAGAAACAAAAGCCGACGAGGAAGCGGCTGAAGTTGAAGTCATCGAAGTGCGAGGATTTGTGCGCTCGCTCGTGGCTTCAATTGACCAAAAGCGCTTTGCTGACACTGTAACAGAGCAACTGTCTGCAGATGATCTAGGAGCATTACCTGACGTCTCTATGGCTGACGCGTTAACCCGCTTGCCAGGTATCTCAGCAGTACGTACCGGTGGTCAGGCGGCGGAAATTAACATTCGTGGTATGGCTGGAGACTTTGTATTCTCTACCCTAAACGGACGTGAGCAGGTATCCACCAGTGGTAGCCGCTCGATTGAATTTGACCAATACCCGTCAGAACTTATTCAGTCAGCAGCCGTTTACAAGTCACCCAAAGCGTCTCTCATTGAGGGCGGTGTAGCAGGTAGCGTTGAATTAAAGACAGCTAGCCCATTGTCGATCGACGGCGATTATAAGTTTGGTTTGAATGTTCGTGGCATGACCAATGACCGTGCCGACGAAGTACCTGGAGCGGAAGCCAACGGTAGCCGGATCAGCTTTTCATATCAGGGTAAATTCCTGGATGAAACCTTGGGTGTTGCCCTCGGATATGCACGTTTGAATCAGCCTGGCGCTGCGACTCAGTTCATAGGCCTAGCTTACAACGGACTTGTGGATGTGGATGGTTTAGCTGACGATACCAATGGTCCAACGGATAACGATGGTGCGAATATCGCAAAAGAGTACATCGGTGAAGGTTTTGAGATGCAACACCTCGGCGGTGTTGAAACTCGTAATGGTTATATGGCGGCTATTGAATGGGCGCCGAGCGACACTTTTACCATGAAGATAGATGGCTTCTTGTCAAAATTTGATACCGAATCCTTTGCTCGCGGTTTCCGTGTAAAGTTGGGTGAAGACACCGCTGATATCAGTAATCCTGTGCTGTCTGGCAATAGTGTTATCGGTGGTAACTTTAGCCGAACAAAAACGGGGTGGACACGTGTTGAAATCGTGAATGATGACAACACTGACAACGACGAAATAGCCAACCTTGGTGTCAACGCCGAATGGTTAGCAACCGACAACCTCACCCTACGCTTTGACATCTCGCGCTCCACTGCAACCAGTGATTTCCGCAATGGTCTGCTATGGTCTTTAGTGGCTGAGGATGCCAACGCGGATGTACCGAAAGTTGATCCTAACGTTTCCATTAACTATCAATTAAATGGTCTAGAACTTCCAAACCTAGGCTTCAGTCAAGCCGATGCGTTCAGTGATATCAATCGAGTCATGGCGAGTAAGTACGGGATTTATCCTTATCAGAATGAAGATGAAATTACCGCTTATCGCTTCGATCTAGAATACACCTTTGATGACTCAGCGTTGTTCTCGTCTGTTGAAGCCGGAGTTCGCTATTCTGACCGCGAATATCGCAATGACCGTTCAGTTTACGAATACGGCAGTGACTCATCATTCCGTCTTGATCAACCACCATTGCAACTTACTGACGATATGGTGGAAGTTGTGGATTGGCAAGGTGCGTTCAGTTACTTCCCTAGTTACCTAGCCATTGACGTAGATAAAGCCCTTAATGCTTGGTTCCCAAATGGCGTGCCACAACCGGTCCAGTCTTGGGGGCAAGGTCACGGTGGCGTGTTGAATGGTTACGATCCATCCATGCCCGATACTACTTGGTCAATGATTGAGAGTGGTTCCGTCTTTGAAGAAACCCTTGCAGCTTACATTCAATTGAATATTGATACGGAACTGGCTGGCATTCCAGTCTTGGGTAACTTGGGTGTACGTGCAGTAGACAGCACACAAAAATCAACGGTATTGCAAGATGTCTCTGAGATGTTTTATGCCGAGGACGGCACCGAGCTGGGTAGACGCGGTAACCCTCTTAATGGTGCTCAGTACATTACTGACGGGCAAGGTTTGATCAGTGATTGGTATCGTCCAGCATTACTTTCTGATAGTTATGTTGATTACTTACCGTCACTCAACTTGAACTTCCAATTGTCAGAAAATGATCAATTACGTTTTGCTGCGGCAAAAGTGATGGGACGTGCGCCAATCAACCGCTTATTTGCCAATGCTCGTGTTGATGTCGCACAGGTAACCGCCAATGTTGACCCAGATACGGGCGAGATTGAACTGTCAGATCCTACTGCCGAAATTAGTGGCCGTAGTACGAATAGTCCATACTTGCGCCCGTTTTACGCAAATCAGTATGACTTATCTTATGAGCACTATTTTGAGGACGCCAATGGGGCATTCGTTGCAGCGATTTTCTACAAAGACATTGAGTCATTCATTAACGAATTTACGGAAGACCCATTTGATTTCCAAGCGAATGGATATTTAGTGCCGGATGAAGTGAGAGCTTACATCACTGAATTGAATGCCGATGGTCTACCGCAGCCCAAACTCGATGCTGATGGCAATCGTGAATACCTAGTGGTACCAACAGAAAATGGCGCATATACAACGGCTGTCAATAACCGCGAGGGCGGTTATATACGAGGCCTCGAGCTAGCGTATACGCAAATTTATGAAGGCCTTCCGGGCATCTGGTCTGGTCTTGGGATGAATGCGAGTTACTCATTTACCCAGAGTGAAATTCAGAATCAGACGGATCTCGGCGGTTCAACGGTGGCTCAGTCGCTTCCTGGTCTCTCTGAGAATGTCTTATCTGCCACTCTATTCTGGCAATACGAAGGCTTCGAAACACGCTTATCTGCCCGTTACCGTGATGCCTTTGTTTCTAAGCAAGTGGCAGTTAACGAACAGATTGTGAATTTTGATGAAGAAACGGTCCTTGATTATCAAGCGTCTTATCAAATCTCCGATCAGATGAGCGTCTTGTTCCAAATCAACAACTTAACAGATGAACCGACGAAGAGTTACTTCGGAACCGAAGCGCAAACAGGCACTATCCAGTTCTTTGGTCGTCAAATGTACATGGGATTCACCTACTCGCTGTAAAGCGAGTAGCTTGTAGGAGCATTTAGAAATGTTAAACAAACAACAATTAAAACAGCTGTTAACAGCGACCCTATTAGGCAGTGCTCTTTCTGCCTGTGGTGGCAGCGAAGAATCAATAGAAGCTGGAAGTGTGTTACTCACGTGTGAGATCCCAAATACACCGAATGCTGACGGTACTGCTTGTGTACCACCACCGCCACTTGAATGTCCGGTACCTAAGGTGCCTGATGAAAATAACGAAAGTTGTATCATTGGCTTTAATCCTGATGCACCGGCGGTTGTGGCTATGCCTGAGGCAAATCAAACCGTGGTCTATTTCAATTTAGACTCGTCGGGTGCAGGTGCGCAAGATTCACGCGCTGCCGACTACGATGGTTGGGTTCTGCATACCTGGAATGGTGGTAACGGTGTCGGTGGAACTTGTGATGCTTATGCTGACAATTCCCTTGCCCCGAGCTGGCAAAACGGTCTAGTGCACGATGGTATTGACCCTAATTACGGCGCATATTGGATCTTAACCCTGAAAGATGGGCACACAGCTTGCGGCAACATGATTGTGCATAAAGGTGACGAAAAAGCCCTCGGCGGTGCCGATCTTGAATTACCTTTGATGCAAGATGATGAGACTTTCTCACGTGTTAACTTTACCTTCTTTGGTGATAGCGACATCTACGAATTCCCAGTACCGTCATTGGGTAAACCGTTGGTCAAAATCGCCGACAGTTCAGCGCACTGGTTAGATGCCAATACCCTGGTTTGGGGCGGTGATCAGAATAACGTTGACCATGTTAAATTACACTTCTCTGCAACCGCTGGTATTAAGGCCAATGAAGACAACCAATTCAGTGGAACTGCCCTTGAACTCACCCCAGTTGACCTGACTGACGCACAAAAAGCAATTGATACGCGTCTTGCGCAATGGCCGGCTTATTCGGGTGACTGGGATGCAGAAGCAGCAAAA
>CAXRGH010000262.1:0-21222 GCA_964230195.1 Alteromonadaceae bacterium
ACGTAACTCATGCACCAAAATCACCCCGTCTACGCAGTATTTGCCATGACATATTGATATAGGTGCGGTGTATCTGGCATTCTATCCGTATTAAAAAATCATTTGACGTATTTTAACGTGACCTGTTTCATGTCGGATGCGCCAACCTACTATTGTATAGGAACAAAGAAAATCAACGGGTCGCTTCGTGAAAAAAGTGCTCAACACCCATATGAGAATTAAAGGAATTTATCTTCGCCTCCTAAGGTAAATGCCTTGCAAGGCAACCACTTTTTACTCTTTTCGACAGTTAAAGCGCTCCGTATTCAAAAGACAACAACCACAACTATTTGTAAACACAATACCGTTAGACAATACATAAATACCACGTAGAGCAATTTCACATCATTCTTTGCAATCATAAAAAAGGCATTGCCCTATTCGGGAAATGCCTTTTTTCATAGCAACGGGGCTTTTTCATAAGCCCCGTATATTTGAACTATGGGTAAATACTTACCACCATGCGGCGTAGAGAGCCGTCAGAATAATCACTACTCCCAATGTTGCCAAATTAAAGGCTTTATCGGTTGCAAAGCTAATATTTGCTGTGTCTACGCTACTGTCTGTCTCTGGCGCTTTACCGGCAATTGAGATCACATAACACAAGCCTAAACATAGCAAGAACACTAAGCCCACACGGTCCATAAAGGGTAAGGTCGGCCATGCAAATTTCAGTACTAATGAGAACACTGCCGAACCAATTGCTGCCGCCAATGCGCCATTTGAGGTAGCACGTTTCCAGAACATCCCCATCACAAAGATAACAACAATCCCAGGAGTGAAGAAACCAGTGAACTCTTGTATGTATTGGAAAGCTTGATCAAACTTACCCAGCAATGGCTCAGCAACAATCAGCGCGATACAGAGAGAAATGAGTGCAGCAGTACGCCCAATATGAACATAGTGTCGCTCAGATTTACCAGGCTTCATTTTACGGTACAAGTCCATAGTGAAGATGGTTGAGATACTGTTAGTCATGGATGCAAGTGAAGACACAATCGCCGCTACCAATGCGGCAAACACCAGCCCTTTAATGCCTGCTGGCATGAGCGCCATCATTGAAGGATATGCTTTATCTGGCGCAGTCAAATCGGGATACATAATGACAGCGGCAATACCTGGCAATACCACAATAAGGGGCATCAATAATTTCAAATAGGCAGCAAAAGCAATCCCTTTTTGCGCTTCTTGAACATCTTTTGCTGCAAGGGCACGTTGAATAATATATTGATTGAATCCCCAGTAACTGAAGTTCATTACCCACATACCGCCAACCAACACAGAGATACCTGGGAGGCTCATATAATGTTCGTTATCTGAACTTAGGATCATGTCAAAATGACCTGGTAGTTCAGTGGTAATACGGTCAAATCCAGCAAAAACCCCCATACCGTCACCGAGCGTATCAAGAGCAAGATAACTTAAGAAGAGACCACCAAACACAAGCAGCGTAACCTGTAAAATGTCAGTGTAGGCAACCGCTTTTAAGCCACCGTAAAGTGAGTAAGCAACCGAGAATACCGCAAGGAAAATCATGCCATACATCCAGTCAACACCCGCAACTGTCTCTATTGCTAAACCGCCTAACCACAAAACCGCAGTCAAGTTGACGAATATGTAGACTGCCAACCAGAATATCGCCATCACGGTTTTAACACGCTCGTCGTAACGTTGTTGCAGATACTGGGGCATGGTAAATATTTTGTTTTCAAGAAAAATTGGCAACATGTATTTACCAACAATAATTAAGGTAATGGCTGCCATCCACTCATAAGATGCAATCGCAAGACCTATTGCGTAACCAGAGCCAGACATACCGATGATCTGTTCAGCAGAAATATTTGACGCTATGAGCGACGCACCAATGGCCCACCAAGGAAGTGCTTTACTCGCGAGGAAATAGTCTTCGGTGTTAGCCCCCTCCTGCTTCTCACTTCGAGATATCCATAGGGCAAGTATTAATAGCCCCACCACATATACGATAAATACACCACTGTCTAAGGTGCCAAGTGTCGTTTCAAGATTCATCTTACCTTCCCACTTTTGTTAATTTTATTATTTGAATCTGTTGTAAAAATACAGCGTGTAGGCTGCTTGTTCGTATTTAGCATCCACTGTCACATTCATGGCCACCGTTAAAAACAAAGACGTTGAAAAACCAAACCGGTTTTTCATGGGCCTAACGGTGCTTTTCGATCGCTTGGGGTAGCAACAGATTGGCAAGGCACCGTCAGAACCGCCTGTGCCTAGCGAGATCCTCTAGGCTGCGTTAACTGATATTCACGGTCATACAGATTGCGCTGATTTTCGCGCCAGCGATTGCCCTCTAAATAGAGCACCTGCGGTCGTGTAATATCCCAATCCCCTAATTTTTTCAGCATTCGCTCCACTCTAGGACGGTTTTGATCGGCAACATTGTGTTGCTCGGCAGTATCTTCCTTGACGTTGTATAACATTGGCAAGCGGTCCGGCAGACGTACGAGTTTCCAATCACCGTCACGAATACTCGCACTGATGGTAAAACGCCATTTCATCTCATCGTGCGGTCTACCAGACTCTTCACCTTTGATAAACGGATAAATATTCACGCCATCGAGCTTATCGTTTTTAGTGATTTCACCGCCAGCCAACTCTACGAAAGTTGGCGTTAAGTCGAGTGCTGAAATAGGATGAGGAAAGCGAGAGTTGTGAGTTATCTTACTTGGCCAAGTCATGGTGAAAGGTACACGAATGCCCCCTTCCAACAAAATCCCTTTTTGTCCTCTCAGTGGCGCATTCATAGAAGCATTGTGGTCAACTGGTCCGCCGTTATCACTAAAAAACACCACAAGCGTATTGTCAGCGATGCCTTGTTTATCCAGTTCGTCCAAAATCCGTCCAACATTAACATCCAAGCGATGCGTCATGGCTAAATACGTTCGGCGCTTCACATTCTCTATGTGAGAAAACAGCTTTAAATCTTCCTTGGTAGCTTGCATTGGTGCGTGAGGTGCATTGAACGAGGCAAACAAAAAGAAAGGTTTATCGGCGTGGCGCTGAATAAAATCCACTGCTTCATCGCCTTTATCATCGGTCAAATAGGTGATGGGTTGAGGCTTTTTGTAATTACTTTCAATCTTGTGAGGATAAGATTCGCCAGCGGGGTTTGTTGGCAAATAATTATGACCACCACCTAAATACCCCCAAAATTCATGAAAACCCCGATTTAAAGGATGAAAATGCGCTTCTTCACCTAAATGCCATTTACCAATCAAACCGTTAACGTAACCGAGCTCGGCTAACCGATCGGCCATGGTGACTTCATCTACCGGAACACCAACAAATTTTTCATCAAACTGGGGCAAATCAACAATGGGGTTATTGTCGAAGCCAAAATTCACCTGATTTCGTCCAGTCATAAGTCCTGCGCGTGAAGGGCCACACACAGGTGCAGAGACATACCCTTGTTCAAAAATTACTCCACTATCAGCAAGTCGGTCAATATGTGGTGTTTTGATTTGAGTACTGCCGGTAAAACCGACATCGCCATACCCCAAATCATCGGCCAGGATAATCACAAAATTAGGTCTATTCGGCTTCACAGTATCTGCTAACGCGTCTGAGGAATTATCAAACAAGCAACCGCTTAATGCGAGGGTACAAAAGAAGGTAGTGAATTTATTCATCGTATTTTCAACAAGTAACGGTAATTAAGTGATGACAAAGTTAACACGGCATATCAACCAAAAAAATCATGCGATAGTGCGATATTTTAACTAGCGACCTTAGTTATATACTCTTCACAACATTAAATTGCAGAGGGATCTTAGCCTTGGCGGGTATTAATCGGCAAAGATTCGCTGTATCGTTGAATAAATAGTGTATTGAGAGTTAAATGAAAGTGTACAACGTTTTGCTTCTATTGGTGTTAGTGAGCTTAAATTCAATCTCATGGGCGGCGGAAAAGCCAAATTTCATCATAATTCTAACTGACGACCAAGGATATGCTGACGTTGGTTTTAATGGCAGCAAAGACATCATTACTCCCCACATCGACCGAATTGCGGATGAAGGCGTGCGCTTTAGTAATGGCTATGTTACTTATGCAGTGTGTGGTCCCAGCCGAGCAGGATTATTAACCGGTCGCTATCAAGACCGATTTGGTTATGGACGCAATCCAGTTGTTGATCCAAGTGACCCAACTGCCGGTCTTCCACTAGAGGAAGACATGATCTCTGAGGTATTAAGCCCCATTGGCTACACGTCTGGCATCATTGGAAAGTGGCATATGGGAACGCATCCTCAATTTCGCCCTAATAAACGAGGTTTTGATTACTTTTATGGATTCTTGTCAGGAGGTCATCGCTATTTTCCTCATGAATTGACCATCGATAAAATTGAGAATGCGAAAGCACAGTGGTCTTGGTATCAAACTAAACTCTTAGAAAACACCAAACAAATAGAGATTGATGAATACCTTACCGACGAATTATCCAATGAGGCTGTAAAGTTTATTGAGCGTGAAAAAGATAACCCGTTTTTCCTTTATCTAGCGTATAACGCGCCCCATGGCCCGCTACAGGCAACCAAACCCTATTTAGACAGAAACCTGCATATCAAAAATCAAAAGCGACGGACATATGCAGCAATGGTTACCGCGGTTGATGATGGCGTTGGTCGTATCTTGGAAACACTGGACGACTTGGGGATTGACGACAACACCTTAATTTTCTTCTTATCCGACAACGGCGGCGCACGGCAAAACGCTTCCAGCAATGCACCATTGCGAGGCCACAAAAGCGATTACTTTGAAGGTGGAATTAGAGTGCCATTCGCTGTTCGATGGCCACAAAAAATACCGAAAGGTATCAATTATCACCATCCAGTCAGTTCCCTCGACATATTAGCCACCTTTGTTGGTATTACGAATGCCTCAACGGCAAAAGAACGGCCCCTGGATGGCGTAAACCTGATGCCCTTTATTACAGCAAAAGACAATACACCACCCCATGATATTTTGTTTTGGAGAAATTTCGATTTAGGCACCCTTGCCTCACGACAAGCCGAAAACAAGCTTATTTCTTCAGAGACTGTTGGAGAACACCTTTACAACCTCGGCACAGACATCGCTGAAACCAACAATTTGGTTGAGAAAAACAAGGCATTATTCCAACAACAAAAGATCAAAACCAAGTCTTGGGAGAAGGAGTTGATTGATCCCATATTCAGGCCACTTAAGCCGATAAAAAGACAAAAATAACAAGCAGTTAATTAAGCCAGTTGACCTATACCTATTTTCTGTATATTGTTGACACAATCTTGACACTTGGCTTAATTTTGCGTTAATCGTAACGTTGTTATTCGGTTTTTTGCGGGGGTTTAATGCGCTTTGTTCAAATAGGTGATTGGTTATTTGACTCTCAGTCACAACGCCTACTTAAAAATGACACGGAAGAAAAGCTCGAACCTATCAGCAGTGAGTTACTACTTCATCTGGCTAAAAATCAAGGCCAGATCGTTACCAAAGACGACCTGATTGAACACGTCTGGAAAGGACGTATAGTGTCTGATTCGGCGATTACCCGAGTTATCTCAATGCTTCGCAGACATTTGGACGACGACCCTGTCAAGCCAAGATATATTCGCACTGTCCAAAAACAGGGCTATGTACTTTTTGCTGAAACTGAAACGGTTGATGAGGCAGACGTAACAACTCCAACCCCAACCAAACCCATTAACATGCGTTCACCCAAGCTGCTGATATCAGCGGGTTCGGTGGTGTTGGTGATGCTGATAATGATTCTGTTTTTGACCTTGTCTGCAGAACATACAAAATCCACTCCCTCGCAAATTATTCCTATTGTGTCAAAACTTGGTCAGCAACGAGATATCGTGTTGTCATCAGACGAAAAGTGGTTAATTTATTCGCACAAGGCGGAAAACTCTCAGTTCTATAACCTATATATAAAAAACCTTGTTAGCGGCAAAATCAATCAGCTAACAAAGAGCGCAGCTGACGATGTTGGCGCCGGAATTAGTGTGGATAATAGCAGTATTTATTTCGCCAGAATTAATAAAGGACAAAGTTGCGCAATCATGCATATCGACCTCACTGACTTCACCGGTCACAAAGAAGAGGAAATTGTAGAATGCGGATATCCCATCAACTATAACAACGTCTCAGTGCACCCTAACGGTGAAGATCTATTCTTCAGAGCGAAAAGAGAATCAGTTGGTGTATATCGATATAATCTGCTCACCAAAACCTACCAAAGAATGACAAATACAGATGGTAAGCGAGTGAGTGACTGGCGCTTAAATCTTTCGCCAGATAGCAAAAAACTGGCAATATTTAGACGAGTTCACTCCGTCACTCAATTGCTTGTGAAGGACTTAACATCTGAGACTGAAGAGAAATTATTGTGGTCAGGGATCAATATCATCGGAGACAGCATCTCATGGAGCCACGACAGCAAATCGATTTTTGTAAGAGACGTCAAATACAATCGTATTGTGAATATCGACGTATCAACCGCACGTCTGACGCCAATTGAGTTAAATGCGCAATTGTTGACTTCATTGAGCAATCAAACTGAATCTGGTGCGCTTTTCGCCAGTTACGGTTTAAAGTCACGATTCGACATGCTGTCAATATCGCTGAACAATCCTGTCAAAGCGGAGCTTGTGGTTGATTCCAGTGCTAACGAATCCGTTGCTGTTCAATTACGGCAAGAAGATATGTTGTTTACCTCAGACAGAACCGGCATCAATCAATTCTACATACAGAATAAAGATGGCGATGAAATGCAACTGACTCAATTTGATGAATACATGCGCTTTGAATGTGTTTCTGCTCACCCGACTGAAAACGTTATCATTGGCATGGCCAATGCTCGACTTTTCACTTATGACTTAGAACGACGGCTATTTTTATGGTTATCCGATGCAAATACCAATTTATCTTCCCCTTTCTACAATGGCGAAGGTAACATTTTTTATTTCAATAAATCAGACTTGTATCAGTATAAACACAAACAAGAAGACCTGTTTGTTTTAGAAGATGCAGGATTGACGGCGCAATGGATAACCAACTCAGCGGGGCAAGAAGACCTGTTATTCCATAAAAATGATGGACATCTATATCGGTATAATGTTGCCACAAAACAGAGAAGTAGAGTGGCGTCCAATATTCCTCACAGGGAGTATCGAAATAGGATGTGGATGGCGACAGAACAAGGAATTTACTTTGTCCGCAGCGAGAATCTATCCAATAGAGGTGTGTATTTCCTAGAATACGGTAGTTCGAATGCGTCGCTTATCCACTCGTCAGGAGAGGAACGCTGGTTTCACCCCCATCTGGACAGATTCAATCAACGAATGGTGATGCGGAAGAAACAACAAAACTTAACCACAAAAGTGGTTAAGTTTGGTTTTATGCCTTAAGCACTCGGTTCTGGTTAACTGGCCATCTCAGTCAAGCCTGCATATTTCATTGCCCAGCAAGTCAGTTCAACTCGATTTTTGCTGTTAGTTTTCTTAAAGGCACTATAGATATGGGTTTTTACGGTGTGACAACTGATATAAAGGGAATTAGCGATATCTTGATTGCTCGCTCCTTGGCATACCAGGCCAACAATGGTTTTTTCACGTCTTGTTAGTGCATCAATAACCTTCGTCTGCTCTTCCGACTCAAAGTTTTCGCCATTATTTTCGCTATGGTTGCTCGACGCATTCATTACACTGCTTAAAGCAATACTTATACTCCGTCGACTAAACCAAAGCTCATTGCGCATGACTCCACTCATTGCCTCTGTCAATTTAATCTCAGAGATATCACCGTATATTGCACCTACACATCCACGTTGAATTGCAGCAACTTCGTCGAGATCACCATCAGCAAGGTTCGCGAGTAGCACTCTATGATGACGAACGTACAATTCAAAGTTCTCAGGAAGCCCATCGACTGACTGTGGTATGGAGGGATAATCAAGAACGACAAACCCAGATGGTCTTGCAGTGAGATTAAATGGGTTTGCACTCATTGTTTGGACATTGATAATTTGCACATTACTGCCCAACAGCTCAATTGAATCAGCACACCGGTTGAATGCTTCATTTCGATTATCGGTAATAAAATAGATATTCTTATTGTTCATCAATTTTTACTTCCATTTCATAAAGTTGACTCAAAATTATCTCAACGACATATGAGTTTCAATAGACTGAAAGCACCGAGAGGATTAAATCGGATTTAGCATTTCGTTAACATTGTAAACACATGTTATATATACATTTTTTACATTCCTATCAAATCCTATAATCACAACAATCGCTAATCTAACGCATCATTTTTCCATATAATGTATCAGGTCAAAGGACAGATTTTGTGTTGAGAAAAAATCTCATGCTTTTTTAGTATTTTATCTTTTGACGCGACTCGATATAACTAAAAAGCGAGGAATTTTAGTAGTCGATTCCTTAACAGAGCAACAATAAAAAATTACAATAATGTATCAATGGGGAAGATTGATGAACTCAAAAAAATTTGAACTTTCAAAGGTTCACAAAGCATGTTTGCTAGCAGTAGGCATTACGTCTTTTGGAGCAATGGCACAAGAAGTAGAGACCAACGCCAATACAACCTCGGCTGAAGTTAAGAAAAAAATACAAGAAAATAAAAGTAGCGACGTTGAGCGCATTGAAGTGACGGGTGTCCGTGGCAGTCTGCGCCAATCGTTAAATAACAAGCGTTTTGCAACTGAGATCCTTGATTCTATTTCTGCTGAAGATATCGGCCAACTTCCAGACGAAAACATTGCGGAAGCCATTCAGCGTGTCACCGGTATTTCGATGACACGTTCTGATGATGGTGAAGGTGAATCACTTCAAATTCGCGGTGAATCAAGCAACAACGTTGAGATCAACGGACAAACGTTAGCGGGATCGAACGGTGATTCTCGAAGTGTTAACTTCCAAGATCTGCCTTCCGAACTATTTGCTGGTGTGGACATTCAAAAAGCATCAACCGCTGACCGAATTGAAGGCTCTCTCGGCGGCACAATTAACCTTAAAACTCGTAAGCCGCTCGGCATTCAGAAAGATAGATTGACCTCAGTTACCGCGAGAGCTAAGTATAACGACTTATCAGAGAAAACGAGCCCAGAAGCCACGCTTTTCACCGCTCATAATTTCCGAGACACTGCGCTTGGTGACTTTGGTTTTCTCGCCACCCTTGGCACAAAACAAGTTGAAACCGTAACCCAAGGTTTTGGTGCTGAGACATATGGCGGCGCCCCGTCTCGTTGGCACGTATTCACTGGAGCAACAACGGCTGCAGCCGAGTTCGCACCAGGTCAAGGTAACTTCCCGTATGACGCAAATATTGACGTTAACGGCGACGGCGTATCAAACGAAAATGATATTTTCTACGTCCCTAATAATTGGACTATACAAAATAACAAGAAAGAATCTCAACGAGATTCGTTAAACTTGACGTTCCAATGGCAACCTAACGACGACACAAACTTATGGGTGGACACCACCTATTCGAAATCTGTGGATGACATTCACAATTCCAAATTTGCCATCGCAACTAATGCTTGGAGTGCCAACAATCAAATAAATGATCCTCGCTGGGCTGTACCATTAGAAAGTGGTGCTAACGTCGTTGAACACTTGAACAGCACAAGTGAAGGTGATTTCTATGCGCTAACAGCAGGTCGTATTGGTGGAGCCAATATTCGTATGGGCTCTGCACCTTCCGATCGTGTATTCAATCGTGAGTCATTACAATTTGTGTTTGGTGCCGAGTATAACATTTCAGATGAATTTAGAGTTTCTGCTGAGTACGCTACATCAACGGCTGAAAGTGACAGTGATTGGTCCCAATTAAACCTCGGGCACGACTATGACTTAAATGGTCAGCTCAATGGCAAAGACTGGGCTGGCGTTGTTGACTTTAACGAAACTAACGTCGATTTGGCAGATCTCACGTATTACGATGCGCCCAAGTACAACGATGGTTTGTTAGAAGCAATGGATCCAACTGACTTTAACTATCAAAAACTCACAATGTTCCAGCAACAAAATACAGCGCTAAATGCAGAGAACAGTGCGGATTCATTGATGGTTGATTTCGAGTACGACTTCGTTGATGGTATCATTACGCAAATTAAAGCAGGTGCTCGCTGGGCAGAGCGCAGCTTCTATAATGAATCTTGGCAAGGTAAGAACACGAAAAAGGACTATGCTGTTGATGGCGTTCCTGTTGCGGTAAAAGTTCAAGATATTTTGGTCAACCCTGAAGCAAATACAAATCCAGAAAATCAAGCATTAGCTGAAACCATCTCCCAGTGTTATGGCGCTTCAGACGGTACAATGGAAAACTTCAGCGGTAACCTTCCCACAACGTTTGTGACGACAACCTGCGGTATTGACTTCTGGACTGAATTGTTTGGATTCCCTGATATTCGAGCAATTGACCCAGCAAATAATCTAGCCTATTACCAACGCAGTGGTAACTTTAAAAACCCAGCAGGTCGTGCGTTTAACACAACCAATGTGACTGAGGAAACATTAGCTGGCTATATTCGTGCTGATTTCTTCACGCCTTGGCTTGAGTCAGACGTAGACTTCTACGGTAACGTTGGTGTGCGTTATGTTGAAACCGATCTCGTTGGTGTTGGTGCATTCCGAGCGCCGGCAGAATCTGATTCTGCAATCATCTTTGGCGAAACTACTGGTAGTTACTACAATTGGTTGCCAAGTATTAACCTGAACTGGTTGTTACAAGAAGATCTGGTATTACGTATTTCCGGTGCTAAAACCATGGCTCGTGCAGGCTTAAGCGCTGTAGCACCTCGCTTAAACCTCAATTACAATGACAACAATGAGGGCTTCTCAGGTTCTGGTACTGCAGGTAACCCTGGATTAAAACCAAGAACAGCCAAAACTGGTGACCTATCATTAGAATGGTATTTTGCTGAAGATGCACTATTGTCTGCGGCCGTTTATTACAAAGAAATTGAAAATTTGCGTCGTAACTCTCAGGGAGAAGCGTTGCAAGTGGGAGATGAACTATTCTATGTAACCCAACCAATCAATGTTGGCGGCACTATGCTCAAAGGATGGGAAGTCTCGTGGCAGCAAGCCTTTAAAGACTTACCTGGCTTGTTAAGCCATACGGGTATTAGCGCAAACTATACTCGTCCTGACGAAAAAGCCACAGAATTTGACGGTCACGGTGAAGCGCGGAGCAAAGGTGGATTCTCAGACGACACTTACAACGTGACGCTTTGGTATGATGACAATAATTTGAGTGCTCGTTTAGCCTACAATTATCGTTCTGAGTACGTAAGACTCGCCGCACCAACACTCGGTTATGCGCGTTACAATGACCCATACCGACTACCACAAATGGTAGCAGCGCGTGGTCAATTAGACTTCTCAATGAATTACAACTTAACTTCAAACCTTAAATTGAATCTATCAATTGTTAACTTAAATGATACTCACACAGAATATTATTTGAAGTATAAGACGTTGACTGACCGTATTTCTTACAGCGGTCGTAGAGCCAATTTAGGTGTTGTCTATAAGTTCTAAACCACACCATAAAGGGCACAAGTGTCTATCGCTTGTGCCCTCATTTTTCATCAAAAAATACAAATTAAATACCCCAAAATTATCGGCTTTTGTGTCATGTTTTTTACTATCTCTGTACAAAACTGACTAATTACTTGAGCCCCTCAAATTTTACGTTTTTTAGAGAACAACATGAACACCAGATCGATCACGTTAATTATTGCCAAGGCTCT
Organism: Alteromonadaceae bacterium; assembly: GCA_964230195.1. Lineage (GTDB taxonomy): Bacteria > Pseudomonadota > Gammaproteobacteria > Enterobacterales > Alteromonadaceae > CAXRGH01. Next base: position 11,835 of record CAXRGH010000262.1, read on the forward strand.
ATTACTCTGTGGATGCCTACAAGAGTCATCAGAAACCAACGCAGTAGAAAAGGTTAATCCACCCAATGTCGTCATTTTCTACATAGACGACCTCGGTTACGGCGACTTAAGCAGTTACGGAGCAACTGAAGTTCAAACACCAAACGTGGATCGACTTGCTCAACAGGGTGTCCGATTCACTGACGCCCATAGCAGTGCAGCAACCTGTACACCCTCGCGCTACTCATTATTGACTGGAGAACACGGATTCAGAATTGATGCTGACGTACTCAAAGGCGATGCGCCGTTATTAATTTCTCCAGATAAGCCTACCCTTGCAAAAATGTTGAAAAAAGCAGGTTACGCCACTGGCGTTGTTGGCAAATGGCATTTAGGTTTAGGTAACGGAAGCATCGACTGGAACGGTACCATTGATTTTAGCCCGTTGGATGTAGGCTTTGATTATAGTTTCTTGCTACCCGCCACGGGTGACCGTGTACCCACGGTCTATGTTGAGAACCGCAAAGTAGTCAACCTTACAGAGAGCGACCCAATTAGCGTCAGCTACAAAGCAAAAGTGGGAAGTAGACCCACAGGAACGTCTAATCCAGAACTTCTTCGATATGCGGCTGACCGCCAACACAGTGACACCATTGTGAATGGTGTCAGCCGAATTGGCACCATGGCAGGCGGAGAGTCAGCACTTTGGAAAGACGAGGACTTCGCTGAAGTCTTTACCCAGAAAGCCCTAACCTTTATTCGTGACAATAAAGATAAACCGTTTTTCCTGTTCCACTCCTATCACGATATTCACGTCCCGCGCCTTCCTCACCCGCGATTTAAAGGGGTAACAAAAATGGGACCAAGAGGCGATGCCATTGTGCAAATGGACTGGATGACTGGGCAAGTTACTAAAGAGTTGGAGCGCTTGGGAATTGCCAACAACACCATTATTATTTTCACTAGTGACAATGGGCCTGTGTTGAACGATGGCTATGAAGATCAGTCGGTAGAACTGATTGGTGGCCATAACCCGTCGGGTCCATTTAGAGGCGGGAAGTACAGCGCATTTGAGGCAGGAACCAGAGTCCCGATGATCGTTTCTTGGCCGAAGGAAATCAAAGCAACCGAATCAGATGCATTAATCTCTCAGATGGATATTTACCGGTCGCTTGCCAGCTTGTTAGAGATAAACATAGCGGATGGGGAAGCAATGGACAGCCAAGCAATGCTGCCTGTTTTACTGGGGCAATCAACGGCTGGCCGTCAAGATTTACTGGAAGAATCCGTTGGAACCCATTCACTCAGAACAGGTCAGTGGAAATACATTTCACCAAACACATCCAATAATCGTTATGGATGGCTTAAGCCTAAGGGCATAGAGGGTGGTTTCTCTCCGCAGCCTCAACTGTTTAACTTAGACAAAGATATCAACGAACAATTTAACATTTCAGACAAGCACCCTGACTTGGTTATCAAGTTTCAGCAGCGTATTGAAAATATAGTAGCAACAGGATATTAAAAATATGAAATTGTTTATCACACTACTTGCAAGTGTCCTTTTAAGCCTAGTGTCATGGCATGGCTTCGCCCAAAACGATTGGGAAAACCCTCAGGTAGTGGGGGTTAATAAACTCCCTCCAAGAGCAAGTTTCTTTTCGTATGTCAACGAGCAAGAGTCAACAAAAGATAAAGAACAAGCGCGTAACTTTATCAGTTTGAATGGCCTATGGAAGTTCAAGTTGGCAAACAAGCCTGCGGATATGATTGCTAATTTTCACTCTACTCAGTTCAACGACAATGAATGGGATAATTTGCCAGTGCCCAGTAACTGGGAGTTGCATGGTTACAGCACGCCCATCTACGTTAATCAGCCGTATCCGTTTATCAAAAACCCACCCTACATACAAAGCCATGATAACCCAATTGGTCACTACAGACGGACGTTTACCCTTGACCAAAGTTGGAAAAACAAAGATGTATTTATTTACTTTGGTGCGGTCAAATCCGCATTTTACATTTGGGTCAATGGGGAGAAAGTCGGATACAGCCAAGGCAGTAAAACACCCGCTGAATTTAATCTGACGCCATATATCAAGGCGGGCAAAAACCATATTGCCTTGCAAGTATTTCGTTGGAGTGACGGGAGCTACTTGGAAGCGCAAGATTTTTGGCGCATCTCCGGGATAGAGAGAGACGTTTACCTCTACGCGCGACCTCGCACCTACATCTCTGACCTGTTTGTGAAGGCTTCTTTAAAAGATGATTATCAAACGGGTACGTTCAACCTCGATGTTGACCTAGCGAACGCTTCAAAAACCAACACAGTGCAAGCCACATTGAAAGACGCTAATGGACAGTTAGTGTTTGATAAACGCACGGATATCAACGGGGAAAGTAGCGTTAGCTTTAGCACGCTCGTGCCAAATGTCAGTCAATGGTCGGCAGAAAGGCCAACACGTTACAGCCTAACAATAATTCATCGTGATAGTAACAACAACGTACTCGAAGTGATTCCACAAAAGGTCGGATTCCGCCGTGTAGAAATGAAAAATGCGCAATTTTGGGTGAATGGCAAACCCGTGCTAATCAAAGGTGTGAATCGACACGAACACGACCCGGATACCGGTCACGTGATTTCCAAACAAAGTATGGAACACGACGTTAAGCTAATGAAGCAATTTAATATTAATGCGGTCCGTACAGCTCACTACCCAAATGATCCCTATTTTTACGAGTTGGCTGACAAATATGGCCTCTACATTGTTGACGAAGCTAATATAGAGTCTCACGGCATGGGCTACAAACGTATCAAAGGCGGTACTCTTGGTGACAACCCTGTTTGGTTACATGCCCACATGGAACGCACGAAAGCGATGGTTGAACGAGACAAAAACCACCCATCAATCGTTGCTTGGTCACTCGGTAATGAGGCAGGAAATGGAGTCAATTTCTACGACACCTATCGTTGGATTGAACAACGTGATCCTTCTAGACCTCGACAGTACGAGCGCGCAGAGCACGAGTGGAATACTGACATGATCGTGCCACAATACCCAGGTCCACGACGCATGGAAAACTACGCCAAGTCTAATCCAAAGCGCCCTATGATCATGAGTGAATATGCACATGCCATGGGCAACAGTCTTGGCAACTTCCAAGACTACTGGGATCTCATTCGCCAATACCCTTCTCTTCAAGGTGGCTATATCTGGGATTGGGTTGATCAAGGACTAAGAAAAACCACGGATGAAGGTCACGAAATATTTGCCTACGGCGGTGATTTCGGACACCCGGGTATTCCATCAGATGGCAGTTTTGTTCTCAACGGCTTAGTCTTGCCCGACAGACGACCTCAACCAGCACTGTACGAAGTCAAAAAAGCTCATCAAGATATTCAAATGAAGCCCCTTAACTTATTGGATGGCAAGATAGAGGTCTTCAACGAGTTCTTCTTTAAAGGGCTTGAAGACTATTACCTCGAATGGGCACTAATGAGTCAAGGCCAAATCTTACAACAGGGGCAGATTGACACACTTGCAGTTCAACCCCAGCAGCGTCAGGTTCTGACATTGCCCTATCAGTTATCAGGCAGTTATGATCATGAAGTATTCCTTAACTTGAGTGTAAAAACGAACAAGGCCTTACCGCTGATAGACGCAGAACACGAGGTCGCAATCGAACAGTTTGCAATGCCTGTCACATTAAACAAAACAGACACACCTAAAGTGGCTGGTCCACTGAACGTCTATCAACTCGACCCACGACAGTCGGTTGAAATCAGTGGCGAAGATTTTGTTGTGCGCTTTAATCAAAAAACCGGAGAGTTAACGGGCTATCAATACAAAGGGAAAGAACTCGTTCGATCGCCTTTACGTGCGAACTTCTGGAGAGCACCCAATGACAATGACTATGGTGGTCGATGGCATGACAAACGTCGCGTCTGGAAATATGCGTCAGAGCGCCAATTTAAACAACAATTTACCGTTGAAAAACAATCCAATAACACAGTGATGGTGCAAAGCCAGTTTAACTTACCTGACGTTGACGGCACCTTGTCCATTGATTATGTCATCAATGCAAAGGGCAACATTGATGTTAATTACAGCCTCACACTGGGTGAACAAGAAACTCCTGAAATTCCTCGCGTTGGCATGAATATGGAGCTATTCAAATCCTACGACAGACTCCAATACTTTGGCCGAGGCCCTCATGAAAACTATCGAGACAGAAATAGTTCATCCCATGTTGGACTTTATTCAAGCTCAGTTTCCGAGCAATACCACCCTTATGTCCGTGCTCAGGAAAGTGGATACAAAACCGAAGTTCGCTGGGCAAAACTAACCAACAACGATGGCATCGGCTTGTATATCAAAGGCGGTCCTCACTTTGGTATGAGTGCATTGCATTACCGTATCTCGGATTTAGATTCAGGACGCACTCGAGAGGGCTTGCACAGTGGTGAGTTAACCGAGAAACCTTTGGTGAGTCTGAATATTGATTATGGACAAATGGGCGTCGGTGGCGTTCATAGTTGGGGGGCAACCGCATTGCAACAGTATTTGCTCACCGACAAAGAATATCACTATACATTTTCGTTAGCAGGAGTTGATGACCGTGAATAATGTCGCTAAAAAGGCGCTACGGTGGAGCGGTATGGGGCTATGTTTTTTCATCGCCCTGGGTACCTTTGCGAAACCGAGCAACCAACAGACAGCACCCAATATTGTTCTATTGCTTGCTGACGATCTTGGCTACGGCGATATCGGGGTTTATGGCAGCAAAAAAATCACCACTCCCAATATTGACCGTATGGCCGAACAGGGGATGCAGTTTAACCAGTTTTACGCAGGTTCTGCAGTGTGTACACCAACCCGAGTCTCAATTATGACGGGGCGTTACCCCCTCAGATTTAATGTTTCGCGTCACTTTAGAGATGAGGTTATGCATCTTCAACGGGACGTGCTCACAATTCCCAAAGCCCTGAAAAAGGCGGGATATATTTCCAAACATATTGGCAAATGGCATCTCGGTGGATTAAACGAATCTCACGTAAAAGACAGAGAAAATAGTATTCCGGGACCTATGGAGCATGGTTTCGACCATTACTTGGCGATGATTGAAGATCCCTTGTACCGAAAACCCGCCATGTTAGAGCGTCGCTTGTACAAAGATGGGGGTAAGCACCTTATTAGAGACGAGAAGATCATTGCTCCCATTAACAAACATTGGACTGACATCAAAACGGATGAAGCCGTTGCATTCATTGAGGAACAGGCAAAAACACCACAACCCTTCTTCTTGAATCTGTGGTTTGACACCCCTCACTCTCCTTATGAACCAACACCAAAGGCCATATTGCAACAATACCAAGACAAAGCCCGAGGAAACGAGCAATTGTATAGAGGGATGGTGAGTCACCTTGATCACAGTGTTGGCCGTGTTTTATCAAAACTTGAGCAACTCGGTATTGCAGAAAATACCTTGGTGATATTTACCAGTGATAATGGCCCTGCCTACCTCGGCTCAGCCGGTCAGTACAGAGGACGCAAAGTTGATTTTCACGAAGGGGGTATCCGTGTTCCAGCCGTCGCATGGTGGCCTAACAAGATTAAGCCAGCACAAGTTTCAAACGAACTGTTGCATACCAATGACCTTCTCCCGACGTTTACCGCTGTCGCCAACACTCCTTTAGCAGACGATACCTTAGTGGATGGAAAAAACGTATTACCCCACTTCTTAACCGGCAAGCCGATTGAAGACAGAGGTTACGTGTTTTGGCAAATCGGTGAATACAAACACAATGGGAATTACAGCAGAACCGTCATTAACCGCCCAAATCCGGTGATAACGGAAATAGTTCGCAAAGATCATTGGAAGTTACTGGCGAAAGATGGAAAAGGCATTGAGTTGTATAACTTGGATGAAGATCCTTATGAACGATGGAACCTCATCAATGATTACCCTAAAGTCTCAACCGAACTGTCTACTGCATTACGTTCTTGGCTTGAAGAACCGCGAATGAAAGTGCCTTATGAAATACAATAATCTTATGAGACGCTGTTCAACCATACTAGTTGGGTTGACGCTATTCGGTATCAGTTCATTAGTGACTGCAAACACAGCGGCTATCGCTGCTGATAGCGCGGATCGCCCGAATATTATCTTTATTATGTCAGACGATCATTCCGAGCGAGCCATTAGTGCTTATGGAAGCAAGCTCATCAGTACGCCCAACATTGATCGAATCGCCAATGAAGGTGTGTTGTTTTCTAACTCATTTGTAGGGAATTCCATATGTGGCCCCTCTAGGGCCATCATGTTGACGGGTAAACACAGTCATATCAACGGATTCACAGACAACCATAGTTCGTTTGATGGTCACCAACCCACTTATCCTCAGTACTTGCAAAAGGCTGGATATCAAACCGCTGTAGTTGGTAAATGGCATCTTCATTCTGAGCCCGTCGGCTTTGATTACTGGGAAATATTGCGTGGCCAAGGGCATTACTACTCACCAGAGTTTATTACCAATCGGCCCACAAAAAACACCGTCACTAAGGTCATTAGGGACGCGGCGGGTAACGTCATCAAAACTGAATACGAGAACACCTATAAGGGCGCTTATGCCACCAAGAAAACCGGCGATCTGGCCCTTGAATTTCTTGACAGCCGCGACAAATCAAAGCCATTTGCAATGATTTATAACCATAAAGCGCCCCATCGAAACTGGATGCCAAATGTAGACGATTTAGGTGTTATTGATACAAAAAACTTGAGGGTGCCTGACAACTTTTACGATGACTATAAGGGCAGAGTTGCGGCACAGCGCCAAGAGCTAGAAATTGACGATATGTACTTGTCTTATGATTTAAAGCTCGAGCAACAGGATTACAAGGGAGACCTGCCCGAGTTAACAATGGGTTGGAGCAAACAGTGGCGTAAGCTGTATTCTCGCATGACAGCGTCACAACAACGCAAGTGGGATGATTATTATCAGGTGCTTAATCGTGAATATCAGCAGGTTAAACATGACAATAAACAATTACTTGAGTGGAAATACCGTCGGTACATGCACGACTATTTAAGCTCGATATACGCTATGGATAAAGACATTGGGCGAATACTCGATTATCTAGACCAACATAACTTAAGCCACAATACCCTCGTAGTTTACACCTCAGATCAAGGGTTTTTCATTGGCGAGCACGGTTGGTTTGATAAGCGTTTCATGTATGAAGAGACTATGCGAACCCCTTTAGTCATGCGTTATCCCGCAAAAATAAAACCTAATCAACAGCTTGCTACCATGGTACAAAATATTGATTACGCTCCCACCTTTTTAGATTTTGCGGGTATTGCTATACCGGAGGACATTCAAGGCTTGTCTTTAAAACCTCTACTAACCAAGCAACAGCCCTTAGCAAGAGATGCCTTGTACTACCACTACTACGAGGGTATTGAGCGGGAACACAAAGTCGCTAAACACGAGGGTGTCAGAACGGCAAGCCACAAACTCATTCATTTTAAAGACGTTGGGATTGATCATTACGAGATGTTTGATTTAACAAACGACCCTCATGAAATGGCCAACATCTATAACCGTTCTGAACACGCCAAAGTGCAGCGTCAATTGCTCGATAAACTGCAACAACTGAAAAAACACTATAACGTCAACGGCTCAGTGCCATCACAATAGGATCCAACAATGCTGAGAAGTATTCATATCATCTTAATCATTGGACTAAAACTATCCCTTTGCGCCACCGTTATTGGCAATGCGCATGCCAATGAACTCAACATTATTCCGCAACCAAACGTTATAGAACAAGGCGTTGGAGCGTTTATTATCAAACCAACGTCACAAATTGTGGTGACGGACAAAGAGGCACTGGCCGTTGCTCAGTTTTTTGAGCACTTTATTAATCCGGCCACAGGCTTGACCTTGCCCATTCAGCAACAAGAAAAAGGGACAATTAAACCCAATACCATTTATTTCAACCTCGATCCCAGTATTGCCAACAGCGAGGGTTATACTCTCAAGGTCACGCCTGATCATATTGAAATCAGCGCCTCCGATGCTCAAGGTCTGTTTTATGCCGTTCAAACCATACGTCAACTGCTACCGCCGGAAATTGAAAGCCAATACCCTATTAATAACATTGCTTGGTCGGTGCCTTCCGTTGTGATTAAAGACCAGCCTCGTTTCGAATACCGGGGCATGCATCTCGATGTTGGTCGACATTTTTATCCCGTGTCATTTATCAAAAAATACATTGACCTCATTGCTCTGCACAAGATGAACCGTTTTCATTGGCACCTGACAGAAGATCAAGGTTGGCGCATAGAAATTAAACAGCATCCCAAACTGACTACTGTTGGCGCTTACCGAGATTCTACAGTTATTGCTCATCCCTACAATGACGGTGTACGTGAAGACAAAGTAAGATACGGCGGCTACTACAGCCAAGCAGAAATTAAAGATATTGTTGCTTACGCCAATCAACGTTTTGTCACCATTATTCCTGAAATAGATTTACCAGGACACACGGTTGCTGCATTGGCTTCGTATCCAGAACTCGGTTGCACAGACACAGACTTCAAAGTCAGAACTCGATGGGGTGTATCAAAAGATATCTTGTGTCCAAGTGAGAAAACATTTTCGTTCGTAGAAGATGTGTTGAATGAAGTGATGGACTTATTTCCAAGTGAGTACATCCACATTGGCGGCGACGAAGCCCCCAAGGATAGATGGAAGTCAAGCGAGCTTGCTCAACGAGTGATCAAAGAGAATAACTTAGCGGACGAGTACGAACTCCAAAGTTATTTTATTAAGCGTTTAGAAAAAATGCTCAACAAGCGCGGCAGAAAATTGATTGGCTGGGATGAAATTGTTGAGGGCGGTCTCAGCGAAACCGCAACCGTCATGTATTGGAGAAGCTGGGGAAAACATAAAGAGAATATCAAACACGTATTGGAAAATGGTAACCCAGTGATCATGACTCCCGTGAGTCATTTGTATTTCGATTATTATCAATCAGAATCAATGGATGAGCCCTTGGCTTGGGGTGCATATCTGCCACTGAAACGGATCTATAGCTACGACCCTGTCTTTGAAGGAGTCACTGAACAACAAGCCCATCAAATCAAAGGCGCTCAAGGTAATGTCTGGACAGAATACATTAAGACACCGAGACAAGTGGAATATCAAACTCAGCCTCGTATGGCGGCTGTGGGTGAACTCACTTGGTCTGCGCGAAAGGATAAAAACTGGACAAGCTTTATTGAACGCTTGACCTCTCATTATGACAGACTCACCGCACTTGGCGTCAATGCATCCACCAGCGTTTACAACGTACATGGTGAGCTGAATGAGTCAAATGATGTATTAACCCTTGAAACAGATGGT
>CAXRGH010000263.1:0-49190 GCA_964230195.1 Alteromonadaceae bacterium
CAATGGTTTATTAAAATCACGGATTACGCTCAAGAGCTTCTTGCCGACCTAGAGGAGTTACCAGAGTGGCCAGAGCAAGTCAAAGCGATGCAGAAGAACTGGATCGGGCGCTCTGAGGGTGTTGAATTAACATTTAAATTAGATGCCTCAGAAAAAGGTTTTGATGTTTACACAACTCGCCCAGATACTTTATATGGTGTTAGCTACGTTGCACTCGCTGCACAACATCCCCTCGCGCTTGAGGCTGCAAAAAACAACTCAGAACTCGCCAATTTTATTGAAGAATGTAAAAACGTTAAAGTTGCAGAAGCCGATCTTGCGACTATGGAAAAGAAAGGCTGCGATACCGGTTTGTTTGCAGTTCACCCATTAACGGGTGAACGTGTACCTGTGTGGGTAGCAAACTTTGTGCTTATGGGTTACGGCACCGGCGCCGTCATGGCAGTGCCAGGACACGATCAGCGCGACTGGGAGTTTGCGACCAAATATTCACTTCCAATTAATCAAGTCATCACAGCCACAGACGGCAGTGACGTAGACTTAGGTGAAGCCGCCTACACTGAAAAAGGAGCTCTGATTAATTCTGGTGAGTTTGATGGTTTACACTTTGACGATGCATTTGCTGCCATTACGGAACGCCTTGAGTCACTGGGTCTGGGTAAAAAGAAAGTCAACTACCGATTGCGTGATTGGGGGGTTTCTCGTCAACGCTATTGGGGTGCGCCAATCCCTATGCTGAATTTAGAAAATGGGGAGTCTGTTCCAGTTCCAGAGAGCGAGCTACCGGTTAAACTCCCTGAAGATGTCGTGATGGATGGTGTAACCTCACCCATAAAATCTGATCCTGAATGGGCTAAAACAACCTATAACGGTGAGCCTGCTTTACGTGAAACAGACACCTTTGATACCTTTATGGAGTCATCTTGGTATTATGCGCGCTATTGTTCAGCAGGCAATAACGAGAAAATGTTAGATCCAAGCCAAGCCAACTATTGGTTACCTGTTGATCAATACGTGGGGGGGATTGAACACGCAATCCTTCATTTACTCTACTCTCGTTTCTTCCATAAATTATTAAGGGACGAAGGGCTCGTCAATTCAAACGAGCCGTTTAAGCGTCTACTCTGTCAAGGTATGGTCTTGGCTGATTCTTTCTTCAAGAAGAACAGTGATGGCAGTACCACTTGGTTTAGTCCTGCTGACGTTGAAACCGCTAAAGACGAAAAAGGCCGCATCATTTCTTCCACCCTGAAAAGTGATGGTTCTGAAGTCGAGCACGGTGGAATGACTAAGATGTCAAAGTCTAAGAACAACGGCATTGACCCACAGCAAGTCATCGATATCTATGGTGCCGACACAATACGTTTATTTACTATGTTTGCAGCGCCGCCCGAGCAGACCTTAGAATGGGTTGAATCTGGCGTAGAAGGTGCTAACCGATTCTTAAAACGTGTTTGGAAGTTAGTGCTTGAGCATAAAGACCATGGTCATAACGCGGAGCCTACATTTGATCAATTAAATAATGACCAAAAAACCTTACGTCGTTTAGTTCATAAAACCATTGATAAAGTGTCGGATGACCTTGGCCGACGTCAGACTTTCAATACAGCGATCGCCGCTATAATGGAATTATTGAATCATCTGTCTAAAGCACCGCAAGTTGAAGATGGCGATCATCAAGTCATGAGTGAAGCCGTTGTTGCGGTATTGAAAATGTTGAATCCAATTACACCACACATTGCACAAACATTGTGGGCAAAGCTTGGTTACAGTGGAAGCATAGAATTTACTGATTGGCCAGTTGCCGATAAAGACGTGATGATAGAGGATGAAAAGCTAATCATTGTTCAAGTCAACGGTAAGGTTCGTGCAAAAATGACGGTAGCAGCTGATCTTGCAAAAGAAGCCGTTGAAGAGGCAGCGTTAACACAAGAAAATGTTAAGGCATTTACAGAGGGTAAAACAATTCGCAAAGTTATCTACATCCAAGGTAAGCTTGTGAACATTGTTGCGAACTAAAAAGAGAAAAGAATGATACGCAAACTTCTACCAGTAATTGGCTTGCTGATTAGCTTACAAAGTTGTGGTTTCAAGCTGAAACAAGATGGCATTAGCGCGGACCAAGCTGGGCAAATTCATATTACTGGTAGTGAGTTGTATCATAACATGTCTCGCACATTGCGAGACTACCTCAATGACAGAGGCGTACTTGTTTCTGACACGCCAACAGATAATCAAATTACAATCACAAAAGAGTCACTTGAACGACGCTTGCTTTCGCTGCTTTCAAATGGACAAGTAGCAGAGTATGACCTGGTATTTGTTGTCCAATACGCTATCAAACATGGCGATAATGATGCGGAAGTATTTGAATATAAAGAGATCAGACAATACCAAGACGACCCAGACAATGCCCTCGCGAAATATAAAGAGCGAGAAGTGATTGTTGCAGAAATGCGTCTTAAGGCATGCACTGCAATTACCCGAAAATACGTTAATACCATACCTAAATCATTATAATGAATCTTTACGCAAACCAGTTTCCTCAACATGTATCACGTCACGGTTTGCCGCCTTTTATTCTCGTTTTTGGGGAGGAACCTCAGCAACGAAATGATTGTATCGGTGTTGTCAGAAACCTAGCCAAACAACAAGGCTATGATGAACGTCAATCGTTTTCTGCTGATAGTCAATTTAATTGGCAGTCCGTGGTTGATGAAGGTATGTCCATGTCCCTATTCTCCAGCAAAAAATTAGTTGAAATAGAACTGCCTGAGGGAAAACCTGGTGCGTCAGGTAGTAAAGTGCTCTTAAGTTTGGCTGAACAAGTACCAGACGATACGATCTACCTGTTGCATGGCGGAAAAATTGGTAAGGATGTACAAAATGCCAAATGGTTTAAGACGCTTGATAAGCTGGGTATTTCTACGATTTGCTATCAACTTGAGGGGAAGCGTCTCGAGCAATGGCTAATGCAGAAATTTCAAGAGCGAAACAAGCAGGCAGAACCTCAAGCCATTGCCTTAATTGCGGCTTTCAGTGAGGGCAATTTACTTGCCGCTGCGCAAACGGTTGAAAAACTGTGTTTGCTGGAAACTCATCAACATATTTCATTAGAACAAGCAAAAGCGCACGTTGCGGATAACACCAAATTTTCGGTATTCCAATTTACAGACACTTTGCTACAAGGTGATGCCACCCGCGCAATCAAAATGTTAAATCGACTCGAAGCAGAAGGCACTGAGCCCAATCAAATATTGTGGTTTCTTATCAAAGAGGCGCAATTACTTCTCTCCTTGAAATCTGAACAACTCCGTGGGCAGTCTTTAACTGCAGAATTCAATGCTCAGCGTATTTGGAAGTCAAAGCAATCCTTGTACATCTCGGCGTTGCAACGCTTAGACATTGACACGCTGTTGGTGTTAACGGATAAATTAGCCGAGCTTGACATTGCTTTAAAATCGTCTGTGATTTGTCGGCCTTTTGTTGAACTGTCTCATGTTGGTTTGTTATTTTGCGGATACCCTTTACACCAACTACCGTTAAATATTGAACAATGAGTGACAAGCCTTTTATCTTAGGAACTAATGACAGTCTAGCGATTGTTGGTGGTACTTTTGATCCCGTGCACTTGGGCCATATTGAGCCTGTTAGCCACGCGTGTTCAGAGCTTGATATAACTCATGGGCTGTGGGTTCCATGTAAACTGCCTCCTCATAAAGACCGTCCCAGTACGACTGAAAAAGCCCGAGTTGACATGCTAAACTTCGCGATTGAAAACATAGACAATCACCAGGTGTACCAATGGGAGTTACGACAAAATAACACGTCATATTCACTTCACACATTGACCCATTTGAGACATCTATATCCCACACAGCAACTCTTTTTTTTCATGGGGGCCGATTCGTTACTTAATTTTACGCAGTGGTATCAATGGGAGAATATACTTAAACTTTGTCACCTAGTGGTGAGCGCTCGCCCGGGTTTTGATGTGAGCAACATACCGCCCACATTACAAAAACGAATTCAGTCAATAGATACTCCTGTTACCGCCGAGCACGGGACTATTATTTGGTTCGATGCGGTCACAAGACCAATCAGCTCTAGCCAAATTCGAGAAGAAGTTGGAACAAATGCTAAGATCCGCGAACATCTCAATCAAAGTGTGTATAATTATATGATCACAAATGAACTTTATAGAAACGCCAAGTAGAGGTAAACGTTGAATTCGTCAGAAGTAAATGCATTCATCATTGATAAAATTGAAGATTTAAAAGGCCGTGACATTCTTGTTCTGGATGTCAGTAAAAAATCAACGGTAACCGATACCATGATTATATGTTCCGGGAACTCAAAACGACATGTTATTTCGATTGCTGAACACGTAAAGACCGAAGCAAAGAACGCCGCTATTCCGCCCCTAAGCATTGAAGGTAAAGATACCGGAGAGTGGGTATTGGTTGATTTTGGTGGAGTGATTGTTCATGTTATGCAAGACGAATCACGAGACTTTTATCAACTAGAGAAACTCTGGGCATAATGTCTCTATGAAAATTCAACTAATAGCGGTCGGTACCAAAATGCCCGCGTGGGTGGAAACTGGTTACCACGAATATGCGCGTCGGATGCCCAACGACATGCCATTACAATTGGTTGAAATTCCTGCAGGTAAACGAGGAAAAAACGCGGATATTGCGCGAATCTTAAAAAAGGAAGGCGAACAAACGCTCGCCGCGATTCCAAAAGGTAACCGAATCGTTACCCTCGAAGTAACCGGCAAACCATGGGACACACCGCAACTGGCAAAAACCATGAGTCAGTGGCAGCTTGATGGTAGAGATGTTAGCCTCCTTATCGGCGGTCCTGAAGGTTTAGCGCCTGAGTGTATTGCATTATCAGAGCAAAAATGGTCTCTTTCACCGCTTACCTTACCCCACCCGCTTGTTAGGATAGTGGTTGCAGAAAGTCTTTACAGAGGCTGGTCATTAAATAATAATCATCCTTATCACAGGGAATAAAATAATAATCATAGGCTCACAGTGGTAAGACGGCGAATACCGATACGCGATCACGCGGCAGAACAAAGTTTATTTTTTAGACGAGGCCTTGTTGCAATTGGTATTGTTGTCTTTTTCTTCAGTCTTCTTTTGTTCAACATGTACTATTTACAAATAGTACAATTTGAAGACTACCAAACTCGCTCCAATACCAATCGAATCAAAGTACGCCCAGTAGCTCCAAATCGAGGGCTGATTTTTGATCGCAACGGCAAGCTGCTTGCAGAAAACCGTACAGTATTCAATCTTGATATTATTCCTGAACAAGTTGACGATTTACCTGCCCTGATAAACAAACTCGAGCAATATGTCACTCTCTCGGACGGTCAAATTACACGCTTCAATCGCTCGGTTAAACACAATCGCCGATTCAAACCCATCACACTCAAACGCGGCTTAAACGAAGAAGAAGTAGCCAAGCTTTCTGTGAACCAAACGCGTTTACCTGGCGTTACGATTGACGGGCGTTTAGCGCGACACTACCCGTACGATAACATACTGACTCACCTCATGGGCTATGTGGCTCGAATAAACAAACGAGATGCCGAAAAAATCGCTGCATCTGGAGAGTCAGCCAACTATGCCGCCACAAGAGACATTGGAAAGATTGGTATTGAAAAATACCACGAGTCATTGCTGCATGGAAACGTCGGTTATGAACGTGTTGAAGTCAACAATAAGGGCCGAGTATTGCGTTCCCTTGACTTGGACGCACCCACTCCAGGCAAAAACATCACATTAAATATTGATGTTGATATGCAACAGATAGCATCAGAGTTACTCGACAAATTTAAAGGCGCGGTTGTTGTACTTGACGCAAAAACAGGCGGTGTCATGACACTTGTCTCAAATCCTACCTACAGCGCAAATGCCTTTGTAAATGGGATATCAACGTCCGACTATAGCTATCTACTCAATGCCAAAGATAGACCGCTTATCAATCGAGCGACCCAAGGCCAATATCCTCCGGCATCCACCATTAAACCGCATATCGGTTTATTAGGGCTCGATCGAGATATTATTACCGAAACCACTCGTATGTATGACCAAGGTTCATACAAACTAACCAATGTTAGTCATGTTTGGCGCGACCATTTGAAAACCGGACACGGTTGGGTAAATCTGACGAAATCCATTGAAGTTTCTTGTGATACTTTCTTTTATGACCTTGCCTATCGTTTGGGTATCGACTCTATCAACGAATTTATGACCAATTTCGGCTTTGGAGACTATACCGGTATTGACCTTTATGAAGAGTCAGACGGTAATATGCCAAGCCGAGGCTGGAAGAAGGCACGCTTTAATCAACCTTGGTACATTGGTGACACCATTCCCGTCGGTATCGGTCAGAGCTATTGGACGGTCACACCACTTCAGTTAGCAGACTCGATTGTGACTCTAGTCAATAATGGGGATAGATACGTACCGCAAATTATCCGAGGACACATGGAGGGTGATGATCAAATTATCTATGATAAAAAGACACTCCCTCCCCTCACCGTCAATAACCCCGCTAACTATGAGGTTGTGCTTGATGCGATGTATGGCACCCTAAATCGTAAACATGGTACTGGTACCAGAGCCTTCCGAAACACAGACTACGTTGCTGCCGGTAAAACGGGAACAGCCCAACTCATCAGTATCGGTGAGGATGATGAATACGTTGAAGAAGAAGTTGCTGTCCACCTCAGAGATAACGCGATGTTTGTGGGTTATGCGCCCTACGAAAATCCAGAAATTGTTATAGCTATAACGCTAGAAAATGCAGGACACGGAGGTGCTAGGGCAGCACCTATTGCACGGAAAATTATGGATTACTATTTTGAACATTACGATCGAGATGGTAAGTACCATATGAAATTAGCCCAGCACGGAGACAACAATGGCGGCGCTTAAGTTTGATACCAAAAAGCAAAGTTTTGCACATACTATTCATATTGATGTCCCGTTACTGCTTTTATTGTTGACTCTCATGTTATTTGGGCTGACCGTTATCTATTCGGCAGGTGGTGGTGAACTTGCGCTCATCAAACGT
This sequence comes from Alteromonadaceae bacterium, assembly GCA_964230195.1. Lineage (GTDB taxonomy): Bacteria > Pseudomonadota > Gammaproteobacteria > Enterobacterales > Alteromonadaceae > CAXRGH01. The sequence continues at coordinate 7,096 of CAXRGH010000263.1, forward strand.
CAGGTTACTCGATTAGCTTTTGCCATGGTTATTCTGTTTATCATGGCTCAAATCCCTATTCACCTTTACAAACGTCTCTCCATCTATTTTTATCTGGTGACCCTGTTACTACTAATAGGAGTGATATTTTTTGGTGTTAAGGGAGGTGGTGCACAACGTTGGCTTGATCTTGGCGTAGCTCGTTTTCAGCCGTCCGAAATTATGAAATTAGCGATGCCTATGGCAGTCGCCTGGTATATTAGCCGTTTTCCATTACCACCACGCTCCAAGCATATCGTGTTTGGCTTTATCTTTGTGGCAATTCCCCCCTATCTTATCTTCAAACAACCTGATTTAGGCACTGCAACTCTGGTTGCGAGTTCAGGCGTCTTTGCCTTATTTTTAGCTGGCATGAGTTGGCGCTTTGTATCGGTAATCGGTGTTACCGCGTTGATTGCGGCCCCTATCTTGTTTAACTTTGTGATGCATGGCTATATGCGACAACGCGTGTTGACGTTTCTTGACCCCGAAAAAGATCCTCTCGGTGCTGGATACCATATTATTCAATCAAAAATTGCCATTGGCTCAGGGGGCTTCTCGGGCAAAGGCTGGATGCAAGGTACACAATCCCAGCTTGAATTCCTCCCTGAACGTCACACGGACTTCATTTTTGCCGTTTTCAGTGAAGAATATGGCTTTACGGGAGTTTTCCTTTTACTGTGTCTCTACACCGCCATTATCGTTCGTGGGATGACAATATCAATGCGTGCTCAAGACCCATTTAGCCGAGTACTTGGAGGAAGCATTATCTTAACCTTCTTTGTTTATGTATTCGTTAACATTGGAATGGTGTCTGGCATGCTTCCCGTGGTGGGTGTTCCACTTCCACTCATCAGCTATGGAGGCACTTCTATGGTTACGCTGTTGGCTGGATTCGGGGTGCTAATGGCCATTGGAACACAACAACGGATCGTCGCAAGAAATGTATAATCATTTTATTCAAAAAGGGATTGCAGCCCTTACATTCATAGTATTATTGAGTAGCTGTGGTACCACTAGCCGATACCAATTATCGCAAGATGAAGCCCCGCGCCACCTGCCAGAAGAAGTCAGCGACACTGACGCGGTACCAGCGAAAACAGAATACTATCCCCCATCACTCAAACAATACAAAGTGCTAGGTACGCGTTACCAACCACTGACCAATGCCATGCATTACGCTGATGAAGGCTTTGCGTCATGGTACGGTCAAAAGTTTCACGGTCATCTAACCTCGAATGGTGAGACTTACGACATGTTTGAAATGACGGCGGCCCACAAATTTTTACCCCTACCCACTTATGTCCGTGTCGTCAATCTTCACAATAATAAAAGCGTGATTGTTAAAGTAAACGACCGTGGTCCTTTTCATGAAAACCGCATCATTGATCTATCCTACGCAGCTGCAAAAAAGTTAGATATGCTTCAAAAGGGAACCGCACAGGTGCGCATAACATCGATTGTTGTTGATGATGAGGGCTGGCACCATGAAGCGGGAAAAAAAAGTAAACCGGCACTTCCAGAACTGGCTAGCGTATCCCCGCCCCTGCAACTAGAGAAGATCCCCGAGACTGTTGCGTCAGTGACTGAGAAAACAGTCGCTGCAACAAAAGCACCAACAAATTCCACGCCTAATACTGCTGCCAATCCTGCATCTCAAGAGAAAACAACACCGATTAATACCGTTGGCTATTTTATCCAGGTCAATGCGAGCTCAGACAAAGACAAGTTATCGCAGCAAGGTCAAGGGCTTGCGATGCTTTTGCAGACGCCTTTTATAACTAAACAGAACAGTGGATTATTTAAGCTCCAACTGGGACCAATTGTGACTGAATCAAAGGCTCGTCAACTTCTATTGCAAGTTCGAGAGCAAGGATTTAACAAGGCTTTTTTGATTCTTCCTTAAAAGCGGGAATAAGTGTTCTCTCCCCCCTCCCAAAATAGAATAAAAACTGATATATTACGCGCTCTAACAACCATCATATTTTTTTGATTTTTAAATGGATATTCTAATGGGTAAGCTAAAGCAATTCATCACTGCGTCTTTTCTTCTTGTTTCAACAGTGGCGCACTCAACAACAATTATTCCACCACCGCCGAGCATTGCGGCAGAAGCTTACATTTTGGTTGAACACAGCACAGGACACGTAATTGCCTCACAAAACGCCGACATACAACTACCGCCCGCAAGTCTTACCAAAATCATGACAAGTTACATCATTGGCAATGAAATTAAGTCGGGTAACATTTCTTCGGATGATGAGGTGACAATTTCATCCAATGCTTGGGCAAAGAATTTTCCTGAATCCTCTAAAATGTTTATTGAAGTTGGTAAACAAGTCTCTGTTGCCGATCTTAATCGCGGTATTGTGATCCAGTCAGGTAACGATGCATGTGTTGCTATGGCAGAACACATTGCAGGTAGCGAAGACGCGTTTGCGAACATGATGAATGCGTACGCCGAAAAACTTGACTTACAAGACACGCAATTTGTAAACAGTCATGGGTTACACAGTACTGAGCACTTCACCACGGCAAGAGATATGGCATCACTTGCAAGTGCATTAATTCGAGACGTTCCTGAAGAGTACGCACTGTACAAAGAAAAGTCATTTACCTACAACAATATCAAACAATACAACAGAAACAGCCTATTATGGGATAAGTCCCTCAACGTTGACGGCATGAAAACCGGACACACCTCAGCAGCAGGTTACAGCCTAGTTTCTTCAGCAACTAAAGGCAATATGCGCCTTGTAGCCGTAGTTATGGGCACCGAAAGTCAGAGAGCAAGAGCCCAAGAAAGTGCTAAATTGTTAAAATACGGTTTCCGTTTTTTTGAAACGGTAACGCCGTACAAAGCAGGCGAGAAGTTTGCGACCCAGCGTATTTACATGGGGGATAAAGAGACCATTGACCTTGGAATTGTAAATGATATTTCTGTGACTATCCCACGAGGCCAGCGTAAAGAATTGAAAGCGCACTTCACACTGGATCAAGAATTACAAGCGCCGATTGAGAAAGGTCAAACCGTCGGGACCGTTCATCTACAGTTGGCAGGTGAAAGCATTGCAGAGTACCCACTGGTGAGTATGCAAACCATAAATGAGGGCGGTCTAATCCGACGCTTGACGGATTCAGTAAAACTAATGTTTGCTGATTAGTTTGGAATTGATTGAGAGCCATTGAAGAGGTAACTGATGGATACACGTTTTGACGAACTACTGGACTTTCCTTGCGTACAAAATTTTAAAGTCATGGGTGTTGCAGATGACAAATTGCCGGATCAAGTGATTAGTCGCCTTCAACAGATTGCTCCGGGCGATTACGCACCAACAATACGCCCAAGCTCTAAAGGTAACTATCACGCGTTATCGCTGCGCGTTACGGTAACGTCTAAAGAGCACATGGAAGAGATTTACACGGAAATTGGCAAACTTGAACTCGTTCGCGTGGTTATCTAATTGTCAGCCATGCCCAGCTCAGTGAATGCCATAAACGACATCCTAACCGTCAGAGACTTAGGGCGTCAGCCTTACCTTCCGATATGGGAAGCAATGCAATCCTTTACAGATAACCGTACTGCAGACACCGCAGACGAACTTTGGTTGATTGAGCACGATCCAGTATTTACTCAAGGGCAAGCAGGAAAACAAGAACATCTGTTAGCGCCTGGCGACATTCCGGTTGTTCAGGTTGATCGCGGTGGTCAAGTCACTTACCACGGTCCAGGACAGTTAGTTGTCTATGTGTTACTTGACTTGAAGCGCCGAAAAATCGGCGTCAGAGATCTCGTTACTATGCTTGAAAACACCATAGTATCAGTCATGAAACAATATGGTGTTGAGGCATTTCCCAAACCAGACGCTCCCGGTGTATACGTAGGCGGTCAAAAGCTCTGCTCACTCGGTTTACGTATTCGAAAAGGATGTTCCTTTCATGGATTAGCGTTCAACGTCAACATGGATCTTACTCCATTTCAGCGAATAAACCCCTGTGGCTATGCAGGAATGACAATGACCGATAGCCAGCGTTTAAACGGCCCGTCCACAGTGCTTGAAGCGAAAGAACAGGTTGTTACAATCCTCAGTAAATTACTGAAGGTTACCTCACTAGATAAAAGAGAATCATTATATGACTAAACAACGAGTCGAAGCCGGCGTTAAATTGCGCGACGAAGATAAAATGCGTCATATCCCAGTCACCATTGTGCCTTCTGAACGGGAAGACATGTTACGCAAACCATCGTGGATAAAAATCAAACTTCCACGAACAACAGAACGTGTTGAAGGGATCAAGAAAACCCTTCGAAAAAACGGGTTACACTCTGTGTGCGAGGAGGCAAGCTGCCCTAACCTTTCAGAATGTTTCAACCATGGAACCGCAACCTTCATGATTCTCGGTGATATTTGCACCAGACGTTGTCCGTTCTGTGATGTTGGGCATGGCAAGCCTTTACCCCCGAGTGCTGAAGAGCCGCTTAAACTTGCCAAGACAATTGCTGAGATGGACCTCAAGTATGTAGTCATAACATCAGTTGACCGAGACGACCTACGTGATGGTGGTGCGCAGCATTTTGTTGATTGTATTAACGCCATTCGTGAGCACAGTCCAAAAACAAAAATTGAGGTGTTAGTACCTGATTTTCGTGGCCGAATGGACCGTGCACTTGAAATCTTCAAGAACGGTGTACCTGACGTTTTCAACCATAACTTAGAAACTATTCCTCGTTTGTATCGCGAGTGTCGACCAGGGGCGAATTATCAATGGTCGCTTGATTTATTGCAAAAATTCAAAGCTCAACATCCAGACATTCCAACCAAGTCCGGACTCATGATGGGAATGGGTGAAGAAAAAGACGAAATCGCAAAGGTTATTCAAGACTTACGTGATCATGACGTTGATATGCTGACACTCGGGCAATACTTGCAACCGAGTAGACATCACTACCCGGTCAAACGTTATGTACACCCGTCTGAATTTGACGAGCTAGGCGATTTTGCTCGCTCGATTGGTTTTACTCACGCTGCCTGTGGTCCGCTAGTTCGATCTTCGTATCACGCAGATAAGCAAGCGGCAGGCGAAGATATCAGCTAAATCATTTGCCTGTACTGATCCCAAGCTGCCAGTATGCTGCAGCTTGGTCTTCCCACTTTTTTGCCTCTTCCACTCTACCTTTCCAATTTAACGCTTTACTAATTGCGACCTGCGCGGGGATTTGGACCTGAGTATCCAATAATCGCTGTGCCCACAACGCCTGATACAATGGCGGAATAGTGCCAAGGTCATGATACTCCATAAAGGTGAGTTCATTACTTCGTTTGTACACTACTCTATCCAAGTGTTGGCAGGTGCGAGCCCGCCATTGCGCATCAGGAGACGCTGTGACTGAAAGATTAGCGCTGAATGATAGGTCGTGACAATGTTCTTGAGCTTGATTTTCTTTTAATGGATATTCGTCAACAAAAGCAACAAGGTGAGCAAGTTCATGGACAAAGACTGTATATGGCGAATTATCTGATAGCCACACCACCCCGTTTTGAACAAAGGAGGTAGGATTATCTACAATCATCAAAAGGTGACTAAACTGTCGCGGGGATACAAACTGAGGTAACGATGACAACACACAATGTCGGTTTGCTGCAGTGGCAATATTGTCACACTCTGGCGGCGGAACGAGCAATGGTTGTAGCACACACAAAGGGAGCGCTTTAAGTCGCTCATCCGAGTCAAACTGCGTTAACATTGATTGTGCATGCTTCAAACCCAATGGGGATGTTGTAATCGGCTGCAATTTCATGAGACACGCAGGCCGACTAATTTGCGTTTTAGGTTGTAAATTATCTACGCGGATAGAACGTACAAGGAATTCAACGTTAGCATTCGTCGAATATCCCCCCTCCGATAAAAAGTCATACACTGAATGCCAATGTCCAAGTTTTATCAAGCCCTCCAAATACGCTTCAGATGCCTGAGCAATATCATCACTAGCGAGTTTGAATAACGGTAGTGCTTGCGTTTCGTTACCGAACGCTAACTCAGCGCTAGCTTTCAAATATAATGCTTGAGGAATATGGTTCTCAAATGCCGTCTCAAAATATGGATGTTCAATAGAAGGCGACTGATTCCAACGTTTGATTTGCGACGACACGTGGCCCAACTGTGCAGCTCTCTCAACAAAGGCTTGCAGATTGTAGGCATCGGCAAGAGTACCCACAAGGGTTTTGCTATGCAGCGCCAGCCATGAAGTAAGGAAAAGGAACAAAATAACGAGAACGCGTGATTGCATTTGGGTAACATCGCATCAGACAAACTGCCTTCACCCTATAAATTTTGCTCCAAAATTGCAAGTTCAAGACGCGCAAAGCGATGTTCGACAAACTCAAACACATTGGTACTCAACGCGAGTTTATAATAGTTTTTCGCCAGAGAATGGCGTTTGTTCAAACTGTGCCATTTTCCAAGATAAAAATAAGCTTCGCACAGTTTATGGGCAAGCGCTACGTTGGTTTTTCCTGCCGCATCATCTGACTGCAAGAGTGCAAGAAATTTATCTTCATGAACATTACCGAGGAATACCGAGTAAAGGCCTTGCGCCCAATGGGAGGATTCCACTGCCACACGTTTTTTCTTCAGCAATTCATTGGCACCTTCAACGTCCAATTCGGACTGCACAAGATAAAGCCAAAACAATCGATAGGGATCATGATTATCATGAGCATGGAACGTTCGCAAATCATCCAATGCAAGCTTTTGTTTACCACCGTAATGCAAGGCAATCGCCCGATTAAGTAGCGCGTAGGTATGCTGAGGATCAATTTCAAGCACGCTATCAAATGCTTCAAACGCTTTCAAAAACTCCTGATTTTGCGTATGTTGCACGCCAAGAAAATGGAATGCTTTTGCCATGTTAGGCTTATATTCAAGGGCCAGGGTAAACTCGTATTGCGCAAGGCCATCAAGACCAAACCCATCGTACAGAACCCCACGTTGGTAGTGCAATTCTGCACGCTGTTCCCTTGTAATCCCAGTGTTCTCTGCCAGCAATTGCTCAATTCGAGCGAGGGTGATTTGAGCCTCAATACTCGGCTCAAGTGGCTCAGCTAATACAAGATCATTCACCGTAGATTGGTTGAATGTCTCCGCTCCGGAGTGAGTAAGGCCACAGCCTTTAAGCAGCAATGTAAGTGACAGAACACTGATACTGACAACAGTTTTTAACATAGTAACAATACGTCCAAGATAAGCTCAATGTGTAGAAACGATCAAATATCATCGCTTTATAAGTAAACCTGATACCTTATTCGTTACCCTTTCCACTATGAACATTTTGTTACCTTTTTGCAATCAAACTTTAGTGGAGAGTGGTAAAAATAAAACGTTTAAACAATGACTTGCCACCATTACCTGTGACCTCAACAATTAATTGCCACTGCATATCCGGCTCACTACACATTCCCAAGAAAAGTGGTGCATGCCAATTCATCCCATCGTTTGACTCAAATTGCACGGGGATTCTTCCCATATACATGTTAATACCTTCAACCCAAGCTTGGCGAATACTAAGCGGGCTGGCACTCATCATTGAAATATCAAGTTCAGTTTCAAGGGGGATTGACGCGGGTGCAAATTGTATGTCTATTTTGACGCCTAAATCATCAATGGAACAGGCACCATTGGCCATTCGACAGTATTCTGCATCACTGCTGACTTCTTTTTGTCCAATCACTAATCCGATCGTAATTAAAATCAGTAGTCCAACCGCTAACAACAGCTTCTTTTGATGCATTTTTACACTATTCCAATTATTGCATTAAATATGAGTGACAATTATACATTTGAGAGCAGATATCACTAGCATTCTTAATCAAATACACGTAACATGTGAAAGGTTTTATACACTTACAATGTGTAGGGGATTAAGTTCAAGGATTTTCCCGCAAACCCGATAATCTATTTAGGGTTTGTCCATGCACCTTGCAGCAGTATTACGTAGAAACTTATCGGAAGACAAAGACAATGAGTGAAACATCAATTACGCAACCTGACTACAATTACAAAGTCGTGCGTCAATTTGCAGTGATGACTGTAATTTGGGGTATCGTTGGTATGTCATTAGGTGTATTAATTGCATCGCAATTAATTTGGCCTGAATTAAACTTCAACACCCCATGGTTAACCTATTCAAGACTTCGTCCACTTCACACAAATGCAGTGATTTTTGCGTTTGGTGGGAGCGCACTATTCGCAACTTCCTACTATGTGGTACAACGAACCTCTCAGGTACGTCTTTTCAGTGATAAACTCGCATCTTTTACTTTCTGGGGTTGGAACGCTGTCATTGTGGCCGCAGCCATCACCTTGCCTATGGGTATCACCTCAAGCAAGGAATATGCTGAATTAGAATGGCCAATTGATATCTTGATTGCTGTTGTATGGATTGCCTACTTGATTAACTTCTTTGGCACAGTGATTATTCGTAAAGTATCCCACATCTATGTGGCTAACTGGTTCTACGGTGCCTTCATTATTACGGTTGCTGTGTTGCACATTGGTAATAGTCTTGCGATACCCGTTTCGTTTACTAAGTCTTATTCAATCTATGCCGGTGCCGTTGATGCTATGATGCAGTGGTGGTACGGGCACAACGCGGTTGGTTTCTTCCTAACAGCCGGCTTCCTTGGTATGATGTACTACTTTGTACCTAAACAAGCAGGCCGTCCTGTTTATTCATATCGTTTATCGGTTATTCACTTCTGGGCTTTGATTTCACTCTATATCTGGGCTGGTCCGCACCACCTTCACTACACTGCCCTACCTGATTGGACGCAGTCTGTTGGTATGGTTATGTCAATTATTCTATTTGCTCCGTCATGGGGTGGCATGATCAACGGCATCATGACGCTTTCTGGCGCATGGCAAAAGCTGAGAAAAGATCCGGTATTGAAATTCTTAATTGTTTCTTTGTCTTTCTATGGCATGTCAACGTTTGAGGGTCCTATGATGGCAATCAAATCAGTTAATGCACTTTCTCATTACACGGATTGGACTATCGGTCACGTTCACTCAGGCGCACTTGGTTGGGTTGCTATGGTATCGATTGGTTCTATTTATCACTTGATCCCAGTACTATTCAATCGCTCTAGCATGTACAGCATCAAGCTTATGGACGTGCACTTCTGGTTAGCGACCGCGGGTGTTGTTTTATATATTGTTGCTATGTGGGGTTCTGGTGTCACCCAAGGTCTTATGTGGCGCGAAGTTAATGATGACGGCACGTTAGCACATACCTTTGTTAAGGTGTTAGAGGCATCTAAGCCTTACTACAAAGTTCGTTTCATTGGCGGATGTTTGGTTGTTACCGGCATGTTAGTGATGGCGTACAACGTATTCAAAACAATTACTGTTGGTCCAAAGCGCGTTGAAGACGCTGCTGCAGTTCCACAAACGGCTTAAAGGAGTAAACAATGAACATTCATGAGATCGTTGAAAAGAACGTTGGCCTACTCGTCGTTTTTATCTTAGTAGCCATTAGTTTTGGTGCCATGGTGGAGATCACGCCGTTGATGTTCCAAAAGCAAACCATGGAGCCCGTGGATGGTTTACGTCCATACACTGCACTAGAAATGGAAGGTCGTGACATCTACATTCGCGAAGGTTGTGTTGGCTGTCATAGCCAAATGATCCGTCCATTTAGAGCCGAGACCGAGCGTTATGGTCACTATTCAGTAGCTGGTGAGTCAGTATGGGAGCATCCATTCTTATGGGGTTCAAAACGGACTGGGCCCGATCTTGCAAGGGTTGGTGGTCGTTACAGCGACGAATGGCACCGCATTCATCTTATCAATCCACGCTTAGTGGTACCCGAGTCAAATATGCCAGGCTTTCCATGGTTATCAGACAACGTACTGGACGGTAAACTAACCGCCAAGAAACTCGAGGTGTTCCGTGGATTCGGCGTTCCTTATACGGATGAGGATATCGCAGGTGCAGAAGCGGCAGTGAAAGGAAAGACTGAAATGGAAGCATTGATTGCTTATCTTCAGTCACTTGGAACCGCGTTGAAATAGGATTTTATTATGGATCCAGTAACCGTAAACGTGGTTTCCACCGTAGTAATTTTTATTATATTCATTGGCATAGTGCTTTGGGCTTATAGCAAAAAAACTAAAGCACGGTTTGATGAAGCGGCGAACTTAATATTCGACGACGAACAGCCGAGCCAGACCAGTAAAAAAGAGCAGGAGTCTTCAAACAATGAGTAGCTTTTGGACGATTTGGATTTCGGTAATCACCCTAGGTTTGATTATCGGTTGTGTCTTTCTTCTTCGTTGGACATCTCAAAACAACGCCGGTGTAAAAGAAGGCGAGGCAATGTCTCATGAGTTTGATGGCATTGTAGAAATGAACAACGGCCTCCCCAAGTGGTGGGTCATTATGTTCTACGCTACTGTAGTCTGGGGTTTCTTATATTTCTTGTTGTATCCGGGACTTGGTTCTTACAAGGGCCTACTTGGCTGGGAAAGCTCTAATCAGGATATCCGTTCACTTGCAGAGTCGAAACAAGCAACTCTGGAGGATATAGCCAACGGAAACCTTAACCAGTATGCGCTTGAATTAGATAACGCAGAGAAATTTTATTCACCAATATTTAAAGGGTACGCTGCGAAGGGAATAGATGCCCTGCTCCAAGATGAGGACGCATTGCAAGTTGGGCAAAGACTCTACATGCAAAACTGCTCTCAGTGCCACGGTAATGATGCACGCGGTAACATGCAAGGCGGATTCCCTAACCTAACGGATAAAGACTGGCTTTACGGCGGCGAGTTTGATCACATTAAAACGACCCTCATTGGTGGACGTTCTGGTGTGATGCCGGCATGGAAAGACACCCTTGGAGAGCAAGGCGTCAAAGAGGTTGTGACCTACGCACTGTCATTGAGTGGTAGACCGAACCTTGACCCTCAACTTGTTGACGCTGGTAAAGCGAAGTTTGCTGCCTGTGCAGCTTGCCACGGTGCCGACGGTACCGGTAACATAGCAATGGGCGCTCCAAATCTTACTGATAATATCTGGTTGTACGGTGGCAGTGAGCAAGCCGTTATGGATACCGTGTTATATGGTCGTAACGGTGTTATGCCAGCGTGGAAAGAGATTTTGGGTGAAGACAAAATCCATGTTGTTAGCGCGTACATTTACAGCTTGTCTAACAGCCAGTAAACTCTGGTTGAGATATCATCACGAAGCCTCGTTTTGACGGGGCTTTTTTATTGCACAGAGGAACGGAAATAAAGATGTCTGAATTTGATTCTAAACCTTGGTACAAGCAGGCATGGCCATGGGTATTGATCTCCCTCCCCATCATTTCAGTGATCGTTAATATGGTGCTTATTAGCCTCGCGTTAGATACTGAAGATACGCTTGTAGTAGATGATTATTACAAGAAGGGTAAAGGGATCAATCAAGAGTTGTCGCGTGTTGAATATGCTAAACGATTGGGGGTTGACCTCGAAATTAACATTCGCGATACATCAGTTGAACTTATTTTTCTTGATTACGAACCTACGGACCGAACAGCATTGACCTTAAGCTTGCGTCATAAAACCCTTGCCAGTAAAGATCAAATTATCGCCCTCACCTCAGATGCGAGCGGCGTATACCGAGGAAAACTCAAGTCAGTACCCGTTGGCAAGTGGAGTATCACGGTGGAGCCATTCGATAAGCAATGGAAAGTTCAAGAGACTCGTGTCATTGCCAACAACAGTCAACTTCGGTTAACACCATAAGGTCATCATGAGCCAGGATCGTCAACACTGTTACCATTGTGACTTGCCGATACCCAATGGTACTGAGTTAACCACAGAAATTTTTGGTGAACCAAGAAAGATGTGTTGTCCTGGCTGCCAAGCAGTCAGCCAAGCAATTGTTGATAATCAGTTGGATGACTATTACCGTTTCCGTACTGAACCAGCGGTAAAAGCTGACGAGCAGCATGGCGATATACTATCGCAACTAACCCTATTTGATGATCCCAGTGTTCAAGAAGAATTCGTCAGTGATTTGAATGATGAGAAGATAGTCCAACTGAGTATTGATGGCATTAGTTGTTCAGCTTGTGGGTGGCTAATCGAAAAGAAATTATCTCAAGTTCCTGGATTAAAACGGGTCGCTGTCAATGTTTCTGCGCAACGCGCGACACTCACGTGGGATGACACATTGGTCACCTTGAGTCAATTACTTACGGTAATTGACAGTATCGGCTATCATGCTCGTCCATTTCAGCCAGACAAACAAGAAGCCAATTATTCAGCGACTAATAAAGCCTATTTAAAACGTTTGGGGCTGTCTGGATTAATGACAATGCAAGTCATGATGCTCGCTATTGGACTCTATTTCAGTTTGTTCGGGTATATTGATCCCGATACACGACGTTTCTTCCATTACATCAGCCTCCTGCTATCGATTCCGGTTGTGACCTATTCAGCAGTCCCATTCTATCAAGGTGCTTTTCGGGCTATTAAAAATGGTACTGTTAACATGGATGTGCCTATTGTCATAGCAACGATTGGGGGATTCATTGCGAGTTGTTACACCACCATCACTGACCATGGCACTGTATACTTTGAATCGATATGTATGTTCATATTTCTGCTGTTGGTTAGTCGTTACGTGGAACACAAATCGCGAGCGCGAGCAACAGAGCTTTCATCGAATAGTATGAAGCATGTTCCCATCACGGCTACCCGTGTTGCTCATGACGGTAGCTACACTCCCTGCCCTGCCAAACAGTTGAACATTGGTGATATTATTCTCGTGAAACCCGGGGACACGATACCTGCAGACGCAGTTGTTACTTCAGGAAATAGTGAAGTTGATGAATCCATGCTCACCGGTGAATTTTCTCCCGTCATCAAAGAGAAAGGCTCACCCGTCTATGGCGGAACCATTAACCACGCTGGCAGTATCGAATGTCGTGTAGAGACACCATTAAAGGATGCTTTGGTGAACCAAATTATGCGACTACAAGAGCTTGCATTAGCAAACAAACCAGCAATTTCACAGTTTGCTGATAACTTTAGCCGCTACTTTGTTGTTGCCGTTCTCATCATAGCAGCGTGTAGCACCCTCTATTGGTATCTTACGGAGCCAACATTAGCACTTCCCGTTGCCATTGCCGTTCTGGTGGCGACCTGTCCGTGTGCACTAGGTTTAGCAACCCCTGTTGCCCTTACTTGCGGCATGGCTCGCCTAAGTAGTCACGGTATTCTTGTGAAAAACGCTGACACATTAGAGACCATAAATCAGGTCAAGCATGTTGTTTTTGACAAAACTGGCACACTCACAAATGGCGACTTTAACCTTATTGATTGGCGTAACCATAGCACCTTACGCGATGAACAAGTGCTGTCTATTGTTGCCAGTATTGAAAGTGTTTCAGAGCATCCTATTGCCAAAGCGCTCAGCTCGTTGAGTGAATCGAAGACCAAGCCGTTAGAACCAGAAGTTACCGTAGGACAAGGGATAAGTGGTCGTGTTGACGATATAAAATACTACGTTGGTTCCCGGAAGTTCATCGCAAAACATCATGATTTGAGCCAAAGCTCAATTCCTTCAACGCACCAAGTTATTCTCGCGTCTGCTCGCGAAATACTCGGAAGCTTTGAACTCAAAGATAAGATTAAGCCTGGTAGTACTGAGCTCGTTAAGCAACTGTCTCCTCGCGAATGTAGCATTTTAAGTGGTGACACCCGTGAAAACGTTGAAGACATTGCGAGCCAACTTGGTATTCATGAATACAAGGCGCACGCATCACCAGAGGACAAACTCAACACTATCCAAGCAATGCAGCATAACAACTCAACGGTTATGATGGTTGGCGATGGTATCAACGATGCGCCAACGTTATCGGCTGCAAACGTCTCGGTAGCGATTGGCGGCTCCACGGATTTAGCACGAAGTGCAGCAGATATTATTTGTTTAGATAATCGTTTAAACGCACTACCCACGCTATTTGAGTCATCATTAAAAGTGAGTAAAACCATTAAACAAAACATCGGCTGGGCAATTGGCTACAACCTGTGCGTTCTGCCATTGGCAGTATCTGGTATACTCTCTCCCTGGGTTGCCGTGATTGGAATGTCATTGAGTTCAATCATTGTCGTCTCAAATTCCGTCAGATTGCTGCGCTAGGAGACCGTTTGAACATCATCTACATTTTAATTCCGTTGGCGATCCTGATTGTGATTATTGCAGTCGCTATTTTCTTTTGGGCTGTGCGTTCAAACCAATTTGAGGATTTAGAAAGACACGGCTACAGCATCTTATTTGATGACGACGTTAAGAAACCTAACGCTTGTGAGTCAAAAGAGGACAACAATGATCACTGATTTGTGGTTTTTCACCGCTTTTTTGATGGGGCTTGCGGGAAGTGTTCATTGTGTAGGCATGTGCGGTGGCGTTGCAACTGCGTTGACCTACGCTATCCCCAAAGGGGCCGCTCCGCTACCTTTTCATCTTATGTACAATCTGGGGCGCCTATTCAGTTACACGCTGGCAGGAGCACTTGTGGGACTCATGGGAATGGGCGCACGTGGGGTGCTTCCAATGCCAGTGACCGTTTTAGGCACATTGAGTGGCCTTTTCTTAGTGATGTTGGCGGCCTACCTCGGACAATGGTGGAACGGCCTGAGTTATCTTGAGCGGTTGGGACAACACGCATGGCGCTTTGTTTCCCCGTTTGCAAAGCGATTTATCCCCTTCACACACCCTGTTTATGCGCTACCCTATGGCGTTATTTGGGGTTGGTTACCGTGCGGATTAGTCTATTCAGCACTGACTTGGAGTGTAACCATGGATAACCCACTCAACTCAAGTTTAGTCATGTTAGCGTTTGGTCTAGGCACTCTTCCAAGCTTGATTACTGCCGGGTTGGGTAGTACTTGGTTAAAACAGACGATGCAACACAGTTTTATTAGACAATCTTTTGCCTTGCTTATGCTGTGCTTTGGTCTTTGGACCTTGTACATGCATTTGGCTTAACGAATATATTTCTCCTCTTCATTTATCACAATCTTTTCTCTGTAGACGTGACTCTCCTCTGTTACGCGAGCAAAGTGATTTCGATATTTCCGCTTCAATTGAGGATTTTTTAATCAGTTTTTTGGCGTTATTTTCATTCTGTTTGTACACTTAAAAGAGGTAACTACTCGAGGTGTATTATGCAACATCATCATAAATTACTCGCTGTAATTGATCCTTCTCAAGAGCACCAGCGCGGTTTAGCTAGAGCTGTTGAACTTGCAGAAAAAACGGATTCCAGTATCACAGCACTATTAGTCATTTACGATTTATCGTTTGAAGTCAGTACCTTGCTCTCCAGTGCAGAACGAGAAAAAATGCGAGAATCCTATGTAGATAATGCCACTGATTGGTTAAATAACGTGGTGTTACTTCATAATATGGATCAGACCTGCAGCATTGATATTAAAGTTATCTGGCACAAGCGGCCATTCGAAGCCATCCTCCACGAAGCGACTCACGCACATTATGACATGGTGATAAAGGGCACTCACAAGCATGACAAGCTTCAGTCATTTATCTTTACCCCCACCGATTGGCATTTAATGCGAAAGGCACACATCCCAGTGCTAATGGTTAAAGAGCACCCTTGGCCCGAAAAAGGCAATATTGTCGCCGCGATTAATGCTGGCGCAAATGATAACGAGCACAAACTATTGAATGAGAAGATTTGCGAAACTACGTTACAGTTCACAGAACTATTGAATGCAAACAGTCATTTAGTCAATGCATTCCCTCGCCCACCAATGAATATCGCGATTGAAATCCCAGAGTTCGATCCCAGTGATTACACCAGCACGTTAAAAGATAATCATCAAGATGCGCTAGAGACTATGGCAAGCCGCCATCACATCGACAAAACACTGTGTCACGCGGAGGAAGGACAGGTTGAAGATGTGCTGCCCGATATTACCCAGAGCCTTGATGCAGAACTGTTGATTATTGGAAACGTGGGACGTGAAGGCCTGTCGGCAGCTTTTGTTGGTAATACCGCTGAACACATTATTGATAACGTGGCGTGTGATGTATTATCCATCCGTCCTGATTGTGAGCAAATACAATTTCATGCGTAATTGGTCAAACTGCTATTCGTTCAAGAGGTTTTAAACCTGAATATAGACATTTGTTAAGGTAATCTAAAGGCGGTTCACAGGGAACCGCCTTTTCGTTTAATGAAACCGTAAGTTCAATCGAATGATATTCTCAGTTTACTGATGTTGCGCCAGTTTGGATTATATGCAAATGAAGCTCATGGAGAACCGAAGGGCTTAGATAAGCGAAAATCAACCGTTGATTAGATTCAAATAACTGAGCGCAGAAACGCACTGTAATTGAAATGGTCTAGAAGCAGTTAGCCACTACCCACGACTAACACTGGAAATGGTCTAGCAGGCAGGTCTAATTAACAAAGGGGCAGATAGTCCATCTACCCCAAACGGTTCAAGTTTTGCGGTTTTATTGGTAAGTCACTGAAAGGTCAATGAGATTTGAATACGCCACTTCCGGTCCCGAATGTTCATATTCTGCTCTAGGGCTTGAACGATCAATCGTCAAATCACTAAAGTTGAATAGTTCATCATCAGCCAATTGACTTGGACTGACGTTACGCGTGCTGTTGAAGATGTTTTCAATGCGGCCTGGCGTTTTCTCATCCCAATCCACTAGCATAGACTTAACCACTTTACGCTGTAAATTCTCCTGGGAACCACACAGATTGCACGGAATGATTGGATATTGTTGAGTTTCCGCAAACGCTGCAATGTCTTTCTCGCGGCAATACGTCAAAGGTCTTATCACAACATTTCGGCCATCGTCACTTAATAGCTTTGGTGGCATTGATTTCATCTTTCCATTGTTGAACATATTCAAAAAGAGTGTTTCTACTGCGTCATCCATATGGTGACCAAGTGCGATCTTTGTTGCGTTTATTTCTTCTGCGAAGGTATAAAGCGTACCTCGGCGCAAGCGAGAACAGAGTGAACACGTTGTTTTCCCTTCTGGCACCTTCTCTTTGACAATGGAATAGGTGTCTTTATCAATAATGTAATAATCAATCCCACGTGCTTCTAAAAATTCAGGTAGTACGTGTTCCGGGAAGCCGGGTTGCTTCTGATCTAGGTTTACCGCAACGACACTAAAGTCAATGGGGGCAACTCGCTGCAGATGTAACAACATATCCAGCAAAGTGTACGAATCTTTACCACCGGAAAGACATACCATTACCTTGTCTCCCGCCTCTATCATATTGAAGTCAGTGACGGCTTTGGCCGTTTGCTTGCGCAGTTGTTTGGTTAGTTTCTCTTCTGTCATGATGATGTACTACACTCAGGTCTCGGTGACTCATAATTTTGCGCAGGAGTTTATCACATTACGGCGTAGAATGATAAATCACCAATCGAGCATTGCAGTATTGGTGATTTGATACTGAGTTATCGTTGAATATTCGGCAGCACCTTCACTGGCTTAGATGGCAAGGTGACTGTGGTGGTAAGTTGCTGTAACCATAGATGCTCTACAATCACTTGTTTTTGTTGGTAACTAATGCCTTGGACGTCAGATTGACTTTTCATCTGATGATAGGCTTTTAACGCGATATCTTCAGAGTTAAACTGGAGCCTTAATCCATTATTTTTTGGCATAAGAAACGCCATCATACTTCCCATTGTTGAAAAAAAATTATCATATTGAACGCTAAGATAGTGTAATTTCTCAGGCGTATATTCTACTTGTAGATGCTGTGGCTTGGTCTCAATTGCAGAGGCTAAGGAACAAACCTGATCAGCCGGGTGCCCGTGACTACGTATCTTTGCACCAGCCCAATAGAGGGCCTTCTCCGACGGCACAGAAAAATACTTATCTTCCCCCACGACGATTGGTAAATCTTTTTTCTGAGTGTGGATATACAAGCTTTCAAAGGCACAAGGCTTACCCGTTTGTTCGTCGTTAAACCGAAATCTGAATTGTAGGGCTTCGGTACTTTCATCTTTAAGACGTTTTACGTTGGCGTAAAACACTTTATATTCAACATCAATGGCAAAGACTGGGATAGTAAGACATCCCAACAAACATAAAATTAGTGACCGCACTACATGTACTTCCTATTTGTTTTGAGCATAGACGTTAATTCGTCAACGTACGCTTGACCTCTTTGAGAGTAACTCATGATACCGGGTAGCAATAATTCAGCGACCAATGATGATTGATTAACCCGCAACTCGCTGCGTAAATCGCGAAATTCACTATAAGCTCGGTGGCGATTAAGCATTAGAAAATAGTAGTCTACCCCATCGGCCAAGTTGCTAAACTTGGCCACTTCATGGCTCGCTTTACCTTTTCGTTGCTTTGGAACAAAGCCACATCCTTTCTTGTAACACCATAAACCAAAAAAGTTGTATCCAGTTCGTGCAAACCGCGAAGTCCCCCATGCAGACTCATTGGCTCCTTGCACCAACACCATTTCAAGCGGGATAACATCCACCCGTTTCAATAAAGCATCAATCGCTGCTAGCGGCAATTCGATAGAGGCCACGTAATAATCGGTTTGTAGGTTTTTTAACGCTTCAAGATTTTCAGAACTCAGCTGGCTTCCTTGCTTTATGCTAGCCCTCCATTCTATTAGTTGATCGCGTTGTTGCAGTATTTGTTTATTTTTTGCCTCAACGGTAGGCTTCAAATATGCAAAAAACGCTTTTTTCTTTTCAATGACTGGCATTTCTGCAAATGTTGGAACTCGAGTAGTTTCAGGCAGCGTTTGTTCACCCACTGGTAACACCTTTTCGTCACTGTTTGTTTTTGAGTTTGTGATTTTAGATGTTTCAACCGACGTGATATCTACTCTGTCTATTGACGTTAATTCTGTCACTTGTTGTTTTTTAACTGAACTTGGTGCATTAGGATTCAGAAATGGATACACCAAACCAAACAAAAACAAACCGGCAACAACCACAAATATCAGCATTGTCATGGGCGACTGTTTCATTGATACTCCTATTTCACTACTCTTTTATTTGGATTCATTAGTCAATAGAAGCGTCTGGATTAATCACATCCTCAGCAACATCAACACCAAAGACTTCACAATAAATCAACCCTTTGACGACATAAAACCAGGGAACAATAAACACTAACGATACTAACAGTATGATCAACCCGAGAGGCAGAAGTGCTTGCGAAGCAACCAAAACAAACGCCAAAATCACGACCGTTGCCACAACAGGCAATATCGTTAGGAAGAGAGACAAAAACACCCGAGACACCCCAACGATTGAAACATGTATCGCCCTAAACACGCTAAAGTTTTTCTCCATCATGAGCATGGGAACAAACATGGTAGAGAATGAAATATAAGCGCCTATCGGTAAAAATATGGCAGTCCCCAATCCCCCGAGTGCACTGGTTAGCATAGAAGCAATCACCAAAATCGCGCTACGCCCCATAAAGTAATACAACTCGCTCGTCTTAACATTACCACCAATAGCGCGGTGTAAACCCATCATTTCGATACCAACGAGTAACGGCGCCAATAAAATAGATACTACATATTGCAAACCAAGCTGTTGCTCTGGCAGCTCTAGATTATAGCCAAACTCTTGTCCGACATACATCAGCACCATGACCATTAATAGTCCAGCACCAAACACTGATAATAACGCTTTGATAAACACAAATCGAACCGGCTTAGCTAATTCCCACCCAGCTTTGAGAGTAATCTCGGGCGATAATTTATGTTCACCTTTCAGGGCACCTTCCACAGTGCCCCCTACATGTCGCATCTTATGTTCCACAATAATCCTTACTATTTTCTACTATTCCAATACAGTGACAATGTCATCGAGACGTTATACAAAGTGTCCAAACAACAATTTTAACGCCAAGCCAATGAGGGCTAGCCCCATAATACGATCAAACCATTTACCGTGCGCCAAAATGAACCCTCTCACCTGCCGAGCTCCCAACAGAAATGAAAGGCCACAAAACCATATCCCGGTTGCTAACGCCATATAGGCACCGTACGCAACTTTTATTTCAAGCGGTGTATCACTCGACACGCCAACCGCAAAAACCGACAGGAAAAATAGGGTCGCTTTAGGGTTAATACCGTTCGTAATAAATCCAATTGAAAAGGCTTTTTTGAGAGTTAAGGGACTCGATCCGCTAACAGGAACGTCATTGTTTATTGAAGTACCTTGACTGGTCAATGCTTTAATCCCAATCCAACAAAGATACGCTGACGCTAGTAGGAGTAATGCATTAAAAAGCCACGGCGTGGTCTTAATCAATAAGCCTATACCAACCAGTGAATACGCAACGTGAACCAATATCCCAACGGCAATACCAATGCTGGTAACCGTGGCGACACGTCGCCCATGACTGACACTGTGTTTCAAAACCACAGCAAAATCAGGTCCCGGACTAGCTACGGCAAACAAGTGCACAGTCGCGATTGCTAAAAATTCTATCCAATAGTGATTCATGACTTCCATGCTGAGTTTTGACCTATTACTTGTTCAGAAATGCGTTAATGTAACTGGGAACGACTTCAGAGGCTTTCCCATAGTGCCCTTCATCAAACTGTGCGTGGTTACCCGTGGGTTCCAAATTTAATTCCACGGTTTTAGCACCAAATTGATGAGCAAGTTCCACAAAACCTGCAGCGGGATACACATTACCCGAAGTTCCAATCGCAATAAACACGTCAGCATGAAACAACGCATTTTCGATTGTTTCCATGAAGAATGGGACTTCTCCAAACCATACAATGTTAGGTCTTAATCGATTAGATGGCTGACAGCACTCGCATCCTCGCTCCATTCCATAAGCTTCAACCGCAGGCACAACTTTGCCACTAACACTGCAACGAGCCTCTCGGAGACTACCATGCATATGAATTACTTGGGGGCTACCTGCCCGTTCGTGGAGATCGTCAACGTTCTGTGTCACTATTGTTAATTCGACATTCTTAGCATTGTGAAGGTCCACAAGCGCCTTGTGTGCAGCATTTGGATTGACATTATCGTCTTCCAACCGCGCTATACGTTGGTTATAAAACTGGTAGACCTTACTAGGGTCGCGCTCAAAACCTTGCGGCGTTGCTACTTCTTTAATGGGATGGTTCTCCCATAATCCATCCGAAGCTCGAAACGTTTGGATACCAGACTCTTGAGAAATGCCTGCCCCTGTTAACACAACTATTCGCGTCTTTGACACTGACTCGTCCTTAGTGACTCCGCCCCTGGCGTATTTTGTTTGCTTTGGTTTTGCCGCTAGAACCACCGCTTTTTTTACCTTGCCATTGTGGCTTCGGAGGCAACCCAGTGTGCTTGGTAAGCGCTCTCTCACCGCGTTTAGCCTTACTGACTTTTTTACGCCTTTCGTCTGCCGTTTCTGGTGGAACCAATTGATTTGGACTTCGGCCAATAAGATCCTCTCGCCCCATATTACGGAGTGCCTCTCGTAACATCGCCCAATTTTTAGGATCGTGGTAACGCAAGAAGGCTTTGTGAAGTCGACGTTGGCGCTCTCCCTTTGCAGAGACGACATCTTCATTTTCCTTTTTGATCTTGCGCAAACTGTTGACTTCTGTGTGATACATGGTGGTTGCTGTAGCCATTGGTGACGGATAAAAGTTTTGCACTTGATCCAACTTAAAACGATTTTCTTTTAACCACATAGCGAGATGAAGCATATCTTCGTCTGTTGTCCCGGGGTGTGATGCAATGAAATAAGGGATCAAATACTGTTCTTTTCCTGCTTCTTTGGAATATTTATCAAACAGCTCTTTAAACCGATAGTAACTCCCCATCCCCGGTTTCATCATTTTAGTGAGTGGACCGTCTTCAGTATGTTCAGGAGCAATTTTTAAATAGCCTCCAACGTGATGCGTTGCCAACTCTTTCACATAACGAGGGTCCTCAACCGCTAAGTCATATCGTACACCAGAAGCAATAAGAATTTTCTTCACACCATCAACGTCACGTGCCCTGCGATACAAATCAATGGTTGGTGTATGGTCGGTATCCATATGCCCGCAAATTGTTGGATAAACACAGCTAGGACGTTTACAAGTTGCCTCAGCTTTAGGACTCTTACAGCGCAATCGATACATGTTCGCGGTGGGACCACCTAAATCGGAGATGACGCCGGTAAATCCTGGCACTTTATCTCGAATTTCTTCGATTTCGCGAATAATAGAATCTTCAGAACGGCTTTGAATAATCCGCCCTTCATGCTCAGTGATAGAACAAAAAGTACAACCACCGTAACAGCCTCTCATGATATTGATTGAGAATCGGATCATGTCGTAGGCTGGAATGCGTTCATCACCATAGGATGGATGAGGGATCCGTTGATATGGTAAATCAAACACACCATCCATCTCGTCGGTCTCTAACGGAAATGCTGGCGGGTTAATCCAAATATGGCGATCACCATGACGCTGCAGCAACGCTCTTGCGCAGCCCGGATTTGTCTCTTGATGAAGAATACGAGAAGTGTGGGCGTACAATGTCTTGTTGTCTTTTACCGTTTCAAAGGCCGGTAATTTCACATACACTTTTTCCCATGGTTTACGACGATTATGCGCTTGACTCGGCTGCACAACAATCGGTTTAGCTTCTGCTTCAACTTTCTCTTCCGGATTATAAACAGACACTGTCTTGTCATCAGACGCTGTATTAAACTCACAGCCAGTGTTTTCAACATAGGGACTTGGAATCGGGTCAATAGTACCGGGCTTATCAATGTGTGTTGAATCAACACCTTGCCATTCTGGTAACGCTTGCTTGACGATTAACGCGGTACCTCGCACATCATTGATGGACTTGATATCATCCCCGCGCGCGATTCTGTGGGCAACCTCAACTAAGGGGCGCTCTGCATTGCCAAAGATTAACATGTCAGCTTTTGCATCAAATATAACACTTCGACGCACTTTTTCAGACCAATAGTCATAATGGGCAATGCGACGCAGGCTTGCTTCTATCCCACCAATAACGATGGGAACTTCTTTAAACGCTTCTCTGCAACGCTGACTGTAAACCGTTACCGCTCGGTCTGGTCGTTTACCGCCAATATTACCCGGCGTATAGGCATCGTCATGACGGAGTTTTTTATCTGAGGTGTAGCGATTAATCATGGAATCCATGTTTCCAGCAGTTACGCCAAAAAACAGATTGGGTTTACCCAATGACATAAACGCTGACTTATCTTTCCAATCAGGTTGCGAAATAATACCCACTCGAAAACCCTGAGCTTCAAGCATACGACCAATGACAGCCATGCCGAACGACGGGTGATCAACGTAGGCGTCTCCCGTCACTAAAATAATGTCACAACTGTCCCACCCTAATTCTTCCATTTCCTGACGAGACATGGGGAGAAACGGCGCAGTGCCGTAGCACTCTGCCCAGTATCTTGGATAAGAGAATAGGTGTTTATCTGATTTGACTGTTGCCTGCATACTACTTCATTTCTATATTCGCCAGTCTCGGATTATATACCATTACCCCAATCAAATCTGAGCATTTTTTCACCACCCGTTGGTTATTTTGAAAATTAACGTTGAAATAAACATCGATAACTGTTGTTATATACAGCATCTTGATATGGGGGACTGAAATCAATGGCAGTTGAAACACGATATGTGGTTGTCAGAAATGGCGAGGAGTTAAAAACGTTTATGGATAAGAAGCAAGCAGACCAATACGATCAAATGCTTGATCAAGCCGATGCTTTAACGCAGCTGATTCAATCCAGCGAACTCCAAATGGACGAGGCGATACTGGAAGATTTATCGATTTTCCTTGCGCAAAACAAAGAACAAGTATTGATTGCATTGGGGGCCAAAAAACCCGCACGCAAAAAGGTCGAAAAGCCAGTGGAAGCGCCTAGCTCTGCTGAATAAACATCGTTCTGCCCATCATGAAATCTCAAACAGGCTCTTTCCATTAGAGCCTTTTTTGTGTATTCCTCAAGAAAGCCTACTGGTTAGGTATTACTGGTATAGAACTACTGCACTCCAAAGGTATTAAATCGAATACCTAAAAATCGAATAAACTTTGTATTATGTATCATATAACTTTAAACATCTTTCGCGAGATGCTTGATTTAAAGATTATTGTTTCATAAAAACTGTATTTTTTTATTTGGTATAAATTACGCAAACAAAAGATGACTTTTCGATATATGTGAAACGAGAAACGGTTATTGAGTTGCAAACCCACTCGATTGGAAATTATCAATACCGCATACAATACTTTCCAGTAAACAAAGCTGAAATTAACACCTTCACAAGAGACTTTCATTTATGATTATGCCCACCATGACAGTAACCCACTGCGGTCAAAACGCCTTCAATAACGCTGCTGCCAATGATTCACATTTTCATGACAGTGATATCAGCAACATGCTCCTTTCTTCCCTCAAGGACACTTGTCACGGGGGTAAGCCTTGTGCCAAAGTAATGATTGAAAATCACAAAGGTAATAGGCTCACCATCTCACTTGACACCAGTCGCCCTTTATCAACCGTCATTCGTGAAGTTGAGCCTCTACTGGAACCTTTCAGAGACGGATACTTAATTTCAATAGAATCCAATGAATAATGATTTACCCCTTAACTATCTCATTGTTTATTGGCAACAGAGCAACAAACGATACAATTCCGTCACGTGGTATACCGCTACAACATTAGCGTCGCCGTTCAGGTTTAAGGCACTATCACATTTCAGAATCGGTAACTGACCTTGGTTCCATTCGATCACATCAGGGCAAGTTTGCCTGCTTCTTGCAGCTAAAAACGCTTGCGTTTCATGCGGAGAACTGCACGCCATCAATTCAGGAGTTGAATAGCGCTCACCTTGTTTACCAATCCCGAACCACTCGAATTCTGTGTTATCTAAAGTCATATCTTTGTTATTTTGACGAATAAATTTCGGAATCCAATGCTGTTTGACTGTCACCTCATGATCTTTACGCTGAAATAATGAAATACCACAGTCCACAACACCAGCAACTCGGTAATGACATTGTAAAACCCCGTTCGTCTCCCGTGAAAATATAAAATGAGGCAGGTATACTGCAGAAATCAAGCGATAAGCCATATAGCGTGCTGTGTCATTCGTTGCTTTTTGTCTCGGGGCGAGGAATTTTTGATTGTTGTGAATAACTTTGTTGAGATGAGCACAAATTTTTCCTCCTCTCTTTCGATTTTCGTCCAGTGATAAATGTACAAGTCCGCGAGACCTATCCAGCCAACAAACACGGTACTTTGCTTTTTTAAGCCCAATTGCATCAACGCTGACGGATAGCATGCTCCCTTCGGATAGACAAAGTCCTGGTATGTGCTCTCCATCAATTAGAGTCTGAAGTTTTAAACACAGGCCTCCGGCAGAAAAATCGGTCACGGTTGCATTGATCTTTGTGCGCCAATTAACATGAACTTTACCCCCATAACCACATTCAAATCGTGTTGTTTCACGCTTGTCATCAAACACAGTGCGCAAACAGGGAACGGAAACCCATTGATCATTTCGCCAGGCTTCAAGACCACTAAAGGTGTTCTTTCGAGCTTGTTCAAGTAAAGGGTTATCATACTGAATTGGGATTTTTGTTAAGTAGATGACATTTATCCCAGCGCTATCTCCACTGGCGTCTATAGCAAAATTCCAATTTTCCGTGAGCACGTGGCAGATTGCTTCGTCAACCTCGGCAACGTTAACTTTGTAGATTAGCAATGTTTGATTTTGTACGCCAAGCGTGATTAATTGTGGTAAGTCATGATCCCTATTATGACGTGCTATCAGCTTTCCCTGCTCTGTTTTTGCAACAAAGTAATAGGATTCTTCCCTCACATCGTAACGTGCGAGCAATGCCGACAGTGTGCGCTGACAAATCCACAACAGCCCTTTTTGGGACAATTCAGAAATAACGGATTGATTGGCTTGGGTTTGAATCGCGCCAAGCAGACCTGGTTCCCCTCGCGCTGTATTGGGTTTATGAACCATCGCGACGACATCATGTAATTGCGAAAATCGGCGATGCGCCTTATCTAATTCTGATTCAATGTGCCCTCGTCCGCTCTCAGTCATTTGAGAATATTGCTGTAAAGATTTGTGAAGTTGTGTAATTTCAGCGTTAGGGTAAGCCGGAGAAGTGAGAGTTGTATAGTTTTGATCATCCGAATCTACTGTGTCCAGAGCCGCTTCTACCGAATCGAACGAAAAAGACAGTTCATTGACTACCTTGTCTTGAGCTGTACTTCTGCTCTGGACATTGACCACAATTGACTCATTTAAACTGGAATGGCTAAAAGTTGCTTGATGAATATTGGCTAATTTTCCATTAAGAGAGCGAGTCTTCTTCACACTAAACTTGCTATGTGATAACGATACAACGGTAAAAGTTTGGAGAACATCATTAAACTGAACCTGTAATTCATACGGAACAATTTCACTTTTTAACATTTGTTGAGGAAGTGTGTTTTTGAGCGCCTCAACATGCACCGAAGCAATGGGTGGTTGTGATGAGGTTCTCACATTTTCAAAGGCCGCGTACACCGCATTGTCTAATAGAACCTTATACATTCCCCGCGTTAATCTATCGTTATATACCTTTCGATAATGAGCGAAAATACGTTTACCTATTTTATCGAGGAATAACGGAAAGCCATCAAATGTGATAGCATCTAACGTGTATTTCGCAATTCCCTCTTGGGAAATAGATCCACAGTAAGGCTCACACCAATCAGATGCGAGGGTCACTAGGATATTTCTATACGTAGTATCATACTGCTTTAAATAGTGGTTTAGTCTATCTACCTTATCTCGTGACAAAAAATAACAGGTCTGTTCCACTGGTGATAATTCAAATCCCATTTTTCACCCTTGTTGTCTACTAACGTGCTGTCTACAGCCAAATTGATTACCTGATGACAGTAACGAATTTGAGGGGAATGTTCGGTATTTAAAACTAGATTCAGTTATAAATGAAATATGTATACTTGTATAAAGACGACACCTTGCGGTGCGTAAAAACGAAAAACGGCGAGCATCCTGCTCGCCGTTTTCCGAAAGAACCTAAGCTTAATTAATTAAATTAAGCTAGTGCGCCTTTTGCTGCTTCTACTAACGCAGAAAAAGCCGCTTTATCATGTACTGCAATGTCAGAAAGGATCTTACGATCGATTTCAACAGATGCTTTCTTAAGACCGTTGATGAAACGGCTGTACGAAAGACCATTTTGACGAGCTGCAGCATTAATACGTGCAATCCACAGTTGACGGAACTGACGCTTACGCTGACGACGGTCACGGTAAGCATATTGACCCGCTTTAGTTACTGCTTGGACAGCTACGCGGTATACACGACTACGAGCGCCGTAGTAACCTTTAGCTTGCTTTAATACTTTTTTGTGACGCGCGCGCGCCACTACACCACGTTTTACTCTTGGCATAATTCAGTCTCCTATCTTACACGTAAGGGATCATACGTTGAATCAACGCAGTATCCGACTTATGAACGAGTTTCTTACCACGTAAGTGACGCTTACGCTTAGAACTCTTCTTGGTCAAAATGTGACGCAAGTGAGACTGTTTGCTTTTGAAGCGACCTGAGCCAGTTTTTCTAAAACGCTTGGCTGCACCGCTAACACTTTTCATTTTAGGCATTGCTAAAACTCCGCATTGGTGAGGTATCATCTCGCAAAATAGATGTACCTAAGTTTATAAACACAGTAGAGTGGTGAATTGTTGTGCAGTCAACAATTACTTGTAAACCAGAACTACTTCTTAAGTGGTGCGAGAACCATGATCATCTGTCGGCCTTCCACTTTATTAGGGAAAGCTTCGCAGCTGGCAATGTCTTCTAAGTCCGCTTTAACACGATTCAAAAGATCAATACCAATGTCTTGGTGAGCCATTTCACGTCCGCGGAAACGGATTGTGACTTTGGCTTTATCTCCACCTTCTAAAAAGCGACGCAGGTTGCGCAGTTTTACCTGGTAGTCGCCTATATCAGTGCCAGGGCGAAATTTAATCTCCTTGACCTGAATTTGTTTCTGCTTTTTCTTTTGCTCTTTTAGAGACTTACTTTTTTCGAAAATGAACTTACCATAGTCCATTAACTTGCAGACTGGAGGAGTAGCATTGGGGCTAATTTCTACAAGATCCAAATCAGCATCGCCTGCCAAGCGCAGTGCCTCAGAAATGGATACAACACCCACCTGCTCACCTTTCGCGCCTACTAGACGTACTTCATTTACTCTAATTTCTTCGTTGATACGATTCTTACCAGAATCTTGTTTTGTGTTACCGCCTTTAATAGCCGTTCCTCCAGATTAATTAATTTGCTTAGACGTTACGTCGTTACCAATATGAGTAATGAAGTCCTCAACTGACATTGTGCCAAGATCTTCACCTCTACGAGTTCGTACCGCAACTTGTCCAGATTCCATTTCCTTGTCACCTACAACAAGCATGTACGGAATACGTCTAAGAGTATGCTCGCGAATTTTAAAGCCAATCTTCTCATTTCTCAAGTCCGACTTGGCTCTAAACCCACTTTCTTTCAATTTTTTTACCACATTTTTGGAATATTCTGCCTGTTTGTCCGTGATATTGATCACAACGGCCTGATTTGGCGCCAACCAAGTTGGGAAGAATCCAGCATATTCTTCAGTCAAAATTCCAATAAAACGTTCAATTGAGCCCAAAATCGCGCGGTGAATCATCACAGGCGTTTTTCGTTCTCCGTCTTCAGCAACATAAGTTGAGCCAAGACGCATTGGCATCGAGAAATCCAATTGAATAGTGCCGCATTGCCATGCCCGGTCTAGGCAATCATGCAGGGTAAATTCTATTTTAGGCCCATAAAATGCACCTTCACCGGGTTGAAACTCAAATTCAATACCGTTTGCATTCAAGGCTTCTTCCAATGCTTTCTCTGATTTATCCCAAATAGCATCATCACCAACACGTTTTTCTGGGCGCGTTGATAGCTTAACCACAATGTTCTCAAATCCAAAGGTCTGGTAAGTATCATATACCATTTTGATACAGCCGGATACTTCGTCTTGTATTTGCTCGTCTGTACAGAAAACGTGGGCATCGTCTTGAGTAAAGGCACGCACACGCATCAGACCGTGCAAAGCGCCTGAAGGCTCATTTCTGTGACAACAACCAAACTCCGCCATACGCAGTGGTAAGTCACGATAAGATTTCAAACCTTGATTAAAGATCTGTACGTGGCCTGGACAGTTCATTGGCTTAACCGCGTAATCACGGTTTTCAGACTCTGTGGTAAACATGTTTTCCGCATATTTATCCCAATGCCCCGATTTCTCCCACAACGATTTATCCATCATCAAAGGACCTTTCACTTCATCGTAGTCGTATTCAGTTAACTTCTCGCGAATAAAGTTCTCTAACTGAGTGTAAATCGTCCAACCGTCATTGTGCCAGAAGACCATACCTGGTGCTTCCTCTTGCCAATGGAATAGATCTAGTGCTTTACCAATTTTACGGTGGTCACGTTTTTCAGCCTCTTCAAGGCGCGTTAAATACGCTTTCAATTGCTTCTTGTCTGCCCACGCAGTACCGTAAATACGCTGAAGCATTTTATTCTCGTTGTTACCGCGCCAATAAGCACCTGCCACTTTCATTATCTTGAAATGTTGACAGAATTTCATGTTCGGTACATGAGGACCGCGACACATGTCTACATATTCTTCGTGGTGATATAGACCAGGTTTGTCGTCCTTTGCGATATTTTCATCCAATATCTCAATCTTGTACGTTTCTCCACGAGCGTCAAACGCATCTCTCGCCTCTTGCCATGAAACGGTTTTCTTTACTACCTGATAGTTAGTTTTAGCCAGTTGAAGCATGCGTTTCTCTAATGCTTCAAGATCCTCTTGAGTCAGAGAGTGCTCCATGTCAACATCATAATAAAAACCATTATCAATGGTAGGACCTATAGCCATCTTGGCATCTGGCCACAATTGTTTAATGGCATGGCCAATCAAATGAGCACATGAATGACGAATGATCTCAAGACCGTCTTCGTCCTTAGCAGTGATGATTTCGAGTGCTGCATCATCCGTTATCATATCGCAAGCGTCTACGCGCTCACCGTTAATACGACCGGCTATCGTGGCCTTCGCTAGTCCTGGACCAATGTCCATTGCAACGTCTAAAACAGATACGGCTTGATCAAACGAACGTTGACTACCATCGGGGAGTGTAATTACTGGCATAGTTTTCCTTTTGCAGTGGTGACACACACGTAGTGCCACTTGCGTTTATTGAAATTTAACAATTAAGAACAGGTTTGGCCTCGTGCCAACACCTAAAACAGAGGCAGACTATAGCTAAGTTCTCGGCCGAAATCTATCATCAAGCTTCCGATGTTGAATAAAATTTTTTAATTTATGCTGTTTATTCAAAGAGAACCCGTAACATTGCATGCTTTTTCGTCAAAAAGGCAGGAAATATCGGCAATTTAAACCATACTTCCTATACGCTTTTGCAACTCGCAATCAGAGGTAGCGTTATGTGGGGAACAATACATCAACTGATCAGCCATTATATTGATCAACCATTCAACGATACTCGATGTCGTCCTGTGTCCGGCGGTGACAGTCACAAGGCGGTTGTGTTGAGTAATGGTAATCAAACCTTCTTCATTAAAATTAATGAGCATTCAGCCTTGCCGCAGTTTTTTGCTGAGGTTGATGGGCTAAAGCACCTTGATGCTGTCGGTATCGCAACGCCTAAAGTGGTTGACCTAGGCACATCATCTAATCACAGTTTTCTCATTTTAGAACACTTAGAACTCGACGCGATTGGGAGTGAACATTGGCGTAGCGTTGGTCAAACCGTTGCCAAACTTCATCAATCTCAACATCAAGCCATGTTTGGTTGGCAAGAAGATAATTTTATTGGGCCTACCTTACAAGCTAACCAGTGGACAACAAAATGGCGACAGTTTTACACACAGCAGCGTGTTGGATGTTTATTGGATGCCTTCGTGCAGAAGTTTGGCGGGAATATCAACGTGAACAGAGTATTGTCTCATATCCATCTCACCATCAGCGGTCACCGCCCTGCTCCCTCGTTATTACATGGTGATCTGTGGTTTGGTAATATCGGGATTGTGAATGACACGCCGTACCTTTTTGATCCCGCTATTTACTATGGAGACAGAGAAGTCGATCTTGCCATGAGTGAATTATTTGGCAGATTTCCGGAGCCGTTCTATCAGGCCTATCATGAGGTCTACCCTATCCCTCGAGATTACGAATTTAGAAAGCCTATCTATCAGCTCTACCCACTTCTGAATCATGCGCTGCTGTTTGGAGGTCACTACGTCACAGCCGTGAGGGATATCATCTCAAGCTTTGATACACACTAATAAGTAGAACAATCCATACAGAGTTGGTTTTCTTGTCTATACTTACAGATAGCTGAGTTAGTAAAACTCCATTAACTGAGCTGACTATGTAACCACTCCAGCGTTAGAGAGGTGACTCATGGAAACACAAGTCAAAAGAATTGTATGTCCTAACTGTGGCCATCACATGCATGTAGTACTTGATCCCAGCAACGGAGACCAAGATTACTATGAAGACTGTTCAAACTGCTGCAATAACATTCATTTAAATTTGCACATCAACGAATTACAACGTAAATTGGAGCTCAATGTCAGCACTGATAATGAGCAAGTTTATTAACTTTCGGAGCCCATGAAATTACTGATTAGCTCACTAGCACTAATCACTTTAACCGGTTGTCAACCATCAACCGTTGTTGACCACTTTTCTGACTACCAACGGCGTTTGGCTCGGGTATTGAATACATCACCACCTGAGCCAATAAATCTTGAGCGCCCCTCCTTATTTTCGAAACGTGATACAAAGCTGAGCATACCCAAGATGACACTATCATTTCGCGAGTTTTACGGGTTGGACGGATGCTCGTTAAAACCCGTTATCGCGAAACGCAATACGAGCTTAGGGAAAACCTTCAGCCCTTCGCAACAGTTAATGTACGAGTATGAGCTTTTAGACGCGCTTTCCTTTTGTGTTCAGGCTACTGCCGACCAAAATTTACGAACGATATTTAAGGAAAAACAAGATCAACTGCCTCTGCATTGGATGAACTTGTTCACCCAAACAGATGAATTTAGAGCCTTTATTTCAGCACCCAGAGGCACACTCAATACAGATAATATTGCAGGCTACCAACAAACCATTATCGCACTGCGTGCATTGCTTGAGCTTGACGGCGGTCAAACAATGCAACCTTCTCAATTGGAAACGCATTTGAAAGCATTAAACACCTATCCGCTTATCAGTCAGATGGACTACACCCAAATATTTTTGTCGCAATCTCTGTTAATAACGTCACAGTGGCTACAAAAAGAACGCAACTCGTTGGGCTGCGAGACTGGTTTAGTGAGGCGTCAAAAGCTTGAGTTTCTGCAAAATATCTTTAACCGTTACTTCGTTGAACATGTTCAACCCGTTGGTAGTCAACTCAATCACTATTTCTATTCGCTGCAACCATTACTGAATACGCTCGCAAAACATCCCCTAGCACCTCAATCGCTGCAGCAGTTTATTTTTGAATTTTCACAACGTTTTGATACCTATCAGCAGGCAATGAAAGCTCACATTGAGGTGTGGCAGACAATCTATCGTGATTGTGCCCTCACTCCTGGGCAAATAACGGGGTAAAAAGTAATTCTACTGCCCTGCACTGGTATGACATGGTTTTAGAATCTTGCTCCCTGGATAACCAAAGGAATGCATTCTGACCATACGCCTCTGCGAGTGCACTTGCCCATTGCCTGTCGCAGCCAACAATCATGACACCTAATTCCGCTGGCCAAATACCACTTGGATCACAATGTTCAGTTGGAAAACATGCCAGCGGTCTTATGGTTGCAATGTCCGTCTCCAGTTGCAAACGAGCGCTCGCGTTACAATCAGCCGTCCGTTGTATGCTCATGGGGTTGTCTGCCGTAACAACAGCAATACCCGTCTCACCAACCAGCTCGAATCCATGCTGTTCAAGATACTTAAAGATGACATCGGATGCATCACCGACCTTTAAGGTCACAGGCGGCTCAATCAAAACATGGTAAACCGTCTGCTGATATGCGTTGATGAGCGAGATAGATGCTGCCATTAAAACGGCATTGGATACTGACGCAAGACTTTGCCAATGGCAGCTAACGCATCACTTGACAGCATAATATCAAATGCATCGATATTCTCTTTTAACTGCGTCATACTCGTTGCACCAATAATGGTAGACGTCACCCCATGAACTTGCTTACACCAAGCGAGAGCCAATTGGCTGGGAGTCATATTGTGCTGTGAAGCAATTGCGACATACTGTTTGATGGCAGCCTCAACTTCTGGCGTATTTCTAAATAATCCCATACGTTGACTGATGGTCCAACGCGAACCATCGGGTCTAGCTCCATCCAAATATTTCCCGCTCAACGCACCGCCAGCCAAAGGACTCCAAGGCAAAAACGCCACGTCCTCTAAGACACATTGCTCAACAAGGTACGGCCAATCTTTAGCGTGTAACAAATTAAACTCATTTTGGATCGATACCATACGAGGTAAGCTATACTTTTCACTCAGTTGGAGATACTGACTGATCCCCCAAGGCGTATCATCTGACAATCCACAATAACGAATTTTACCTGCATCCACGCACTGTTGTAATGCCTGAAGTATGGATAAAAAACTGTTAATTTCCTGCTCTCTATTGGCTCTGTCAAATGTGATTTGATTGAGATTATGCATACCAAAATGAGGATGAGAGCGATTTGGCCAATGTAGCTGATATAAATCGATGTAATCAGTATTCAAACGCTTGAGTGAATTATCCACCGCTTCAACAATACTTTCACCCGTTATAAACCCGCCGTTGCGAATATAATCAATGCCTTTTCCCGCGATTTTGGTTGCTAATACCCAGTCTTTGCGAGTTTCAGGGTGACGACTAAACCAATTTCCGATAATTGATTCGGTTGCGCCGTAACGTTCTTTAGACGGTGGCACTGAGTACATCTCAGCGGTATCCATAAAGTTAATACCTTGAGCTTGCGAATACATGATTTGCTCATCAGCGTCTTGCTGCGTATTCTGTAGTCCCCAAGTCATAGTGCCCAAGCAAACATCCGATACCTTGACGCCACTCGCGCCCAGCGTGTTATATTTCATTGTATCCCCTGTCATTTAAACGCCAACACATATACTTCAATTACTATCCCCAAGCAATTGAAGTGAATGAAAAATTTGAGTGTAGCAATCAAACTACAATAAGGAAACTTAATAACTCTGAGCGCACAAGAAGCGTAATAAAAATGATGTTGGAGGATGTACTAATGAGTGGTACTGATTGTCTATCCCAGCGAATAAATACCAAAAAAAATGCCACCCAAAAGGTGGCATTTTTAGCGCATATAACAGCTCTTATACTGCAGCTAGTGCCTGTTCAACATCAGCAATAATGTCTTCAATATGCTCGATACCGACCGAAATACGAACAAGCTCTTTGCTAACACCGGCAGTTGCAAGCTCTTCTTCGTTCAGCTGTCTGTGAGTAGTTGATGCTGGGTGACACGCAAGAGACTTTGCGTCACCAATGTTAACCAATCGCAAAATCATATTGAGACCATCAATAAACTTAGCACCGGCTTCAATACCACCTTTAATACCAAAACTTAAGATACCTGACGCCTTACCACCTGTGATTTTTTGAGCTGTTGCGTTGTATGGGCTGTCAGAAAGTCCTGCGTAATTGACCCACTCCACCTTGTCGTGTGCTTGCAAGTAAGCCGCAAGTTTTTCAGCATTTTCACAATGACGATCCATACGAAGCACTAATGTTTCAAGCCCTTGAAGTATATTAAACGCGTTCGTTGGTGATATAGCTGCGCCAGTATTACGCAGTGGAACCACACGACAGCGACCAATATACGCTGCAGGGCCTAAAGCTTCAGTGTAAACAACACCGTGATAAGACGGATCCGGTGTATTCAACTCAGGGAAACGCTCTGCATTTCCAGCCCAATCAAATTTACCAGAATCCACAATAATTCCACCGACTGACGTTCCATGGCCGCCAATGTATTTAGTTAACGAATGTACAACGATATCCGCACCATGTTCTATTGGACGACACAAATAAGGAGTAGCAACCGTGTTATCCACGATAACAGGAACACCATGTCTGTGAGCAATTTCAGCCAGTTTTGCAATATCAACTACGTTTCCAGCAGGGTTACCAATTGACTCACAGAAAATCGCTTTCGTTTTGCTGTCAATTGCAGCTTCAAAACCTTCAAAATCTTCGTGAGAAACAAACTTTACATCAACACCTTGCTGCGGAAACGTGTGAGCAAACAAGTTGTACGTACCACCATAAAGTTGACTAGTACTGATAATGTTGTCACCAACCGATGTAATTGCTTGAATTGAGTAGGTAATAGCTGCCATACCTGAGGCCAACGCCAGTCCAGCAATACCACCTTCTAGTGCAGCAACACGTTGCTCAAGTACATCCGTTGTTGGATTCATGATACGAGTGTAGATATTACCTGGCACTTTCAGATCAAATAAATCAGCACCATGCTGTGTATCGTCAAAGGTGTACGATGTTGTCTGGTAGATAGGAACCGCCGCGGCCTTGGTGGTTGATTCTGATTCGTAACCGTGATGTAGCGCAATTGATTCTGGTTTCATTGTGATCTCCTTGGTCATCCGTAAGGTGTATGTTTGTGAGTCTAATGTAATCGCTCGTCGCGACTATGTCCTAAACACAAGATATCCCTCTAGACGTCTAAATGCAAAATGTAAAAGTGTAAGATTCTGCTACACACATGTGATTTCGTATTACTACTGGTTACACGCAAGGATAGAAAATCTTAAATTATTGATATTGTTAAATAAAAATAAAATCCAATATAACGTAGGGTGACTTTATATTCGATATCGCACTAAGTTCCATCCAACTTTATTGTTTAAGGGAATGAAATTTTGATTCTTGAATTGAGCGTAGTGAACTCATTACTGTTAATGAAATCAGTTAAAAGTAAAACGGTGTCCGTTTTCGGGTAATCGATTAGATAAATCGTGATTCCTCCAAGCCAGCCCTAAATCAGTATTTCTCGATGTTTAAAACAAGCCAAAGTCAACTGTATCAAAACGATTAAACGTCGGAAAAACGTCTGACATAGCTTCCCAGGAAACGCCAAACCAATGTGCTAGATTTGCAGCATATTGCTCCACGGAGTATTGAGGGATAAACGATGATTGGTAGATAGCACTGGAACCAATACGAAACTCAGGTAACTCTCCAATAATTTGACCTCCTTTTACGGGTGTCCCTATAATAAATTGATGGCCACCCCAGCCGTGATCAGTACCATTTGAATTGATAGTGATGGTTCGACCAAACTCTGATTGTGTAAAGCTCACAACCCTGTCATCAACGCCCCGCGTTTCCAAATCACTTTGAAATGCCAACAAACCGTCGGTTAACAACTTCATTAACGCAGGAAACACATCTGCTTGATTATCGTGAGTGTCAAACATACCTAACTGTACAAAAATCACTTGCCTATGATGTCCAAGATATGGCGCAATCTCGACTAATTCCGCAGCCCGTTTTAATTGCGCAACAAACGGTTCGACCTCAGCATTCACGCCGGAGTGGTTTGAACTTGTCGGATAGGACACGCTAGTCTCGGCTGCCGTTGTTAATCCTGACTTTAGAATTTGATTGCTATTTAATGCCGAGTTAACAATCCGAGTAAAACTACTGTCAAAACTGTTATCGCTGGTTTCAGTAAGCCTATTAAACATATCTCTTAATGGAAGATCTGAACTTGTAGACCAATCAACATAATGGCTTAAATTTTGAATTTCATTTGCATTGACCACAAACGGCTGGACGGTGTTTCCTCGAATAAACTTCCGAGTTTGCTTTAGCGATATATTATTAGGAATTTTATGCGTATTATCAGCAAACATTTCCACCAACCGACCTCCCCATCCGGTTCTTTCGTTCACATCAACAAATCCTATCTGCCATAGCGCTTCATGGTCAGAATGCGAATTCATAAATGGTGGCAGAATTGCTGGATTATTCTGAATCATGGATAATGTGGTTGGCTCTCTGAGTGGTCCAACATTCGACACAATAGCGAGCTTTTCATTCACAAACATCTCACGAAAACTATCCATGAAGCTTGGTAAGCCTAGCCCATTGATATCAGTATTATTTGGTAATAGTGAACGAATTGAACTTTGTTCGTAGGCGAGATTTTGCCGAATCGCTTGATATTCGTTGTATTCAGTTGTGGTAGTCGGAACAAATAAAGAAATCGTATCGGCCCCTCCTTGTAAGTTTACGCAAACCAAAGTTTTATAATCAGTCACTGATTTCTGCTCTGAAGTCAAACTCGACATCAAGCCCAAACCTGAAGCTAATGAAGAGTGAGATGCAATCAGCCCCAGTGATGATAGGCTGGATTGTAAAAATTGTCGTCTATTCATCTTGCTCTCCTATCGTTGCACTCTGAATTCTGGCGTGGTTGCAATGACATAAATGAGTTTCGACAGAAACTGATGACGTTCCATCTGATCGGTAAAATGTTCGCTCCACACAGGATCGTCACCGTCAAAGACATGCGAATATTCAGGATCATCAACAAAAGACAACAGATTTTGAATGTAATTTTCGTCCATTCGATTCGCCGTCATGTACAAGTTAAGAAAATCAATAACGCCAGCGAAACCCTTTTCTTGCCAAACCTTATCCAGATGGGTGAAATCATACGCAAGGGCAAACTGATTAGGATCTCGACCGTATTGTACTTCTCCCTCCCATAGCTCTCGCGTGGTTATCCAGCGAAATAGTTCCACATCGTTAACCACGCTCGACTCTGTGGTAATCTGGAACTCTGGAGACACTAGCCCACTGTCAGCAATGAGACCATTAGGCGCGAAGTCAGGTCTAAAAAAGTTAAACACTGTCTCTGAATTGAGCGCACGTTGCGATGGTGTTCCAGCAACTCGTCGCCACACGTTATCCCCCCACATTTGATCCTTTGAAACAGTTGGAGGTGATATTAGGGTAATGTCAAATAAACGATTGAGATGAGTGATGGCTAGCAGCGGCTCTTTTACTTTTCCAAAGACATTTGATGCCGCGACCTCAAGACTGCGAGCTTCAGGATCAAACAGTACGGCTTGAACCGTTGCTCCAATATCGCCACGAACGCCCTCACCATTATTATTAAAAACGGCGCTAACACGCGCAACATAATCTGGCGACGGGTTGCTAGTTACCATATGTTTTATCAAATGCATTGAGAAAAAAGGAGCAACATTGGGGTGATAAAACAAGCTATCCAACACCATTTTCAAATCTTCTCTTGCTGTTTGTCCTGGCGGCACAAAATAACCTCGAAGCAACTGCTTTTCAGTTTTCTGATGGTGATGTTCGTAGGGCGCCATCGGTTTAGCCTCAATCCCAATCGGAAAACAATGAATAGAACATCCAAATTCATTTTCTTTATTCAGTTCGATACCTGTTGTATCAAAATACCAACCTGTTAAGGCTGCAGCATATTGAGTGATCGTTTCTTGGGTATAAGTCTCTATGGCCTCCCCCGTCTCATCTTTTTTTACAGAACCATCAAGGTTGAGTTGACGCAAACCTATCGTAAACAACTGCATTACTTCTCGTGCAAAATTCTCGTCAGGGCGAATATTTTTTGAAGGATCAGCTTTTTGATTACCCAACATGTTCAGGTAGTGCCCCATAGCAACATGCAAAGTAACATCTTCAAGTAACTCCCTAAAATTACCAAAGGCGTGCCGGCCCAGAGTATCCCAGTAATCCATAAATGCAATTTCGCGATGACCAAGATCGGTTTGCTGGGACACAACGAATAACTGACTAAGTGCATACGCTACGCGATGCCTAAGTTGATCTGGGCTATTTTGCGCAGACTCTGAGAACAATTCTTCGAGCCACATCCGCCCATTTTGTTCGTACAGCGGATCAACTTCTTCTATCCAATCGGTCTCTCGTAAGTCCATCCAAGATGAATATGGGAGCGTGAGTTGCTCCTCAAACCACTTTTCAGCTCCTTTTGCTAACAGGTCTTCCACCGATGATACGGTGGGACCAAAAGTGGACTGTTTTAGTAACCGGACTGCATCTAAAGCGTCTGTTACTGATGGTAATGGCGGTGGTGTCGAAGGATATGAAGGTAAGGTCTGCGGTAGCGGTAAACTGGGTGTGATTGAGATAGCACTTGAAGATGACCGGTTTTGATCATCAATGACTGTCAGCATAAGTACATACTGGCCTACAGCATCCAGCCTAAAATACACGGTTTCGGAATCTTCACTTGTTAACTGAGCTTTCGAATACCTTGGTATTCTTAGATCCCAACGATAGGTAACTGTTGACCCGTCTGCAACCGAACTGTTCTCGGCAGAAAAACCGATCGTTTCGCCTGCAATATAGAATTCATTAAGTGACGTAACCGTTGCAACAGGAACTGCGGTGTTAGAAACCACACTATTTGAAGAGTTAACATTATTTTCTTGCGTGCCATCCGCATTGTCACCTCCGCCACATGCAGACATAAATAAAGCAATAATAATCAAGACGTGGTAATTCATAGTCCCCCCATCAACAGACGTTACAAAGTATGTCGCAAACAGAATATTACCGCAAACGCTCGATAAACGAACACATGCTAATCATATGAAACTTGGATGAATTTAATTTTAAGCTATTAAATCATCACATTAACATTAGGCCAATCCTACAGTTTTAGAGGACACATGCGCGATTTGTGCAGATAATAAGCAAACAATTCAAGGGAATCAAAAAACCGCT
This sequence comes from Alteromonadaceae bacterium, assembly GCA_964230195.1. Classification (GTDB taxonomy): domain Bacteria; phylum Pseudomonadota; class Gammaproteobacteria; order Enterobacterales; family Alteromonadaceae; genus CAXRGH01. Next base: position 47,128 of record CAXRGH010000263.1, read on the forward strand.
TGCACTACGCCAAGTGCATGGCTATTATAGCCACCTGTTCAGGCGTCCTGAGCATCAAAACCAGTACAACCGTAGCTCAGCTGGTTAGAGCACCACCTTGACATGGTGGGGGTCGGTGGTTCGAGTCCACTCGGTTGTACCAATTCTCTTCATTCAAAAAATCATCGATAGCTTACTGAAAATACAAAGATTTATGGCCAGGCGCAAGTCCGTCTTGAGTTTAACTTTTGGCTATCGTTGTTGCTGAAAAACAGCAGAAAATCGTAAGAACGCCGGTTTGGGACCACATTGGGACCACACCTTCTCAATTGGGAATATGCTGATCGTGTTATTTTCACATTTATCTCAACGCAAATTTTAGAGAAGCATTTAAGTCTATTACCATGCAGAAATGATGTTAGCTTTATGAACAGAGCATAGACTTACTCACGAAAAATGGTGGCGCAGACTTGTGCTGTCGGATACATCAATAATTCAAAACAATTACCTACCGCATAGACAACAAATTTGAAGCCACAAGGTCAATATCAGTAGGTGCGATTTAGGACTTTTGGCTTTTCCTTTTTACTACTTCAACATCGCTGTTCTCATTGAAGACATATTAATATTAGACACTCAATCAATGCGCCCCATATTCTGAAACCGTCATTTTTTAAAATAACTACTTCAGCGCGTAAGAATGACATTTTACTTTCTATTTCGCTCTCCTTTGCTCATGGCTGATTTGTTTTAATTGCATTGCTATCAGTCTTTATAACTATGTAAAACAAGAACACGTTGATTAATCTTGGCTAACTAAGTGTTGTCCTCCGTATCGATATCACCGGTGCTTTCGTCTGTCGGCGAAAGGTGCATACTGTAAACCACCCGCCAATGCTTTTCTCATATCTGACATTACAATCTCCCTATCTATGTCATATACACATGTAGCCAATCAAATCCGTGACATGTCTATTTGTGTTTGGTTATTTTCAAAGTCCGAGTATTCGTAGATTCGACGTATAGTGAAACAACCTTTCGTATACAAACTCTCTAAATGAGAAACACATCCAACACCCCAGTAAACACGGGTCTGGTCAAATATAGTCTACCGTTTTTTCGTTATTTAATACTGTAAAGCTCCATAAATTTGACTTCCAAAACACCTAATAACTAGAAAATATACGCTACAAGGTCACACTTTTAACTAGTCTCACTAGCATTCCATTTTCATGAATAAAAAAGTAGTAAATTGAGTTTTAAAAATATGATTTTTATAACCTGTAACCGTTGTTCTTTTACCTACCGAATAAAGTTGATAACACAACAACTGAAATTGAGGTTGGAGGTTGGAATTTGCAATTGCCCAACAATTTGCTTTGACCGCCAATGTCAGTGATGACAGTGGCGGTCAGCAAAGGGTATAGGAGGATATCAACTTTACCTACAAATTTACTCGGTATCACTAAACCATATAGAAAATACGAAAGGAGGAAACCATCATGTTTAAACCATAAACATTATTGAACTTTAAATCTATTGATTGAGTTACTTTTATTTTTTTACAAGGGTTTTTTATGTTTAAAATACTACGATTCTATTTAACTTTTATCTTGCTTAGCGCCGGCATCGGATTACCTGCAGTAGCCGCCACTGATTCTATAGACTCTTCATTGAACCAAGACTTAGCCCTTGCATTTTCGGGGTCAAATACCGTTCTCGATAACGATCACCTATCCTTACTGTCAGACCAAGAAATGAAAGAGACGGAAGGGAGAGCCCTCTGGTTTGCCCCTGTCTTATGGAACGGTACTCGCTATGCCTTGACGGGTATTACACGTCATGGCTTAAGTCATATAATGTCTGGCCGAGTCAGTAATCGAGCAATCCTGCATACGTTACGATCCCCTCGTTACGGTTCGTATTCGTCCATAATTGGTCGCAATGCTGGAACAACTCGATATATCGGTAAATATTCAACCGTTGTATTGAATCGGCAAGGAAGGCTTGTGACAGCATGGAAAACCAAATCAATGAGGTAGATAATCTCATTAAGATCGGAAGAGCACACGTCTGAACTCCAG
>CAXRGH010000264.1:0-3076 GCA_964230195.1 Alteromonadaceae bacterium
AACAGGTGTATCGCTTGTTAGCAATGAATATGGCAACATCATCTATTGCAGCTATTGTTGCAATGAGTCTAAACATTGGCCGAGGCATGAGCCTTATCATGACACTAGCGGCGTTTGTTTTACTTTTCGTGATTGGTAAAAACGCCAACAAGGCATCCGGCGTATTACTCACTTTCCTATTTACAGGTCTCCTTGGCGCGTCTCTTGGTCCAACATTGAATTATTATATTGGTATGACGGGCGGCGTTGAGATCATCGCCCAAGCACTTGGCTTAACTGCAGTGATTTTCTTTGGTTTGTCTGCTTATGTACTTGCACGTCCAGAAAAAGATTTCTCAGCCATGGGTAGCTTCTTATTTGTAGGCTTGATTGCTGTGATTGTTGCTGCTATTGCAAACATCTTTTTGCAAATCCCAGCAATGAGCATGGCTATTTCCGCGATTGTAGCGTTATTGATGAGCGGTTTCATTATTTATGACACCAGCCGCATTGTTCGTGAGCAGCCAAACTACGTACTTGCCACTGTGTCTATGTACCTCAACATTCTCAACTTGTTCACTGCTATTCTCCATTTATTAGGTATGAGCAGCGACGACTAATTGTTGCCATCAATAATTTCAGTTAACATATCCCGACGTCAGTCGGGATTTTTTTATGTCTAGTATTTCCATTATTGTTACCTCGCCACCTTATGATAGCCAAATGAGTTATCACGCAGCACAATATGCAAAAGCCGTTGTGAACAGTGATAATCATCAATTAAAGGGCGTTTTTTTCTATGGTTCTGGGGTTCTTAATACCAACGCATTAAACCTTACTTTGACTGATATTCACAATGTGTGTGACCAATGGAAAATGCTCGCACGTGACCATCAAGTTCCTATGTATGTCTGTGTTACTGCCGCTAACGCACGCGGCGTGTTATCGAAGCAAGATGCGAGTGACGCTGACATTGAACAATATTCATTAGCCGAATGGGCGATTAGCTGTGGATTAGGAGAATGGGTTGCCTTGAGCGAAGATGCCGATCGGGTGGTACAGTTCTAATGAGTAAATCAACCGCTATTCTCAATACAAAAGCCCCGTTTTCAACCGCAACTGGTAAAGAATCCCTAGACTTGGTATTAGCAATGGGCACGTTTGAGCAATCAGTTGGACTTTTTTTTGTTGGCGACGGCGTGTTTCAGTTGTTGCAAGGTCAAAAGGCCAGTAATCTTGATGCAAAAGAGGTTGCAAAAACCCTGCAAGCCCTTCCCTTCTATGACATTGATGATGTATTCGTTTGTCAGAAGTCACTTGAAGAACGTGGTATCAATGGTGCTCAGCTCTGTCTGTCTGTGGAAGTCTTGCCTTCCGATGAACTGACGATGAAACTCTCTCAGTACGATCATGTGGTGACCTTCTAATGACCCTACATATAATGACACAACGTTTAACCAAGGATTATTTGGCGCTGAGTTACTTAAAGCCCAATGATGGATTATTGTTCATTGGCGATGGAAGTTACTCGCTGCTACTCGAAGAACAGATGGCAACATTGCAACAGAATCACGCTTGTTATGTCCTTACACAAGAAATAGCGGCAAAAGGACTTCAGCTAATCGATGGTGTAACCGCTATTAGTTATGACAATTGGGTTGATTTGACGAGCCAATACAAACAAACGGTAACTTGGTAAATGCAATATTCAATGAATTTTAACGGTCAGAAAATTGAGACCGACAAACAAGGTTATTTACTTAACTGTAACGATTGGACGGAAGAAATGGCGCCAGTGCTGGCCGCCTCCGAAAATATTGAACTAACTGATGAACATTGGGAAGTGATACGTTTTGTTCGTAACTTTTACCTTACTTATGACACCTCACCTGCTATGCGGGCTCTGATCAAAGCAATGGCACCTGAGTTTGGCCCCGAGAAAGCAAACAGCCGTTACCTTCAACGCCTTTTCCCAAAAGGGCCGGCTAAGCAAGCAACAAAGTTTGCAGGACTGCCAAAACCGGCAAAATGCCTTTAACTTATCCCGTTGTATATTTCATAGGCAAACAACACAAACATCAGCCCAAGAAATCCAAAACCTGAGATGACGGAAAGCCAATACACAAAACGCCGAAAATAGCGGCTGTCTTCTGGGTTTAACATGATTAAACTACTCCAATTGGGCGAATATGCTTATTCGCCCTAACTAAAATTAACCGATTGTTGTTTTTCCCTTCATATACGGCACGAGTACCTCTGGTACCGTCACTGTTCCATCAGCTTGTTGATAATTTTCGAGTACCGCAACCAAGGTGCGGCCTACTGCTAGGCCTGAACCATTCAATGTGTGAACAAGTTCAGGTTTATTTGTTTCTGGATTTCTGAAACGTGCTTGCATACGACGCGCTTGGAAATCCAACATGTTAGAACACGATGAAATCTCACGATACGCTTCCTGTGCAGGTAACCAAACTTCAAGATCATAGGTTTTACAGGCACTTGCTCCCATGTCCCCAGTACATAATAGGACCTTTCGGTAAGGTAACTGGAGTGCTTGCAATATACCTTCGGCATGCCCAGTCAGTGCTTCCAACGCATCAAATGAATCTTCTGGCTTAACGATCTGTACTAATTCAACCTTATCAAACTGGTGATTACGGATAAGTCCTCTGGTATCTCGTCCATACGACCCTGCTTCACTACGGAAACACGGTGTATGAGCAACCATCTTCAATGGTAATTCATCGACACTGAGGATTTCATCGCGCACTAGGTTTGTCAGTGGTACTTCAGCGGTCGGAATTAAAGACAGTCCCTGCCCCTCTTCAGTTGCAGGTTTTGTATGGAACAGATCCTCTCCAAATTTAGGTAATTGGCCTGTGCCGTATAAAGAGTCAGCATTGACCAAATACGGGACATAGGTTTCTGAATAACCGTTGTTTTCAGTATGTTGATCTAACATGAACTGAGCGAGAGCTCGATGCAGTTTGGCGACTTCATTACGCATTACAGCAAAGCGCGCACCGGACAGTTTAACACCACTTTCAAAGTCTAAGCCTTTGCTAAGTGCTTCACCAACATCAACGTGATCTTTGAC
>CAXRGH010000265.1:0-15800 GCA_964230195.1 Alteromonadaceae bacterium
TTTAAAAAAACAAAACTCGACTCTACGTTTGCCCGACGTGTTTTCCAATCAACTAGATTTATATTTTGCATAGGTCACCTGTTTCTGCTGACATACCCAAGGCAATGGAAAAACTATGTTTCCATTCATCGTCTATCTCGACATTGGCATTAGCGCCGAACCATTCTGTTACAGGCAGCACAAACTGAGTTTTTTGTTCTGCCGTGTTAAATGCAAGCTCAAGCTCTACAAGAAACGCTGAAGGACCTGATAAATACAGGACAATGTCATTGTCTGTTTCTATGAATGATTTAGCCTCCTGAATCAGTGTGATTACCTGCTGGACTATTGGTTTCACAGTTGTATTTGTGTGAACTTGTATGTGGTCGATAGCGCTTTTGACGGTTGGTTCCGAACATTGAAAACCAGCATCCAACTCCTTAAATAAAGGCTGTCCATTATGTTTTTGTAATATGAATGTTGAGTGCGTAGCATTAACATGAAGCCCAGCTTTTAATTGATTGGGTGTGGGTGCTTCAAACACGTCGAGATAGGTGGATAATGCAATGCCTTCTGGCTTGATCGTTACAGGCGTCAAATTGATGGAGCGAACAAGTGAGCTCCATTCCATTATTTGCAGAGAAAATACAGCAATTAACAATATTTCGGTAAATTCAAGATCCCCTTTCTGAATCAAAAGGGAATCAAAGTCGGAAAGAATTTTGTCTTTCGGGTAGGGTACGCAGACTGACATTTCTTTTTGAATTGTTGCTTCAATCTCGGTTTTGTCCGGTACACCTTCAACAGAAAACTGACGCCAAATGATACCATTGCCCCAAATATTGAATGCGCAATAAATTGGTTGTGGAGATATTTCGCTAATCGCCTCTCTTAAGAGAGTAGACAAAACATTAATATCACGAATTTCAGTGCCAATAACAACGCCTTGAGGTAAACTGGTGAAAGAGGCATGAATGGGTATCCGAGCATTACGCTGGTTTCCAAACACGACACATTTAAGTGCTGTCGCGGAGATATCAATAGCCACATAATAAGGGAACTTGAAGCGCAAAAAAGTTAAGTATTTTGTCAATGTCATGGTACTGTATTGAGGTTAAATTAAGTCGTAAGGGAGAATGAAGATGCGTTGAGATGACGCTAAGTTTTCTGCCTCAATTATTCGTTCAAGAATGTCACGCGTGATTACAAAAAATACGTCGGCAAGTCAGTGCAACAAGTCCACACGGCAATTTAAAGTAAGCATCCATTCGCTGGCGCTACATCCTTAAGCGCGGCATAGTATGCGACAATGAATAAAAATTAAGAGATAGATATTCAATACACAGGTATATTGAATCCAGAGATATAAAGGTTAGTAGGAAGAATGGGAAGATTGATACGAATAGCCGGGCAATTAATCATATTAGGTCTCGTTTTTGCCGGCGGCGGACTCGCCCTTATTTACTCTTATGTCAAAGATGATTTACCGAGCGTAAAAGTACTGAAAGATGTTCAGCTTCAAATCCCGATGCGTATCTTCTCTGCAGATGGCTTACTAATCTCACAGTATGGTTTAAAAAAACGTATCCCACTGACATTTGAAGAGCTACCAATACAGTTAAAACAAGCGCTGATTGCAACAGAAGACAGTCGCTTTTATCAACACCCCGGAGTAGACCCGATTGGCATAGGACGAGCATTTGTCAATCTAATTGCGACGGGTCAAAAGGGACAGGGTGGAAGCACTCTAACCATGCAACTGGCGCGAAAATTTTTCCTGACTGCTGAAAAAAAGTATATCCGAAAAGTGAGAGAGATTTTCATTGCATTGCACATTGAAGGCTTATTATCGAAAGATGAAATCATCACACTTTACCTCAACAAGATGGAGCTTGGTCATCGCTCATTCGGCGTTGGCGCGGCTGCACAGGTTTATTACGGTAAATCTATCCATCAATTAACACTCGCGCAGATTGCAACACTCGCGGGTCTCTACAAAGCACCATCCGATCTCAACCCAATTACAAACCCTGAAAAGTCAAAGCAAAGACGACGCGTTGTGTTGGCGCGAATGCTTGACGAAAAGTACATCACTAGAGCACAGTTTGACGAGGCTGCGAATGCTCCTGTGACTGCGCAACGACACGGTGCAAAAATTGAATTAGACGCGCCGTACATAGCAGATATGATTTATCGTGAAATGGTTGATATGTATGGGAAAGAGGTTGCTGAAACACAAGGTTTCAATGTCTACGCAACTATTACCTCAGATATGCAACGATTTGCACAGAATGCGGTGCGCGACAATCTTCATGACTATGATGAGCGACACGGCTATAAAGGACCAATAGCATATCTCTGGGGTGCCCCACAGGAGGACGAGGATATACCGCAAGTAGCCCCTATTGAATCAGAGTTGATAACGACTGACGCAATAGTTTCAGACAATACCCTTTCAGAACCCTGGCCTCTGGAGAAGATTGTTGAACACCTCAGCTCACAACCGGAATATGCGCCGTTGGAAGTTGCAGTGGTTATCAAAGTGGACAACAACACCATTACAGTAGTCAATAAAAAAGGCCAAACAGTTGTTATTGATTGGAACGGTTTAGCCTGGGCTCGTCCATTTCTAGATGATAGCCATCAAGGTCCTGCACCTGAAACGGCAGCCGAAATTTTGTCTGCAGGAGCCCTCATATATACTCGTTTTAATCCGACCTTAAATGCTTATCAGTTGTCACAGTTTCCTGAAGCCTCTAGTGCATTTGTAGCGTTAAATCCCAACAATGGTTCAATTCAAGCGATTGTTGGTGGTTACAGCTTTCAACAAAGCCAGTTCAACCGTGCAACTCAAGCACAGCGCCAGGTTGGCTCTAATATCAAACCATTTATCTACTCTGCGGCGTTGGATTCAGGTTTTTCTCTTGCTTCGATCGTTAATGATGCCCCGATTAATCAATGGGACAGACGCTCAGGCGTGGCATGGCGTCCCAAGAACTCGCCTGAAGTGTATGACGGCCCTATCCGCCTAAGGGAGGCATTGGGCAAATCCAAAAACGTTGTATCCGTTCGACTGTTACGCAGTGTAGGCATCCGAGATACCATTGACTATCTCACCAATTTTGGTTTTGTCAAAGACAGCTTACCAAAAGACGAGTCTCTCTCGCTTGGCTCAGCATCAATGACACCACTTGCTGTGGCACGTGGTTTTGCCACCATCGAAAATGGCGGTTTCTTGATTAACCCTTATGTGATTTCTCATGTTGAGGATGCCAACAACCAATTGCTTTGGCGTCATGTTCCTGATGTCGCTTGCCTTAAATGCATGCAAATACAAAATGACGATGAGCAATTAGAACCAGAAGACATTGTGAAAACAACTAATACTCTCGGTGGCAATAGTGATGATAACCCACTATCTGGCGAGGAGGCATCCACTCAAGACGAAGCGATGCCAATTGCAAATCAAACAATATCAGAAGCCAACGCCTTCCTTGTTAAACAAATGCTGAAGACTGCCATTACAGGCGATGGCAGTTGGGCTAAAAAAACCGCATGGAATGGCACCGGTTGGCGCGCAAACAACATTCTCAAGAGAAAAGATCTTGCTGGTAAAACAGGCACAACAAACGAAGCAAAGGATACCTGGTTCAGTGGTATGGCTGGCGGTATTGTTGCAACCGCATGGGTCGGCTTTGATGATAACTCTCGCTCACTTGGAAGGACATCTTCCCATCAGTATCTAATCAATCAAAATCCTACTCGATATAATTGGATGGGTAACGCTATGGTGGGCGGTGAAGATGGAGCAAGGGTGGCTCAACCTGCATGGATTAAATTTATGCAGCAGGCTCTTCAGGGGCGTGAAGTGACCTATGAGGCGCTTCCCAATGATATTCTGAGTATCAGAATCGATCGAGCATCGGGTAAATTGACAAACAGGGCAGACTACACAACAAAGTTTGAATACTTTATTGCCGGTACAGAACCGAATGATTACGTGAAAGAAGGTCAAGGGCAAAGTGGTTCTGATACCACTCAACAGGCGCCAGAGGCTGAAGATTCAATTTTCTAAATAACGGTTTTCAACAACCACAAAAAAGCCGCTAATACGAGAGGACGTATAGCGGCTTTTCGCGTTTAAGCTAGTCTACTGCCCAGTCAACTGACAAGGCGGACATCAATCAGATTACTGGGATCGATATTGACGTCATATTCCATAGCAATCTCATCACAAGCATGTTTTTTAGGACAAATATCGCAATCTTTCATCACCTTCTCAGGTAATTTATCTTTCTCGGTTTCAACGAAACCTAATTTTGCAAAGAAAAGCGGAACTCGCGTCAATACAATGATTTTTTTTAATTCTAGGTGTCTTGCCTCTTCAAGCAAATACTGAATCATGGCTTTTCCTTGACCATCACCTTGAGCACCCTCGGCAACGCCAACCGATCGTATTTCAGCAAGACCCGTTTCATAGATATACAAAGATGCACAGCCAATGATCGTTTTATCGACCTCAGCCACGACAAAATTTTGAATGTCGTGGGTGATGTTATATCGGCTTCGAGGAAGAGTTTCGCCTTTATCAGACCAATAATTTACAATCTCTGCAATTGAATCTACGTCAGACATCTTTGCTGCACGAACCGACATCACCGTAGCTTTTTGGGCATCTAGGCGTTGCTGTACTTTTCTAATCACTGGAGACAGAGGCGCTTTATTTTGCTCCGTTGTTGTAAAGCTTTCGATTGCTGCAGCAACCTGCTCTCTTGAAGTGCCCCCCAAAACATGACGTTTATCTAAGCATGAATCCATGGACAGGTAACCATAGACATCATCCTCAATGGCGCTAGAAAAGTTCTTGTATTCTTCAATAGAAATTTCCTCTAATGCTTTGTCTTGTTCGATGGCCTGCAATACGATTGCGCCAACAATGTGATGAGCTTCCCTAAATGGAATGTCTTTGGCTACCAGATAATCCGCTAGCTCAGTGGCATTACTGTAACTTTGCTTTGCAGCTAGCATCATAGCTTCACTATTGACTTCAACACCTTGAATCACTAACGTTGCCATTTCAAGGCATTGTTGCCAACTATCTAGAGCGTCAAATAAACCCTGCTTATCTTCTTGCATATCTTTATTATATGCCATCGGCAGTGCTTTCATGGTCATCATCATAGCGCTCATTGCGCCATACACTCGACCTGTCTTACCTCGAATTAATTCAAGGGCATCAGGGTTTTTCTTCTGCGGCATTAACGACGAACCGGAGGTAACAAGGTCACTTAATTGTAGAAAGTTCGCTTCGCCAGAGTTATAAAAGATCATATCTTCCGCTAAGCGCGATAAATGCACCACACTGATACTGGCACAAGACAATAACTCGAGTACATGATCCCTATCTGATACTGCATCCAAGCTGTTTAGGGTAGCTCTTCTAAACCCAAGTTCGCTAGCGAGCTCACTGCGATCGATTGCATATGCGGTACCCGCTAATGCACCTGATCCAAGAGGAAGTGTGTCAAGTCGATAGACTGCACCTTGGAGACGTTCAATATCACGGTTAAACATCTCAACATAAGCCAGACACCAATGACCGAACGTAATGGGCTGAGCACGCTGCAAATGCGTATATCCAGGCATAATAGTTGCCTGATGACGCCCTGCTAATTCCATCAACGCTTGTTGGAAACCGACTAGAACCTCAAGTAAATCTTGAGATTTCTGCTTACACCATAACTTGAGATCGGTTGCGACTTGGTCGTTACGACTTCTCCCAGTGTGCAATTTCTTACCCAAATCACCGACGCGCTCAATCAGCTTTGATTCTACCCAACTATGAATGTCTTCAGCATCCGAAGACAAAATGATAGTCGGATCAGCTGCCACCTCTTGATGCAGAGCCTCTAATGCGTTTTGCAAATCTAATTGCTCTTTTGCTGACAACACGTTGACCGATTGTAACGCTTTAGACCAAGCAATCGACCCGATGATATCTTGTTCCGCTAACCGATAGTCTACAGGCAATGAGTCGTTGAATAATTTAAACGCATCGCTCGCTTGCTCGGTGAACCGACCTCCCCATAACGCCATACTACTTCTCCACGTTATTCATTGCCGCGATGCGACTTGATAAGCTATACAAACGAATGAAGCCTTCGGCATGGCTCTGATCGTAAACATCGTCTGCCCCAAAGGTTGCAAAATCTTCAGAGTACAGGCTGTTAGGTGATTGTTGTTGTGTCACGCTAGCAACACCTTTGTAGAGTTTCACAACCACTTTACCCGTAATACGTTGTGCAAATGAATCTGCTGCTGCAAGTAATGCCTGGCACAGCGGTGTAAACCAGCGGCCATCATACATAACGTGCGAAAACTCTAATCCTACTTGCTCTCGGAATTTGAGTGCCGCTTTGTCCAATACCAAACATTCAAGCGCCTTGTAAGCAGCCATTAAGATAGTACCACCTGGAGTTTCATAACAACCTCGAGATTTCATGCCTACTAATCTGTTTTCAACGATATCGATTCTGCCAACGCCATTCTCAGCGCCGTACTGATTTAACTTAACCAAAGCCTCAAACGGTGATAATGCTTCACCATCAACCGCCGTTAATTCGCCGTTATCGAAACTTAGCTCAACATAATGAGGTTTGTCTGGAGCGTCTTCAGGGTCGACTGTCATAGTCCATACTTGCTTAGTGGGTTCACACCATGGATCTTCTAACTCACCACCTTCATGGGAAATATGCCATGCGTTTGCATCCCTACTGTAGATTTTAGTGATTGATGCTGATGTTGGGATGTTGCGCTCTGCCAAATAATTCAAAAGGTCTTCGCGTGATTCCATATCCCACTCACGCCACGGTGCAATCACTGTCAATTCTGGTGCTAATGCAGCAAAGGTTGATTCAAATCGAACTTGGTCATTACCTTTACCGGTACAACCGTGGCATAGCGCATCTGCACCAACTTTACGAGCAACCTCAACGTGTGCTTTTGCGATAACCGGACGAGCCATTGACGTACCGAGTAAGTAACGCCCTTCGTAGACTGCACCCGTTTTCACTGTAGGGTAAATATAATCCTTAACGAACTCTTCTTTCAGATCAACAATGTGACATTCACTAGCACCTGACGCTATCGCTTTTTCGTGAAGACCTTCCAGTTCTTCATCGCCTTGACCGACATCAGCAGCAAAGGCTACAACTTCACAGCCATAATTTTCTTTAAGCCACGGGATGATGGCAGATGTATCCAAACCACCAGAATAGGCTAATACGACTTTTTTAACTTGCTTACTCATTTTATTGTTTCTCGCTCTGACTTAATTCAATTAATATCGCACTTTGTGCGTACATTCTATTTTCTGCTTGTACCATTAATAACGACGCGTCGCTATCCATTAATTCACTGGTAATTTCATAATCTCGATGGGCAGGCTGACAATGCATTACTTTAGTTGCACCTGAAGAAGCCATTAATGCTTGATTGACTTGGTATGGCATGAAAAAACTCGCTAATTCATCCAGTGGGGTATCATCGCCCATCGACTGCCATGTATCTGTGTATAAAACATCAGCACCTTTGGCAAGTGAAAGGTCGTTTCCACATGCCAATAAACTGCCTGTTTTCTCAGCGATCTGAGCAGCCATAGCGTAAACTTTATCATCAACATCACGCCCTTCAGGCGTAATAACAGTGACGTTTGCACCGAGTTGTGCACCAACTATCAAGAGCGAATGTGCAACATTATTACCATCACCAACGTACACCAAGTTGATACCTTTTACTTTACCAAAGGTTTCATAAACGGTTTGGAAATCAGCCAACCCCTGACACGGATGATAAATATCACATAATGCGTTGACCACAGGGATGGATGCATATTCAGCTAATTGCTCCAAAGTTGAATGTTCAAAGACTCGAGCGACGATACCGTCACACCAACAGGATAAATTGGCAGCCATGTCTTTGGTATCCTCACGGCCCGCCAAACTGTCCTTTTTGGAATCCAAGTATAAGAAGTGCCCACCCAACTTTTGAATACCAATATCAAAGCTGACGCGGGTTCGTAAAGAGGGTTTTTCGAATAAACCAACAAACGATTTTCCAGACAGTGCCTGTGTGTAATTTTCAGGGTTATTTTTAATTGCCACAGCAAGCATCAACAATGCTTCTACCTGTTTTGGCGAATAAGTACCGAAATGTAATAAGTCCATGTTATGCCTCATGTCCTGATAAAATTTGTGTGCCAAATGACACGCCATCCTCAACTTGTTTTAGCCGTTCTGCATCACGCCAACTACCAATAGTCACGGGTTGTCCAATTTTGTTAGCTGCCGTGAAAGCCTCTTTTACTTTAACGACCATGCCACCTTGAATAATTTTTTGGTCAATCAAAGATTCAATTTGAGCTTCGTTCAATGTATTGATTAAACTCTTTTTGTCGTCCAAAACCCCTGGAACATCGGAGAGTAAAAAAAGCTGAGCGTTTAATAACTGACATATGGCGATTGCCGCTTGGTCAGCATTGACGTTGAGTAAATGCCCATCAAAATCTGCACCAATTGAATTGATCACTGGTAGCATATTGGAAGCAAAGAGTTTTTGCACTAATTCGGGGTTTCGCGGATGTGCTTTACCTACTGCTCCATAACGATGATCAAACATCAAAGATTCGCACATGCCGCCGTCAAATAATGATAAACCCACTGGGTTTAAGCCTGCCGCGAGTGCCTGACTACATAGCTGTTTGCTTGCGATACCTGCCAAAGCACCCGCAATGAAGGGGAGTTGCTCGTCTGGTGTAATTCTTATTCCATCCAATTTATCGCTGGAAAAGCCCAGTCGCTCCAAAAGATCTTGAGCAATATCACCGCCGCCATGCACTAAAACGACATCAACATGAGTCTTTAATGCAACCAGTGTGTCGAATAGAGGAGCTGAATTCTCAGGCTCGGAAAGAATACTGCCCCCTACCTTAATTACCCATATTGGCCTCATGCATCACCTCTCAATAAACCGCGATTTTTTGGTAATCCAAATCTTAAATTCGCGCATTGTAGTGCTTGGCTTGCTGCCCCCTTCATTAAATTGTCAATTGCACTGACCACAATGACATAACCGGTTGCAACATCAACGTGCCAATACAAATCACAGAATCCTGTATTGATAACATCTTGCAATTTAGGGCTTTGCGCTTTCAAACGCACCATAGGATTGTCTTGATAGGCAGACGCGAACGCAGCATCAACCTCAGCTAAAGTCACTCCGGACTTCAGCTTTGCTGTACAAGTTGCCAAGATGCCACGTTTAAAGTTGCCTAAATGAGGGGTAAAGATAACTGACTGTCCAAGGTATTCGCTGATTTCGGGTTGGTGCCTATGAATGCCTATGTTGTAGGCCTGCAAACTGACTTCACAAACGCTAGTCACCAAATTTGCTTTGCGGCCAGCACCACTGACACCTGAGGTTGCATTAATAATTGGCGGAATGCTTGGTTCTAGAAGTTCACTCTCACCCAGTGGCTTTAATGCTGTGAGACTTGCTGTAGGATAACAGCCAGGTACCGAAATCACATTTGAGCGTATGATTTTGTCAGTATGCCAATCGGCCAACCCGTAAATAGTTTCCGCCAGGATTTCAGGATGAGAATGCTCAAACCCATAATATTGCGGATAAACTGCGGGGTTTTGAAATCGGTAAGCCCCTGACAGGTCAAGAATGATGGCTTTTTGATTGGCAATCAGTGGCACCCAACGATGCGATGCCTCGTGAGGGGTTGCAAGGAATATAAGGTCAACTTCATTTGCAACTGCATGTAACGCACTCTCATTAATAGGCTTTAATGGTAAATCGACGATTCCAGCCAATTCACCATGCAATTCGCTCATGGCTTTATTCGCATCTGCACTGGATTCAGACACAAACAAAGTATGTAATTCAAAATGACTATGCTGCAGAATCAGTTTCGCCAATTCCGCCCCGACATATCCACTTGCACCAATGATACTCGCTTTATACATTTCAGTTCCCATCTAAATGACCGTTTATTCATTATTTAAAGCTAACAAGAATAAATAAAACTTATGAAAAGAAAATGACACGTAGGTCTTATTTTCCCATAAACTTGTGAGCTAATCTTGGCTGAATTAAACCATGTAAGGAGCAATATTTAAAGTATAGATATTCATTATTTGTGAATATTTATACAAATGATGAATTTTAATGTCTTTTTTTAACAGCCTCTCTTTTAGTTGCTTTGAAGATTAACAAAATGAATGCCTTATTTTAACGAATTAGCAACATGACGGGGATTTTAGAACCAGGGACAACCACTTATGTTACACTGAGAAAACGTTAGCCAGCCTGTTATTAATGATTACTGAGGTAATATTTTATGCAAACACAGAATTCCATCATCAAAGCCATTAAAGGATGGATTGAAAGTGTTGTTATTGGTGAAAATTTCTGCCCTTTCGCGCGGCAACCTTTTGTCGATGATGCGATACAATACCACGTGTGTGAGTCAGGCGAGATGACCGACGTAGTTGAATCAATTATTGGTGCTTGTCGCTCACTTGATACTAATCAACAAATTCAAACCAGCTTGGTCATTGTTGCTAACGGCCTCGATGCATTTGATGACTATTTGGATTGCCTAGATTTAGCACAAGCAATGCTCTCTCACACCCATTACGAAGGCGTTTATCAGCTGGCCAGTTTTCACCCCAAATACGTCTTTGATGGCACTGAACCAAACGCCCCAGAAAACTACACTAACCGCTCACCCTATCCCTGTTTTCATATTTTGAGGGAAGATCAGCTAGCAGAACAAATTGCACTATTCCCCAATGTGGAACGCATTCCCGAACGCAATATTGAGCGTGCGATCACTCGCGGCGCGGACTACTTCAAAAATAAGCTCAAAAGATCACGCGATGAAAAGTCATAGGACACAGGTACATAATCCGCCAAAATAATGCAAACGATCTGTAAATTTTCTGTAAAATTGGTGACACAAGCGTTATGCTTTTCCCAAAATAAGTCCAAGTTTGTAAGGATATCTGATGTCAAACAAAAAGTTACTACTCATAGAAGATGACATTTCACTCGCCGAACTACTGATTGAATATCTTAGTCCAGAAGGCTACGACATCACTCACGCAAAAAATGGTGAGGAAGGCCTTCTTATTGCCCTTCAAAGGCAAGATATCGATGTAATATTGTTGGACGTAATGCTTCCTAAAATGGATGGCTTTGAAGTACTCAACCGACTACGTAAAACCCACTTCACACCGGTATTAATGTTAACAGCGAAAGGCGACGATTTTGATCGTATCTATGGTCTTGAAGCCGGAGCCGATGATTATCTACCAAAACCATTTAACCACAGAGAGCTGTCAGCGCGAATTAAAGCCATTATTCGTCGTACGCAAACCATTCAAAACGAATCGGCACCAAAAGTACTCAGCATTGATGAAATAGAATTGACTCCGAGTTCACGCACCGTCTTCTGTAACGGTAACGAGCTTGTGTTGACGGGAACAGAATTCAGTATCCTTCACCTACTGTTGCTGAACGTTGGTGAACTAGTCAGCAAAACGGATATCAGTGAAAAGATTTTAGGTAGAAAACTTGAACCTTATGACAGAAGCATTGATATGCATGTGAGTAATTTACGCAAAAAAATTGCGAAAGAGAGCGATCAAGAAAAGATTAAAACAGTGCGCGGTATTGGCTACATGTTCATGGCGTCATGAGAGGATTAGAGCAACTTAACCCGTTTAATCATCTCTTTGGCCGAATCTTTATTGGTTTTTGGCTTCTCATTCTTATGCTATTTGGTGCGGCCGCTTGGGTGTTTCTTCATTTCGACGATGACGGCGACCGCAAACCAGCTAACCTCAAACAAGTTGAAAAAGTAGTTATTTTAGGAAAAGAACTGCAAAACGCGATTGATAGTGGACGATTCAACTCATTGAAAGGTGCTGTTTCGTCAACCGCAAAAGCGACACGAAACAACCTTGTTGTTGTCAATCTATTAAACGAAAACGTCATTTACAGCATGCGTGAGCGTGAGCAACCCGCGCCTCAACACATTATTGATCTTTCTGTCTCTTCCACCATGCAAGCCATGATACTTCGGCCATACAGTTTCATTGGTCCGGGAAAAGTCATATACAACGAACAGCCTTACGCCGTATTTATTGGCCGCAAAACAGCCCCCAGTTGGTTTAAAAAAACCATAGATGACTACCCGATTGTCATTCTTCTACTGCCCATTTTTATTAGTTCTATTCTATGTATGGTACTAGCATGGTCACTGTCAAGACCACTTCGTGATCTCCGTTATGCGGTGAGAGATATGCGAAAAGGTAACTTATCTGCCAGCGTTAATGTTGCCGAAGGTTTGAATGATGAGATCAGTCATTTAGGTCGCGATTTTAACCGTATGTCCGAACAAATATCCGGCGTACTCGCAGGGCAAAGACGTCTGTTAGCTGATATTTCACACGAACTACGCACGCCACTTGCTCGACTCAACCTCGTCATTGGCATCGCGGGTCAAAACAACGAAATCCCTGATTCTCAATTACAACGAATTGAGAAAGAAGCCAAGTTAATAGACGATATGGTTGGCCAGATACTGCAACTTTCTCGACTGAGTTCTGACACACTTCCTGTTAACAAGACTGAAAACGAGATTGCTCAACTCATGCGAACCATTATTGCTGATGCTGATTATGAAGCCAACGCCCTTTCAAAATCTCTAAATACTTCGATTGAGGGAGAGCGTGAACTCACACTTGATATCAAATTAATGACAAGTGCTATTGAAAATATTGTCCGTAATGGCATCAAATATTCCAAACAAACAGTGACGGTTGCCCTTGATACCAGTGATCCTCAATGGACTATCATTACCATTGAAGATGACGGTAATGGATTACCAGAAGAAGAATTGGAAACCATATTTGATCCCTTTTTCCGTGCAAATGAGGAACACAATAGAAGTATTGAAGGCTTTGGCCTCGGGTTGGCTATTGCATATCGCGCTATCAAATTGCATAGTGGTGACTTAACGGTTGAAAATATTGCATCCGGCGGTCTCCGATTTACCATAAAATTACCTGCGAACGAGTAGCTGCCGACGCCAACAAGGTGTTAAAAAAAATGACCAAAGAGACACAATGTCTGCTTGATAATGCTGAAGTGTTTTGGGAAACAAACGCTACCATTCACCATTTTATGGGCAAGGGAAACGTCAAGATCGCTTATGCTGTCATATCACATCCGGCGCCACGGGCCACAATTACTCTCATTAATGGGCGAATAGAAACGTTTCTTAAGTACAAAGAAGTGGTCTTTGAATTACACCAAGCGGGCTATTCTGTGATCACACTTGACCACAGAGGTCAGGGGCTTTCAGGTCGAATGTGTGACAATCAACACAAAGGTTACGTTGCCAGTTTTAATGAATATGTGGATGATATTCATCAATTAATCAGTCAGGAATGCAATGGCGCTATCTCCTCGCCTCACTACTTAGTCTGTCACTCAATGGGTAGTGCTATTGGAGCCTTGTATCAGCTGAAACATCCTGAAACGTATCAAAAAATCGCCTTTTGCTCTCCAATGTTTGGGATTTCAACGGCAATGAACAAAGGCTTTGCTTACTGGTTAGTGGGCCAGCTACATGGATTAAATCGACGCATTGGAAAACAACCGTGGTATTTTTTTGGTCAAGGAAACTACTTACCAGTCCCGTTTTCGTTGAATCAATTGACCCACAGTAAGACACGATACCATTGGTTCAAACAATTTTATCAAGCCTCGCCGTCACTGCAACTTGGGGGTGTCACCGTTCCTTGGTTAGCTGCAGCCATTGAGGCGATGACAACAATCCATAATGAGGCAAAGGCTATCACTGTCCCAACCTTGGTATTACAGGCAGAAAAAGATTTAATTGTAGATAACCAAGAGCAGGATATAATCTGCCGCATGATGCCCAATAATCAAAAATGGGTAGCCTCGGGGGCTCGTCATGAAATTTTGATGGAGAAAAAATCCATTAGAGATCCCGCGATGGCAACACTATTAGCGTTTTTACAGAAGTAACCATTTTTATGTTAGATATTATTCTTTACCAACCAGAGATCCCACCCAATACAGGTAATATAATTCGCTTATGCGCCAACACTGGCTATCAATTACATCTGATAGAGCCACTGGGCTTTGATTGGGACGACAAGAGGGTTCGCAGAGCTGGGTTGGATTACCATGAATTTGCTCATGTAAAGCGGCATAAAAGCTTTGATGCCTATTTAGAAAGTTGCCAACCAAAGCGGGTGTTTGCCTGTACTACTAAAGGTTCTGCTGGGCACGCAGATGTTAATTATCAAGTGGGCGATGCCTTGTTATTTGGGCCAGAAACACGAGGTCTACCCGATGAGATCATTTTTGGATTACCACCAGAACAACGAGTCCGTATCCCTATGGTACCCGATAGTCGTAGCATGAATTTGTCAAATGCCGTGTCAGTATTTGTTTATGAAAGCTGGCGACAGCTTGGCTTTAAAGGCGCCAAATAGTTCACTTACCAATAGCGTTCAGTATGGATTGACCCGCCCTTTGAGGGGCGGTATTTCTGTAAACCAACAGACTCAAGTATCGTGGTTGCGTCTTCAATCATTTTAGGGTTACCACATAGCATCACGCTGTCAGATTGTGCATTAATTTGTGCCCCACACACCTTTTCTAGTCGTTGATTGCCTAATAGTGCCGTTAACCGACCATAAATCCCATAATCAGGTATCTCTCGGCTAACAACGGGAATAAAGCAGAAGTTACGAGAATAGGCAGCTAACCAATGACGAATGCGCTCATAATAGGCCAGATCGTCGAGATATCTGACCCCATAAATCAAGAATACTCGGCCCTTGCGTCGCCATAGCTCCCCCTCAGTTAACATAGATAAGAATGGACTAACGCCTGTACCAGTCGCAATTAACCAAAGGTTATTTTTCTCTGGTATCTTTTCGAGAGTAAAGTCACCCCGAGCGCTATCACTAACCTCTAACGTGTCGCCAACAGCCAACGAATGAAGGTAAGGGGTAAATTGTCCATCATCCACCTTCACCACCAGCACTTCTAAATGTTGTTCCCTCGGTGCACTCACCAGAGAATAGGCCCGAGTGACTCTGCGCTCATCAAAGAGTGCAGAAAGCTTGATGAATTGACCCGCTTGGTATCGAGGAAACCTGTCGCACTCCAAGACCAAACTAAACAAGTGGCTATTCCAATCTTTGCGACTAATAACCTGTGCTGGTAACCACTGACTCATACGCTACCTTTTCTGGCTGCCCTTACATTAAAATAGGATCAAAAAGCGAGAATAGGCAATGAAACAAAAGTGGAATACGGGGTTATGTATTACTCCGTTGAAGTGGTTTCAAAGAAAGTCTCGTCATACCGTTGATAATCTTTGTGATTGTACAAATGCTTCTCTCGACTACTTTTCGTCATGTAACTTTTTAAAAAGCGTTTGCCCTTTTTCGTCTTAAAGTAAGGATCATCCAGTTTCAAAGGTGGAAACTGTTTGAGAAGGGGTTTAAACAAACGAAACGCATTCGTATATTCCTTTGTCCCTGGCTGCAGAAGCTTGTAGTCATGCTGGAAACGTTGATCGCCAGTAGCATATAAACGGCCATTGGGGACTCCCATCATGGTATTGACAGCTTCCAATAAATAATCCTGAGTTCTGAAGATTTGTGAACCGGAAATATAGCCATAAATCCATGGACGAGTCTCAT
>CAXRGH010000266.1:0-5466 GCA_964230195.1 Alteromonadaceae bacterium
TGCAGTACGACATCAATGATTACAAAACCAAAACAGAACTTACCCGCAATAAATTGCTGACGTCGGTGTTCTCAGCTATCCGCTCTTATCAGCAGCTCTCAGAGATAAGCCGTTCTAGAGATTTTTTACAATCGTTAAACAGTCTCAATCGTCAATTGTTGGCTCAATCTAACTTGACCGATTTTGTTCGTGTATTAATACAAAATGCCGTTAAATTGTTTGGTACAGAGAGCAGCGGTGCGCTTTTAATTGACCATCCGTTGGATACTCAAGAAGTTAACGATAGTGGTTTTTGGGTTGTTTACGGAACTGGCCTCTATGAAAGCCAAACCGGAGAGCGATTTGAAAAATCGATGCCTGGTCGAGCTATTCATTTGGTGACCAAAGCGGTCGCAGAAAAACATCACCAAATCGAAGAAGACGCATTGGTAATTTACATCCAAGCTCAGTCTTGCGTTGGTGTGTTAATTTTGGATATGCAACACCCATTGGATTTGGCACAAGAGCTTCTGCAAGCGTTCGTAAGCAACATTGCTTCGGATTTAGATAACTCTTTGTTAATTAAAAAAGTATCAGACATCGCTTATCGCGACGCGTTAACAAATTTACCAAATAGAACCAAATTCATTCAGTTACTTGATGAATACACTGCCGGACGAGTTGCAGGCGACACTGTTATCTTACTTGATATTGACCATTTTTCTGACATTAACGATGGCCTTGGACAAGAAGCAGGTAACAGCTTACTTCTGGCGGTCGCAGGCAGGCTCCAGCAAAAACTTGACCCGTCGGTAACCGTTTGCCGTATCGGTGCAGATATCTTTGGACTGATTGGAGATAAATCGAACCTCGATACAACCGTCGTTCTCAATATCTTTAATCGTGCTTTTAGAGCGGGTGAACATGTAATTCCCATCAATTGTACTTTGGGCATTTGCCGCAAGTTAGACAACGATAAAAACGGATTGGCCGTTTTAAAACATGCAAATATTGCGTTAAATCGTGCCAAAAAAGACATTCAGTCTCGGTACAGTTTCTATAAGACCGAAATGGAAGACGAGACAAGTTGGCGTCTGGGTATGATTAGACGTTTAACCTCGGATTTCCATGACGGCAAGCTCCAAGTTTGGTATCAACCTCAGTTAAATGTTTCAACGGGTCAGTTTATTGGTATGGAAGCGTTGCTGCGCTGGCCAAATGGAGAGGGTGGTTTTGTGTCGCCGGTAACATTTATTCCTTTAGCAGAATATTCGGGTTTGATTGTTGATATTGGCGATTGGGTTCTTGATCAATCCTGTAAGCAGTTGAATCGTTTGCAACAACTAGGCTTAGGTGGTTTGAGGGTTGCTGTTAATGTGTCTATGCCTCAATTTAGAAATACAGATTTTGTAGATCGCGTTATTTCCGTTGCAAACGAAAATCACGTGGCAGCAAAACAAATTGAGTTGGAAATTACGGAAAGTGTTGTGATGGATGACCCTAAACTGGTGATTAGAGCGTTAGAGCAGCTCAAGCAGCACGAGTTTACCATCGCAATCGACGACTTCGGTACTGGCTTTTCCTCGTTGAGTTATCTGCATCAGTTACCACTGGATAGAATCAAAGTCGACCGAGAGTTTATCAAGGACATCGGTGAAGGTGGTGACGGCATAATTGCCCAAACGGTTATCAATCTAGGTCAGAAGTTGGGTCTAGAAACAATAGCGGAAGGCATCGAAACTCAGGAGCAACTCGACTACATTCAATCTTTGGGATGTGATGAGGCGCAAGGGTACTTTCACGCTAAACCAATGCCTGCGGACGAATTAGAGAAGTTTTTGTTAAATCAAAAAGACAATTAAAGTGATGGGCGTCGTCATATTTTAACGGAATTTTTGTATTCCGCCTCTATACCAATAACAGGTCAGGCATTAAAATCCACTGCTAAAATATTCAAATCTTGACTAGGATGTTTATGAAAATTCTACCGCTAGCATTACTTGCAGTGTTCACGCTCACGAGTTGTACCAAGTCACCGACCGGTCGATCTCAATTCGCGTTTATGTCGCAAAGTAAACTCGAACAAATGGGAACGGAATCGTTTGAGCAGATGAAATCGGAAATTCCGATCAGCAAAGATAAGAAATTGACCGCTTTTGTCCAGTGTGTTGCTGATCAGATTACCCCGAATGTTAGCAAAGAAGCCCATAGCGAAGATTGGGAAGTCGTCTTGTTTGATTCGGAACAAATCAATGCTTTCGCATTACCTGGTGGAAAAATTGGTGTTTACACGGGAATATTAAACGTTGTCGAAGATCAGCATCAGCTTGCAGCAATCATGGGTCACGAAGTAGCTCATGTTATCGCCAATCATTCTAATGAACGGTTGTCATCCAATCAGGCAGCCGCCGTTACGCAGCAATTAGCAGGGGCACTATTAGGTGGTCAAGACGAGAAAACGAAAAGCTATGTTATGGCCGGTTTAGGGGTTGGCCTACAATACGGTGTTTTGATGCCATACGGTCGTTCACATGAAAAAGAAGCGGACATCATAGGGCAAGAATTAATGGCTGTTTCTGGATTCAAACCGGACGCAGCAGTGGCGCTTTGGCACAATATGGCGGCGGCATCTGGTTCTGCGCCACCGGAATTTATGTCAACTCACCCTTCTCACGATACGCGCATAAATAAACTGACTGAACACCTACAGGTGACTCAACCAATGTATACCGCGAGCAGTAATAAACCCAATTGTTATAAACCTAAGTAACTAATAAATCTACCTAATTTTATATTATTTACTGGCTATTTTCGTCAAATTGGGTAAATTGTTGGCATCTGTAGGTAAATGATCTAAACACATGGGTAAACGCAGTCATCAAAGTGGTTTCACTTTAATAGAGTTAATCATAGTTATCGTTATTCTCGGGGTATTGGCCGTTACAGCGGCGCCTAAGTTCTTAGGGCTACAAGAGGATGCAGAGAGAGGTGCTTTTTTAGGGGTTGCTTCAGCTTTCAAGCAAGGGGTGAAGCAAGTTCACTATGTCTGGCTTATCCGAGGAAATGGCGCTGCGGTCCTAAATCTAATTGAAATAGATGATGAAGACGCTGGTGGCGATTTGAGTGTCAATCAATTCGGCTATCCTGCAGATACCCGAGGGACCAGTTTAACGTTAAATAGTGAAGCGGACTGTTTAGATGTTTGGCGCGCGGTCTTAGATACTGATACAACGGTTGAGGGCGACAACTCTGGTACTTACGAAGCGGTATATGAGGGAGCCAATGACTGTACCTATAGCCACACTACTTATAGTGACCTGCAAGTCAATTACAATTCAAATTCTGGTGAAGTCACCATAACTACTGATTAATCCATATCACATTTATGATGGCTGAGTGACCTTAGTTCAGCCTCAATGCGCAGTATACTAGTCCACAGGGAAAGTGATGAATCTCTCAATAGAACGTGAATATTATCTTAAGTTAAAAACTGAACTTGAAGCTTTTAAAGCGTACGCAAAGGAAAACTTTGCAGTCATTCTTACGGTAGCTTATTTGTTATCTAGTTCAGCTGGTATCCTGTATCTCCATGCGCTGATGTCATCGTTTAATGTGAACATTTTCTACCATATTGAGTTAAGCGATTATTTACTCGCGTTAATGACCAACGCCACCATTATCTCGGCATTTCTAACCTTTGCTTTTTTTGCGTTTGTATTGATTACATTCTGGATTAAGTTTTTACCGAAACCAAGGAAAGACACATGGTTAAATCGTTTCTATTTGCGTCTTGCTCGTCCTTTTTATCGTCTCCCACCTCTATTTAGCCTCATTTTTACAGCATATATCGTGCTCTTATCATATGCCGCGCTTATCGGCGGAACACACGCAGAGCAAGTGTTAGAAAGTAAATCGGATTTCTATAATGTCACATTAAACTACCCTGTGGACATTGGCGGTGAGAAAGTTCTTCAATTCCCGAGAATCAAACTCGTGACGTCGACAAACAGCAATCTATTCGTGTACGACCTAGACAAACAGCTCATAGTAATTTTACCGATCGCAAATATTGCGGGTATGTCGCCATTGCCGCCTGTGCGGATGGCTGATGGTGATTAGTCGAGCTTACTTACTCGGTTTTTGCTTCCTGCTTAAACGCATATGTAGTGGCACGTTATTACGACTCATTGCGTCGTCGTAAAGGCCATATTCGATTCCAATTTGAATCGCTTGGTTTAATATTTTGAGTGCCTCCAAGCTCGCTCTGTTGTCCTTAGAAAATGCCACATGGATAGTACGCTTTTCCGTATTGGAGCGGTCGAATGCTATCTGAGAGGCGTACTCTTTGAGCTCTGTGTTGAGTAAATAGTTGCCGTAACTTTCTGACATAACAAATCGGTCAATCCTGCGATTGAATAGCAACTTAAACCCCTGATGAGCTGTGCTTACTTCAAGGACGTCGCCCGATACGAAGTGACTCAAAATCTTGTCATGGTCGCCAAGTCTGATACTCGCAACAACCTTCATGCCATCCGGGTTTTTGATATTGTAAAAAGCGCCAAATGTACCAAATCCTATCGGATCGGAGAGTCTTGCCCACTTATCTCGACCTTCAAAGTTAGCGGCCATAAACAAGCCATGGCTTTTGCCCGTCTGTGTTCTATGTTTAGCGCGCGCCCAAGGGCCAATATCGGTTTCTATTGAGTAACCCAGTAAGCTGAGACTTTCGTTTAAGAATTCCCAGTTGGCTCGGTAAATTGGGTAATTTTTGGAAAGCATTTTTTCATGATCATGACCTACCGCAAAGGATATCGTTTTGTCATTCGCCATTACTGGAATTGTCAGTAAAACAAATAAAACAACAACAATCGACAACCACGTTTTCACTGTATTGGCCCCATCACAAATGTATTCATTAGATTATTAAAATATAACACCATTAGTGGCGATAAGGCAGAATTCGAAGGCGTATTTAGGGGGAATTACTAACAGGAATGTAAAAGGAGGGGAAGCCCCTCCTTTTCAAATCGAAAATTTATTCAACGGTGACCGATTTTGCCAAGTTTCTGGGTTGATCAACGTCAGTACCTTTGATAATTGCTACGTAATAGCTCAATAATTGAAGTGGTACCGTGTAGACGATCGGTGCAATGATTTCGTCCACGAGTGGAACCTCCATTACGCGCATCGTGTCATCGCCAACGAAATGAGCGTCTTTATCGGCGAATACATAGAGAATACCGCCACGGGCACGGACTTCTTCCACATTCGACTTTAACTTCTCTACCAGCTCATTGTTCGGGGCAACAACAATAATAGGCATCTCGGCGTCTATCAACGCGAGTGGTCCGTGCTGAAGCTCTCCTGCTGCATCAGCCTCTGCGTGCATATAGGAAATCTCTTTGAGTTTCAGGGCACCTTCCATTGCAATGGGGTACTGATCACCGCGACCTAAGAACAGGCTGTGTTGTTTATCTGCAAACTCCT
>CAXRGH010000267.1:0-42291 GCA_964230195.1 Alteromonadaceae bacterium
GTCAAACGCTGCCTAAGCCGTCTTGGTTCTGCCTTGACTATGGCAGGTGTTGCCGGTTTATTGGCAACGTCAGCAATTGCAAAAGAGCAACCTAACTTCCTTGTAATTATTGCTGACGACCAGTCAATCGATACCATTCACTCACTAGGTAACTCACGTATCAGTACGCCTAACCTTGATAAACTTGTTGAAAAAGGTACGACATTCACTCACGTGTTTAACCAAGGCTCATGGTCTGGTGCCGTTTGTGCCCCGAGCCGCCAGATGATTAACACTGGCCGTAACCTGCACTTCACCGGATTTGCACCGAAAGGAGGTAACAGTCAAACTAAACATCCTCTATGGGGTGAGACGTTTAGAGACAACGGTTATGAAACCTTCATTACCGGTAAATGGCACGTTGGTCAGGGCGCACTTAAGCGTTCATTTGATATTGGCCGTGCTGTTCACGAAGGTGGTATGCCACGCATCGCAAAAGGCGGACAGTGGAAACCTTGGTTGACTGAATTTGGCGAAGGCGTTGAATGGAATACCGAGCAAAAGAACCAACACACAAGCGAAGCGTTTGCTGATGCAGCGATCGCCTATCTGAACACAAAAGATAAGCGTAACGAAAAGCCCTTCCTAATGTATGTTGGTTTTACTGCGCCTCACGACCCGCGTCAATCACCACAGTCTTATGTTGATAAATACCCACCAGAGAGCGTAATGCTTCCGCCTAACTACATGGATATGCACCCGTTTGATGATGGTGACTACAATAACCGTGACGAAGCACTGATGACGTTCCCGCGTACAAAGCATCAAACGAAAGAATTTATTGCTGAATACTACGCAATGATTGAGCACATGGATGCTGAGATTGGCCGCATTCTAGATACACTTGAAGCATCAGGTAAAGCCGATAACACCTACGTTATTTTCACTGCGGACCACGGTTTGGCAGTTGGTAAACATGGTCTTGCGGGTAAGCAAAACCAATACGAGCACAGTATCCGAGCACCATTCATCATGGTTGGCAAAAACGTACCTGCTAACACCAAAGTAAAAGGTATGTTCTACTTAAACAGTTTATTCCCTACAACCGCTGAACTTGCAGGTATCAAAGCACCTGAATCAGTACAGGCAGAAAGTATTGTTCCTCTGATTGAGGGCGAAAAGGAAGTCATGTACGACACGATTTATGGTAGCTACCGCCACTTCCAGCGTATGGCACGTAACCAACGTTACAAAATGATTTATTTTCCAATGCTGAAAAAGACAGTGTTATTTGACTTGCTCAACGACCCGTGGGAATTGAACGATATTTCAAAGCAACCGGGTAGCGACGCTATCATTGCAAAGCTCTCTGCAAAGCTTGAAGAGTTGAAAGTCATGACAGGTGATCCACTTCAAAACGATGACCCAATTGGTTCTTACAAGCCATTTATGTTGCGCGTAGACAAGAAGAAGCAATACGGTTCAGTTGAAGCAAAACTTAAAGTGAAAGGTTAATCAAACCTGTTAGGCCTAAACGCCTTTTACTTAAAAACAAAAAAGCGATTCTCAGAATCGCTTTTTTTATTCCTAACTGGAGGATATCTTTCCCTTTCACGTCAATCGCGTCCGCTCGCAAGTTTTAACGCAGCCAACATAATAGATTACAAAAGACTGGATACATTCGATCCCTCGCGCTAGCGCATCAACAATGTCATGAATAGCTATAACTACAAATGCGAGCGCCAATCATTTCCCATAGAAAGCGTTGAGAAGGGATAACAATTCTGGAAGCTGACTTTCTTTAAATTGATTGATTCCCCCTGCTGCGGCACGACCGCCGCCCGTTGGAAACGCTGCGCAAATATCTCCAGCGTGAGCTTTGTTATTGAGGGGGGCTCGGAGGCTAACCGTGAATGCATCATTGAGACTATGTGTCATGATGACATGGGCTTTTTCAGGCTGTTGGTTGGCACATGCGTTGGCATAAACACCCGATATTCGTCTCGACCATGGCGCATCCTCTAATCTTAACACCACTGCGTGTTCAGATTCATAGACCCTCTCACTCGTTTGCGCCTTCGTCATGTCTTGGTGATAGCATTCCGTCAGGTCGGCAATGGGTCCATTCGGCTCCAGCACAGCATGCCACGGCTCTGAATACTGAGAAAGTAGAGTATACAATGCGTCTGGAGCATAGTGTAAGTCGGATAACTGGTTGCCGTAGCCGTTGTAATTGGCCATTTCACCGAGTTGCTTGCATTGTTCAAATTGTTTCTCGGAGAGACCCGTACGCTGCGCAAGGCCATGTGCACTGCTGATCAAATTGTCTCCACAGGCAGCTGCTACTGACCAACTTGAATGCGCGTCTTCGAGGATCTCATTAATAATCAAACCTGTGCAAATGTTTGCATTAGTCTTAATATGAGTCGAGAGAAAAGGATGCTGTGGAATGTTGCCAGCTCTATGATGATCTGCGTAAAAAATGGCCGTTTTCGCTTGAAGTAACCGCTCTACTTCTCGGGCATTTTTTTCAAAAGAGATGTCAAATACATTGACCTTTTTGGCTGTGCTAGGTACACGCTGAAGTAATTGAATATCACGCTTTACACCAGTCACTAATACCGTGTCAGCGGGATGCGCTTTTCTCCACTGAATTAGAGAGAGAATACCATCCGCATCGCCATTAAACACATCGTATTCTGTGGTCATTGAATGACTCATGATTGAATCACACCACGATCTTCAAGGTAAGACAATAATTGCTGCACAATAGTGTCAGCACTTTTTTCATGATTCTCAATGTGGATGTCAGGGTTCTCTGGTGCCTCAAATGGAGAATCTATACCGGTAAAGTGTTTGATTTGTCCCGCTCTTGCTTTTTTATACAGACCTTTAGGATCTCGACTTTCACACACAGACAGTGGCGTATCCACAAAAACTTCAATGTAATCGTCACCTAATAGTGCGCGGACTCGTTCGCGATCTTGTTTAAATGGCGATATAAATGCCGTCAACACCACAACACCAGCATCACACATGAGTTTGGCAACCTCACTCACACGGCGTAAATTCTCAATACGGTCTTCATTACTAAACCCAAGACCTGCGTTTAGCCCGTGCCTTACATTATCACCGTCTAAGATATAGGTTCGAACGTTACGTTCTACTAATGCTTGCTCAAGCCAATTAGCAATAGTGCTTTTGCCGGAACCACTGAGGCCGCTGAACCATAACACGGCACCTTTATGCCCTTGTTTCTCTTCTTTGGTTTCACGAGAAACAGCATGTTCATGCCATACAATATTCATAAGTGGGGCTCCTAATTAAATGGAAAAACAAGAGGTAAAAGATATAAGACAACGGAACTATAGACAATGGACATTGGAACACCCGCTATGACAAAATCTTTAAAGGTGTATTGACCCGCATTAAAAACAATCAGGTTGGTTTGATATCCGTATGGACTGATAAACGATGCGCTAGCCCCAAAGGCGACGGCCATAACAAACGGCATAGGATCAACACCCAAGCTCATTGCAATGCCATACCCCAACGGAAACATCAGTGCCGCAGCAGCGTTATTAGTAATGGTTTCCGTAGTTACTAGAGTTAGTAAGTAAACACCAACCAATGCCATGTAAGGTGAGATTTCGCTGTGGGCTAAAAACCACTCGGCCATTACCGCTGAAAGTCCAGCACCTTCAAATGCATTTGCAAGCCCTAACGCAGAGACAATAATCACCAACAAATCAAATGGAAAACGCTGTTTAACGTCCGCTGGAGAAATAGAACTTGAAAGCATCAAAGCTGCGAGTAAAAACAGCAGCCCTTGGATGAGGGGCATCACTTCAACAGCAGCAAGCACAATCACCGACAAGAAGCCTCCGTAGATGGCTAGTTCCTGCCACTTTGAATAGGGTCTTTGAACACTATGGTCGGAAACAAAGTAAAAGTTTTTATCCAAATTGGTTCTAGATTTGAAATCATTACCCGTGGCTAATACTAAGCGGTCACCGGCTTGCAAGGCTATTTCACCTAACTTACCCGAAAGCTGAGTTCCATTACGGTGGACAGCAACAACCGCCGCATCAAAGCGTGCGCGGAAGCCAACGGCTTTTAATGTTTTATTGATGAGTTCAGATGTGTGGGCGACTATCACTTCTGTCACGTTAGAACGTAACAGCCCATTACTACTGGCAAACATATCAAGACCGTGAAATTCATTGAGCTGCATCACTTGACTCATATCGCCTGTGAAGATTAAACGATCTTCTGCTTCAATTCGGTGATGCGGACCAACGGGAGCAATTAATTTCCCGTCACGAACAATTTCTACCAGAAACAGTCCGTCTAAATGACGTAAACCGTTATCCTCAACCGACTTACCAATCAAATTAGACTCTTTGAGAACGGTCACTTCAGTCAAATATTGATTGGCAGTCTTACGCTCTGCTCGCTTGTGAGGCAACAATTTATTAGTAGCAAACAAGGTTAATACACCGGCCAATGCAGCAGGTATGCCAATAGCAGCAAAATGAAACATAGAAAGCCCGAGACTGGTTTCCTTTTCATAAAAACTGTTAATGATAAGATTGGTTGACGTTCCCACGAGGGTGATTGTACCGCCTAGGATTGCAGCGTAAGATAATGGGATCAGCAACTTTCGGCTCGGATGAATGCCTGTTTTTTTTACCACGCTGGTTAGTGTTGAAACCACAGCAGTATTGTTCAGAAACGCGGATGCCACGCTGCCAACCAGTGTCAGATTAAATAACGTTTTTGGAAAATTAGGGGTGATAATACGTGCAGATAGCTGACGCAGAATCGCTGTTCGTTCCAGCGCAATGGATACCGAAACCAGCAACAGTAAAGTTAACAAACCTTGATTCGCAATATTCCCCGTCAGGGTTTCGGTATCAATATACCCCATAGTCCAGCAGGCCAGTAGTGCAATTGCAAACAAGCCTGCGGGTCGGACTTTTGTGGTGATCAGAGCAATCAACAATGCTGCAATGATCCCACCATAGGTATATACCGCTTCCATCTAATTACAGTTTCGTGATGTCTCTCGCATTCCAAAGGGGGAAATGCTTTCTCACAAGTTGGTTCAACTCGCGCTCAAACTCACTAAACTCATGGGTGGGTGAATTGTCATCTTGCCTCGTTTCAAGGGCTTGCTTCACCATTCCTGCCCCCACCGTACCATTAGTAAATCTGTCAATCACAATCAATGAGCCGGTTTCACGGTTACTGGTATAGGGTTCAACAACCACTGGCTCGGTAAGCTCAATGGTAACAATCGCTATTTCATTTAAGCTCAATACATCAGCCTGATGCTGCTCTAATGTGTTGACATCAACCAAATAATCAATGGCAGTGACACGGCCCGTGGTTTTCTTCGCCGAGAGTTTCAAGTTGTATTCTTTGTTCAGCACTAACGGTTCATCATGCATCCAAACCAACTGCACTTGAAGTGCAGTTGTCGCTTGAAGTGATTCTGTTGCTGGGACAATGACATCGCCACGGCTAATATCAATCTCATCAGCCAGCGCAATGGTCACCGCTTGACCAGAAGACGCTGCATCTAGGTTGCCATCAAATGTCACAATCTCAGAGATTGTACTTTCACTGTTTGATGGTAGTGCTTTGACTTTTTGACCCACGCTGAATCTGCCGCCTGCGACCGTTCCTTGATAACCACGAAAATCAAGATTGGGACGAGTCACGAGTTGGACTGGGAATCTTGCGGCTCCGGAATCTAAAGCGATAGTAGGCTCAAGTGTTTCCAATAGTGGAAGCAGTGGTAACCCTTGGTAATAAGGAGTTTGCTGAGACGCTTCTACTACGTTGTCACCATTCAATGCTGACATGGGGATAAAGTGAATATCTTGTACATTCAGTTGCTCTGCAAATGCCAGGTAGTCAGCTTTAATTTTTTCAAAAACCGTCTCGTCAAAGTCAACAATATCCATTTTGTTAATCGCGACAATAAACTGAGAAATACCCAAAGAGTCACAGAGGTAACTATGGCGTTTAGTTTGAACTTGCACACCGTATCGCGCATCCACTAGGATGATAGCAACATCACTGGTAGACGCACCCGTCACCATGTTACGCGTGTATTGCTCATGTCCTGGCGTATCAGCAATAATAAATTTTCGCTTTTCAGTTGAGAAATAACGATAAGCAACATCAATCGTAATCCCCTGCTCACGCTCAGCTTGCAGACCATCAACGAGTAATGCAAGGTCGAGTGCTTCACCGGCATTTCCAACCTTTTCGTTGTCTTTGTGTAACGCGGCTAATTGATCTTCATAGATCTGGTGACTGTCATGAAGAAGGCGTCCAATCAAAGTTGATTTTCCGTCATCAACACTGCCACAAGTCATGATCCTTAACAGACCTTTGCTTTGTTGTTGCGATAGGTAGGCTTCAATACCTAATGCTCTGACTTCATTGGCTGTGTTCATTAGAAATACCCCTCACGCTTTTTCTTTTCCATTGACCCTGCAGAATCGTTATCAATGACACGCCCCTCCCGTTCGGAAGAAGTTGATAACAGCATTTCTTCAATGATTTCCGTCAGTGTTGTTGCTGTTGACTCAACGGCACCTGTCAGTGGATAGCAACCTAAGGTACGGAAACGAACCGAGCGCATGGTGGGTGTTTCACCTTCCTCAAGCGGCATGCGTTCGTCATCGACCATGATTAACGTACCGTCACGTTCAACAACAGGACGTTCTTTTGCTAGATATAGTGGGACAATATCGACGTTTTCTTGATAAATGTATTGCCAGATATCAAGTTCAGTCCAGTTCGACAGTGGGAACACTCGGATACTTTCACCGGGGTTCACTTGACCATTGTAGTTATTCCATAGTTCCGGACGCTGGTTTTTTGGATCCCAGCGGTGATGCTTGTCACGGAACGAATAAACACGCTCTTTAGCACGAGATTTTTCTTCGTCCCTGCGTGCACCGCCAAAGGCAGCATCAAAGCCGTGAGCATCAAGGGCTTGTTTTAAACCAACCGTCTTCATAATATCGGTGTGCTTTGCAGAGCCATGGACGAACGGATTGATATCCATGGCCAGACCATCTGGATTCTTATGTACAATCAAATCGACATTACACTCTTCTGCCATCTGATCTCGGAATTGAATCATTTCCTTAAACTTCCAATTGGTATCAACGTGAAGTAAAGGAAATGGAATTTTTGCTGGGAAAAACGCTTTTCTCGCAAGATGTAAAAGCACCGTTGAATCTTTACCAATGGAGTAAAGCATTACTGGTTTTTCAAATTCCGCGGCAACCTCTCGAATAATCTTGATACTTTCAGCTTCGAGTTGCTGCAAATGAGTCATAGTCATAACTGTACCTACACTAACTGTTAAGTACGCTAAAACTACTATATTCTGAAAACATTGGAAATTCCGTATTAGTATTTC
This sequence comes from Alteromonadaceae bacterium, assembly GCA_964230195.1. Lineage (GTDB taxonomy): Bacteria > Pseudomonadota > Gammaproteobacteria > Enterobacterales > Alteromonadaceae > CAXRGH01. The sequence continues at coordinate 7,427 of CAXRGH010000267.1, forward strand.
TTATTAGCATATCGAAAGACTCGGCGCTTAATCATCCGGGTGAGTAAGTTGGACTGCGGGAATAGCTGGTGAGTAAAAACAAAAAAGCCACTCAAAAGAGTGGCTTTTTTAATAGCTTGTGATTTTATTGGCCGTATTGCGGCTCGGTGAATTCGATTTTGAAACCGAACGCGTGATCACCAACTTTCTTACTAGGCATAGTGATTTGCAGACCGTCGCCAGCTTGCTCCCACTTAATGTCGCCGTCATAACCTAACATGCTGACACTTTTAACTGGCGTCAAACGCTGGTTAGTAATGGTGATATTCATGATCTCAACAACCTTGTTCTCACCTGGCCAATCAAGAACGTACGCGTAAACGTAACCGTCTTTAGTGGTGAAACGAATATCGCTCTTTTTAAATGGTGAACGAGTTGCCTTGTGAGGAACTTCGTTAGTATGACCTTCACCAAAGATGTACCAAGGACGTGAGCCATAGACACCTTCGCCGTTAGCTTTCATCCATACGCCCATGCCTTTCAGTACTTCTGTTGTCTTGTCGTCCAGTGTACCGTCAGCTTTGATTGGAACGTTAAGTAGCATGTTACCGTTCTTACTAACGATATCGAGCATCTTATCAACAACCATGTTGGTGTCCATGTATCCATGAGGCCACTCAGTGTTGTAACCCCAAGGTCCAATTGAGTCATCTGTCTGCCAAGGCTCAGGAAGAATGTGACTTGCTTTACCACGCTCATAATCAAGAGTTGTCATGCCATCAGCATGAAGACCCTGCCATGGGCGAGCTTTTGTTGCCATAACCGCTTCAAGCTTACCGCCATTGTTCTTAATGCTTGTGTTGTACAAGTGAGCAATAACGTCCATACCTGTTTGACCTGCGTCATCACCACGGAATGGAACCGCACAGTCAAAGTAGAAATGATCTGGGTCGTATTTTTCAATCAAGTCTTTCATACGAGCAGCCCACTGATCACGCCACCATTTAGGTGCGTTTTCTGGTGCACGTTTGTGGGTATCGTCATGTTTTGGGAAATAGAAATCGTCAAACTCTGGGTTGTCACCGTCATAAGGAACACCCGCTTTTGGACCTCTTTTATCCGATTGGTTAGCAACATTCATCCAGCTGTAAGCACGAGATAGGTGAGTCGTCACACCAAAGCGTAGGCCATGGTGTTCAGTTGCTGCTTTCCATTCGCCAGTGATATCACGCTTTGGACCCATGTTAACTGAGTTCCATTTGTGGTGCTTTGAATCCCATAAGTCAAAGTTGTCGTGGTGAACAGCGGCAGGCGAGAAATATTTTGCACCGGCTTCTTTAAACAAACCAACAAGTGCAACTGGATCCCATTTTTCAGCTTTCCACATAGGGATGAAATCTTTGTAACCAAACTCAGACGGGTGACCGTAGTTTTCAAGGTGGTGCTTGTATTCTGGCGTTCCTTGAAGGTAAAGCTTACGCGCATACCACTCACCGCGCTCTGCAACTGAATAAGCGCCCCAGTGAATGTAAATACCGAGTTTCGCATCGCGGAACCATTCTGGTGTGCTATATTGTTGTAGTGACTCAACCGTTGCATCAAATGATGTTGGTTGGCTTGGAGTTGCAGCAACTGGTGCTGCTGCAGTTTCGGTTGCTACTTCAGACGTAGTGCTATGGTCACAGCCAAACGTCAAAGACGCTAATGCTAATCCCATAGCTACAGTAAGCTTGTTCTTGATCATCATATTTAACCTTTATTTTGATTTTTATATATAATACTCAGGTTGACGATCAATTCAAACATTTTATGTAAAGTTTATGTAAAGTTAATGACGATTCGGTTTTAAATTATCACTAGTAATTCCAAACTTTTTCGGGTCTCGCATCACGTCTCTGATGGTGGAATAATGCGGGAATCGTTTCCAACTAATGTCTTTTTTGTCACCTTTCTTTAGTTCGGTCTTAAATTTAACCAGGAAAGTCCAATCGCTGCGCCCATAATGAGCTAAGCCCCAGTTGAATCCTTGGCCGTCCGCGGGGTCGTCAAATTTATCCGCAATAAACGCACCGCCCGCTGGAGGGAGATCTTCGAGTTTGCTCATTACCTCAAAATTAACCCCATCTTCAGTGTATTGAACGGTGTCTTTTTCTGGACCAGCCCAATCAACAATCGCTGCAATACCTTTACCCCAAGGCCATACCCATACTTCATGCCCACTGTTAGTGATTGGATTTAACGGGCTCTTAACATACGGACCCTCAGGATGATCAGCAACCGCAACACCCCACTTTGAATCAGCCCACATGGCATCGCCGATACCGTGACCTTTATAATACAGCCAGTATTTACCCCAGCGCGGAATGACAGCTGGATCATGGACCATGCGCGAATCCCAACTCCCTTTCTCAACAGCCACTAAACGATTTTCCCACTTTGGATGCGGCTTCCATTTACCGTCGCGAGTAGGCTCGAGGATTGGCTTGGGTAATTTCGTCCAAGGACCATCGGGTGAAGACGCTTTTGCCATCGCAACAACGTTAATTTCATATCCAGTCTTACTTTCAGCTTGGTAAGTCAGATAGTAGTGACCCTCTGCTACTAAAATATTGGTGGTAAAAACGCTGTAGTCATCATACTCACCGTCTTTGCCTCGGGTAACCGCTGCCCCCTGCTCTTCCCAATGGGTACCATCAGTGCTGGTTGCGTACCAAATATCTGCATTACCCCAACTTAACTTTGTATCCTTAGTTTTTGTGTACCAAACATAATACTTACCATCAACTTGGATAATTGAACTGGGATCACGACGGTGAACACCTTTTTCATAACCTAGACCAGAAACGGGTTCATAGCTAAAACGTGCGTATAGTGGGTTCTGGCTGTCATCCATTTTATGACGCTGCATAGCGGCACTTTTCATGACTTGATTTTCGTTACTCTTTGTTAAAGAGCAAGCAGTGACGGTTGTTGAAACGACTAATGCTGCCAGTAGGCCATGTAACAATTTCATTATTCACCTTTATTTTGTAGATTGTTGACAAGAAGTGTACGCAATCTGGCTGACATATCAATACCTAAATGTGAAATTTATATACATTTTCATTACATTTGTAACGAAAAGATTGAGTTTGTCAGCGAACTCATGCAGACGTATATAAACAGTGGGGAGGTCACCTACCTCGATGTAATACGCGGCGGATGTGACATTGGTAATGCGTTAACCCAATCAAGGTGTGATATTTCTACTCTCAAATACCACTAATAAAAAAAAGCCCGTCATAAATGACAGGCGTTTTTGATGCTAGTAGCTGATTTATGTCAGCGTTTTATTTGGCGTTAGCAAACTTCAATGCCCACATATATAGGGATGGCGCTCTACCCGGTACAAATGTTGGAAGCGTGACTTCAACACCACCTTTCACTTTTTTGTACGCTAGGGGCTTATCATGGCCTAGCATTGTGATAACGGTCTTGTCAGAAACCTGTAGATCGTCAACAACGATTTTTCCAGATTCAGGCCATGCCGGCATAATGCCATAAACATTACCTTCTTTCTGAGAGAAGTATAGTTCTTTTACTGCATTGCCTGGCTTAGGGTTGATGGTCAATTCAAACACATCATAACCACCATGACGACGATCACCGAAGCTTTCTTCATCAGAGAAACCCGGGTTTTTACCTTCTGACCATTGGGTGTCTTTGATCCACGGGCGAGTATCGTAAATAGCTTCACCGTTAACATCCATCCACTTACCAATTTCGATCAGACGGTCTTCCATAATGACAGGAATTCGACCATCCGCAGTTGGGCCAACATCGAGTAGGAAGTTTCCGCCACGGCTAACAATGTCCACCAACATGAAAATCAGTTGTTTCGAAGAGCTGTAATCTTCAAGTGTTTCTACACGGTTGAAACCAAAAGAGAAGCCAACACCGCGGTTTTCTTCCCAAGGACGGCTACCATCAGAAAGTCCAGCACCGTATTCAGTGGTGTAATAACCACCGTGATTTTTACGTACTTTACCCCAACGGTCATTGAACACGACATCGTCTTTTACTGGTGATTCGTCAACCAACCAATCAAGGAATTCAACACTACGCCATTTTGAATAGTGCATGATCCAGTCACCGTCAGTGAAAAGAACCGCAGGTTCATATTTATTTACCAACTCATACATTTGTGGAAGCATGACTTTATCTACATACTCATCACGGCTTTTTTCCCAAACTGGATTGAACCAATCCCATAAGGAGTAATAAAGCCCCATGCGCACACCTGTGGCGTTAACAGCGTCTGTCAATTCACCAACGATGTCACGTTTTGGACCCACTTCCATACTGTTCCATGGATAACCAAAACTCTCAGATGCTTCTTTATTCGGCCAAAGAGTATAACCATCATGGTGCTTTGAAGTTAGGACAACGTATTTAGCACCCGACGCTTTGAACATATTTGCCCAATGTTCCGCATCAAACAAATCGGCTGTGAACTCTGGAGCAAATTCTTGATACGTTTTGTCACCGTAATGTTCTTCGTGAAAAGCCACGGTCTTGTCATGGCGGAATTGCTTTTTAGCTGCAACTGGGAAAGCGTCTTTGTTGTGCCAATACCACTCAGAGTACATGCCTTTCGGCGCATAAGAAGGAACCGCATAAACACCCCAATGGATGAAGATACCAAACTTGGCGTCTTGCCACCACTTGGGTACTGGACGTGCATCTAGTTTCGCCCAATCTTTTACCGCTAGTTCGTTGTCTGAATACTTGCCAGTTTGTTGGTTATTATCCTTTTTAACGTCTGCGGCGCTTAAACAAGCACTCATTAACGCACTCATTAATACAATAGAAAGTCTCATGTAACCCTCGTTATCCTCGTTAAACTAAATTTAAGTCGTTTACTGCTAAGCACCGACTGCCTTTTCTAGTTAATATACAGAACTTTGTTAGCAATTTGAATCATACCCTTTACAATTCATTGAAAAAAAACTCATTTTTAGTTCAATTTTTATACAAAAAATAGACTTTTTTACCGCTCGCACACGAAAAAAGCACCACAATGTAAATGGTTAATTTACATTTTGATAGGTTATAAATAATCACCAAAAAGCCTATTTATATTGATGTTTAAAGATTCAACGGGTAAAATCGCCTGAAGTTAAAGGTAGCAGAAAAGTCTATTTTAACAATTCTGTTACAGTGTTGTTAGAATTAGCTTTTCAAACCTTTAAAAAAACTGTATTTTATAGTTAAAGAACATTTTAGCACTTTTCCATTCGATAGAGTGCTATCAAGACAGTATACGACGCGCTGCTCCAGCAACGCCTCGCATAAATTTGAATAGGACACGAATAATGAAATCGATTGTATGTACCCAGCCTGGTGAACTTGTCTATCAAGACTCTGCTATCCCTGAGCCAAAAGAAGGCGAAGTTCGAGTAAAAATTAAATGTATTGGTGTTTGTGGTACTGACATCCACGCATACGGTGGTAATCAGCCGTTTTTTAGTTATCCACGTGTACTTGGCCATGAACTCTCAGGCGTTGTTGATAAGGTTGGCGAAGGTGCCGACGTAGCCGTTGGAACAGCAGCTTACGTTATTCCTTACCTGCACTGCGGTGAGTGTGTTGCATGTCGTCGTGGTCGTACAAACTGTTGTACCAATATTGAAGTTATTGGTGTACACAAAGACGGTGGTATGTGTGAGTATCTATGTGTTCCTGCAAGTCACATTGTTCCAGCTGATGGCCTATCGTTTGACCAATTAGCGGTTGTTGAATGTCTTGCTATTGGTGCACACGCAGTGCGCCGCGCCGAAGTTGATGAATTTGATACAGTGATGGTGCTAGGTGCTGGCCCTATCGGTCTTGGTGCAGCTCAATTTGCTAAAGTTACCGGCGCAAAAGTATTTATTGCAGACGTCAGCGAACAACGTCTTGGTTTCTGTGAAGATAACTACAACTTTGATGGCCATGTTGATTGTAAAGGTGATGTTGATGCGCAATTACAAGCACTGACTAACGGCGAATATCCGACGGTTATCATTGATGCAACTGGTAACCCTAAAGCAATGGAGTCAACGATTGGTTGGTTAGCACATGGCGGACGTATTGCATTCGTTAGTGTTGTTAAAGCGGATATCAGCTTCAATGACCCTGAGTTCCACAAGCGTGAGACAACCTTGCTAGGTAGCCGAAATGCAACAAAACAAGATTTCGAACACGTGGTTGCGTGCATGCGCGACGGCAGTGTCAAAGCAAGCACCATGATCACACACAAAACAGGCTTCTCTGAGTTCACAGAAACCTTTAAAGAATGGGTTAAGCCGGGCTCAGGTGTCGTGAAAGCAGTTATCGAGCTTGAAGACTAAGGACACATCATGCGCATAGATGCACATCATCATCTGTGGAACTACGATCCCGTCGAATACGACTGGATCGATGACAGTATGGCAGTGATCGCCAAGGACTTCACTCCAGAAGCCTTGGTTGCAACGTTGAAAGCAAATGACATTGATGCCGCGATTACGGTTCAAGCAAGACAAACCATTGAGGAGACTCAGTGGTTGTTGTCGTTAGCAGACAGAACACCAGAAATGATTGGTGTCGTCGGTTGGATTGATTTAAGAGCCGATGATATAGCCACCCAAGTTGCTGAGTTTAAGGAACACCCCAAACTCGTTGGTTTTAGACACGTTATCCAAGGCGAGTCTGATCCAGGATTCATGGCAAATCCATCATTCATTCATGGCTTACAATGCCTGGCAGATAACAACCTCTGTTACGACCTACTCATTTTTGCTCATCAATTGCCAGCATCCATTGAAATGTTAAAGGCGGTTCCAAACCTTCGTGTCGTCGTCGACCATATCGCCAAACCCGATATTAAAGGCGGAACAGACTTCGACACCTGGGCCGCAAATATGCACGAAATCGCCGCCCTTCCTGGCGTCCATTGTAAAGTGTCAGGTATGATTACTGAGGCAGACTGGGCAAATTGGAGTGAACAAGAGCTAGCGCGCTATCTCGATGTTATCTTTGACGCTTTTAGCTGGGAGCGCATCATGTTTGGCTCTGATTGGCCTGTTTGTTTGGTTGCGGGTGAATATTCAGCGGTCAAAGGGATTATTTCCAACTACATTAATACATTATCACCTGAACAGCAGGCCGCTGTGATGGGTGGAAATGCTAAACAATTTTATCAGATTAAATAAGGGGTAACCCCATGCAATACAACACGTTAGGTAAAACCGGATTAGAAGTATCGAAGCTTAGTTACGGCGCATCGCCACTCGGCAGTGTATTCAGAAATATCAGTGAAGCTGAAGGTATCCGTACAGTACACACAGCAATTGACATGGGCATCAACTTGATTGATGTATCTCCGTATTATGGTCTGACAGTTGCTGAAACCGTACTCGGTAAGGCACTAAAAACAATTCCTCGTGACAAATACATCTTGTCATCAAAAGCGGGTCGTTACGGCGGTGAATTCAAAGATTTTGACTTTTCAGCGGCTCGTATTGAAAAATCGCTAGAAGAAAGTCTTGAACGTCTTGGTACTGACCATCTCGACATCCTGTTCTTACACGACATTGAATTCGGTAACTTCCAGCAAGTATTTGATGAAGCATTACCCTGTCTTCAATCGTTAAAAGACCAAGGTAAAGTGCGTTACATTGGTGTGACAGGTTATCCACTCAAAGTGTTTTCAGAAACACTGAAAAGCGGAATTGACATTGACGCCATCCTTACCTATTGCCGTTATGCACTTCATGACACGTCTCTTGAAAGCATCATCCCTGCGTTAAAAGAGAAAGGTGTTGGTATCATCAATGCTTCACCAACGGCAATGGGCGTTCTCACTGAGCGTGGTGCGCCAGATTGGCACCCAGGAAGCGCTGCATTGGCCGAGGCTGGTAAAAAAGCCATCGCTTTATGTCAAGCAAAAGGCGTTAATATCACTGAACTTGCAATGCAATATGCAACTGCGCACCCAGACATTGCTTCAACACTTGTTGGAACAGCAAATCCAGACAACATCGTTAAAAATGTGAAATGGGTAGAAGGTGAAATGGATACAGAGCTAGCAGAAGAAGTTGCAGAACTGTTTAAAGGCATCGACAACACTTGGCCTTCAGGTCACCCAGAAAACCAAGACTAATTTAGCAGGTGGTATTATGTTAATGACAGAACTTGAAACTCGCGACGTTCTGCGAGTCCACAAAGATGACAACGTTGTTGTAGCCCTTAAAGATATGACAGCGGGTACCGAGGTTGAGTACGAAGGCGGTAGTGTTATTTTGTTAGAGGACGTTTCCCGTGGTCACAAAATCGCGATTGCACCGCTAACCGCCGGTGAGCATATTATCAAATATGGTTACTCTATCGGTTACACCATTGCCGATGTATCTGTGGGTGCCTGGGTTCACAGCCATAATCTCAAGACTGCATTAACCGGCGAAGCTGAGTATAGCTACAATCCAAGTTTCTTAGATGACGCCAATACCACTGATGTACCCACCTTCATGGGCTATAAGCGCAGTGAAAACAAAGCGGGCATTCGCAACGAGCTCTGGATTGTTAACAGTGTTGGTTGCGTTAACCACACCGCAAAGTTTCTTGCTAAACGCTGTGAAAAAGAGCACGCAGGGCGCGCTGATGACTTCGTTGCAGTGACTCACCCTTTCGGCTGCTCTCAATTAGGTGATGATTTATCAAACACCAAAAATATTCTATCAAGCTTAGCTGCCAACCCGAATGCTGGCGGCGTGCTTTTACTTGGCCTAGGTTGTGAAAACAACCAGCTGAGTAAGATGATTGAAGACTTACCCGAGCATTTATCTGACCGTATTGCTTACTTCAACACCCAACAAGTGGATGACGAAGAAGAAGAAGGTATGCGTCATATTGAAGCACTATTGGATAAAATGGACGGTGACAAGCGTGAACCTTGCCCAGTCTCCATGCTAACAGTTGGCATGAAATGTGGAGGCTCAGATGGTCTAAGTGGTCTTACTGCAAATCCATTAGTTGGTCGTATGTGCGAAAAATTTGCAAGCTATGGTGCCACTGTTTTGCTCACCGAAACACCAGAGATGTTTGGTGCTGAGCAAGTGTTGATGAACCATGCTTCAGACGAAGGTGTATACGAAAAAATTCAATATTTGGTTAATGACTTCAAACAGTACTTCATTGACAACAAACAACCCGTTTACGAAAACCCATCTCCGGGTAACAAAGCCGGTGGCTTAACCACGTTGGAAGAAAAGTCACTTGGTGCAATCCAAAAAGGTGGTAACGCTGTTGTTAAAGACGTTATTCAATACGGTGAAAAAGTACAAGCATCTGGCGGTATTACCTTACTTCAAGGGCCAGGTAACGATGCCGTATCATCTACCGCATTAGCAGCCAGTGGTGCCAACATGATTCTTTTCACCACGGGTCGCGGCACACCTCTCGGTGTACCAGTTCCAACAGTAAAAATTGCCTCCAACAGTAATTTAGCAACACGCAAAGCCCATTGGATAGATTTTGATGCGGGTCAAATGTTACGTGTTGATAAAACTCAACAAGAATGCGCTGACGAATTGTTTGACTTCCTACTCGCGGTTGCTTCTGGCGAAAAGACCAAAAACGAAATTAACGAATTTAAAGAGATTTCCATTTGGAAAGGTGGCGTTACGCTGTAACGCCCATGATAGAGAATACGAAACCTATGAAACTTTCAAACCAATCACTTCAAGCATCAGCGGTTGCTGAGCATGTGCAAGTTCCACAATATGACCGAACTCAAACTGGCATCGGCATTGTTCACTTCGGCCCAGGTGCGTTCCATCGAGCTCACCAAGCAGTTTACACCGAAGATGCAATGAGCCAATTTGGTGGTAACTGGGGCATTTGTGGGGTATCACTGCGCAGCAGTTCAGCACGTGACACCCTTGCCGAGCAGGATTTCTTATATACCTTGGCAACCCTTGACCGTGTGAAAAAGCTTCAAGTCATTGGCGCAATGAAAGAAATTTTGGTCTCTAAAGACCAAACGCCTGACATTTTTGACCGCCTAGTCAGCCAAGATACAAAGCTCGTCAGCTTAACTATCACAGAAAAAGGGTATTGCTTGAATGCTGAGGGTCGCCTTGACCTGAATCATGACGACATCAAGCACGACCTTGCTAATCCAACTGCCCCAGTCAGTGCTGTCGGCTTTATTGCCATTGGTCTTGTTAAGCGCTTCAAGGCAGCTGTACCAGCATTCAATGTACTTAGCTGTGACAACGTTGCTGATAACGGTACCAAGCTGCGTCAAGCGGTTCTCGATTTTATTGAGCAATATGCACCTGACGCCTTAGCCTGGGCAACAGACAGTGTTGCATTCCCAAATTCTATGGTTGATAGCATCACACCAAAAACTGAAGATTACACAGTGGAAGAAGTCAGTGGTCAATTAAACGTGACTGATCAATGGCCAATTCAACGTGAAGCCTTTACTCAGTGGGTTATTGAAGATAATTGGCAAGGCGAACGTCCAGCATGGGATAAAGTGGGTGTCGTATTTACTAACGATGTTCACGGCTTTGAAAAAGCAAAACTTCGTCTACTCAACTGTTTACACTCGACCCTTGCATATGCCGGTCGCCTCGCAGACTTCGAAACTGTTTATGAAGTAACGTCGGATAAAAGTTTTAGCCAATTTATTCGTAAACTTGCACAGCAAGAAGTTATCGGTTCATTCGAAGCACCTTCTGAGCTGAATGTTGAAGAATACTCAGAGCAAATTATTGAGCGTTTCTTGAACCCTGAAATTCGCCACTTGCTCGCACAAATTGCATGGGACGGCTCGCAAAAGCTCCAGATGCGTTTAGTTCCTATCATTAAGGATAACGTTGCATTGGGCCGTGATACAGCATTGTTATCCACTGGTCTAGTTGCTTGGTTTGAATTTATTCGCCGCGCAGTAAAAGCAGAACAAGAGATTGTTGATCCACTTGCATCAACCTTCACTTCAACGCCTGCGATTGTGTCTGATGACTTAGCAGAAGCTGTGGATGCATTCCTGTCGATTGAAAGTGTATTTGATGACGAATTCCGTGCGCTAAGCGGCGTCCGCAAGCAACTGATTGACGGACTAACAAAACTTTCAACTCTTAACGCCGACGAAATTGGCCCTTACTTGGAAACACTATAATGAAACACGATTTACCTTCACTCGTTGCAGATAGCCCGATTTTACCCGTTCTTAACCCACCAACGGTTGAGCAAGGTGTTGCTGCTGCCGCTGCGTTAAAGGCCGGCGGTATTATGAATGCCGAAGTCGTGTTACGAAGTGAAGCGGCCTTAGAGACCATTACCGCCATCCGAGAAGCGCATCCAGATATGCTTGTGGGAGTTGGTACACTTCTGACCTCACAACAAGTACAAGACTCAATTAATGCCGGCGCTCAATTCTTGGTAAGCCCAGCAACAACCGACAAGATGCTTGAGTGCTTAGTGGATACTGGACTTCCAATGATCCCGGGAACTGCGACACCGACGGATGTTGCACGTTGCTACGAAGCTGGTGTACGTACCATGAAATTCTTCCCTGCAGAGCAAAACGGCGGCGCACCTGCGTTAAAAGCGTTGAGCAGTGTGTTTCAGGACGTAAAGTTCTGCCCAACTGGCGGTGTTGGTGCAGGAAATATGGCTACCTATTTCGCTATTGCCAACGTATTTGCCGTCGGCGGTTCTTGGATGCTACCGGGTGACGCAATAAAACAAGGCGACTGGGGTAAAATCACTGAAATCTCGGCGGCGGCGATTGCTGCGTGTAAAGGTTAAGAGGAATCATCGTGAGTAAACAAGTCATTTTGATTGGCGAATGCATGGCAGAATTTAGTCCCGCTGAGCACAAAGGTCTTTATCAGCAAGCCTATGCTGGCGATGCATTCAACACAGCTGTCTATTTGAAACGTTGCACCGATGACGTTGAATCTCAATTCATGACAGTGATTGGCAAAGATAGCATCAGTAGCCAATTTGAAGACCTGATGCAAGCAGAAGACTTGAGCTGTAACGGTTTATACAAAGACGATGAAGCGACTATGGGTGCTTACATGGTTCACCTTGATGATAGTGGTGAGCGGAGCTTCAGTTACTGGCGCAAGCATTCTGCAGCAACGAAGATCACACAACACCTAAAGTTGAACGATCTATTAAATGCAGAATATGTATTTTTCACTGGTATCACACTCGCTATTTTGTCAGACGGCGATAGAGAATCGCTGTTAGCAACATTGAAGCAAGTTGCAGATGCTGGTGTTAATGTCGTGTTTGACCCTAACTATCGTCCACGTCTATGGGCAGCACCTGAAGTAGCCGCAGAGAGCTTTAAGCAAGCACTTGCCATTACGTCAGTGGCATTACCAGGGCTTGAAGACTTTGAGGCATTATACGGTTTAACTACTCAAGATCAGGTAGCAGACATGTTGGCGGAATTCGACATTCAAGAATATGTGATCAAAGACGGCGTAAACCCCATGTTAGTAGGCGAAAACGGAGACAAAAGCTGGGTTGATACCAAGCCGGTTGATACCGTTGTCGATTCGACTTCAGCGGGTGACTCCTTCAATGGCGGCTATTTAAGTCAACGTTTACAAGGCAAGTCTAGCGCTTATGCAGCGGCTTACGCCTCGCGCGTTTCGGGTTGCGTAATTCAGCATCGTGGCGCCATCGTTAACAAACAACTATTTGCTGATTTCATCCAGCAACTAAGCATTTAACCAAAAGGTGACAATATGACCACTCAACGTCTATGTTTTGCGGTAGATCTTAAAGACGAACCAGAGCTCATTGAAGAGTATAAACATTACCACGCGGTTGGTAATGGATTTCCAGAAGTTGCGGCTGCTATCCGTGACGCCGGTATTGAAGAAATGGAAATCTATTTGATTGCTAATCGTTTGTTCATGATCATGGAGGTCAATGAAACATTTGATCCGGTTTCTCGCGCTGAGAAAGATGCAAAGAACGAAAAAGTTCAATTGTGGGAAAAAATGATGTGGAAATATCAGCAACAATTGCCGTGGGCGAAAGCAGACGAGAAATGGTTGCCTATGGATCTCATCTTTAAGCTAACTGAACAACCTTAATCATCAGCTTCAAAACAAAAACCATCAGGCAGTGCCACGTTTCGTAACGTCGCGCTGCTTTTTTTAGCGCAATATCACGCCAGTGACAGAGTAGCCTTTAGCCTATTTACAGGGCTAGCACCCCTCTATTATTTGGAACAACGGAATGACAACCCATGAGTCTAAACTCAATGGGCATTATTCTCGTGAAGTCAATTGATTATCAGTTTAATTAGGCGAATTGCTGCTTTTCGTGAAGGCCGTGAGCAGAATTCAACAAGGTCTTACGTGCGGTGTTCAAATGTACCTCTAGTGCCTGAATGACGCCCGTTGTATTGTGAGCCAATAACTCTGTCAGAATATCAATATGCTCATGTAACGCTGTCACGTTACGCTCATATTCATCTCGACGATCCCATTGATAATGGTAATGGCAAATCAATGAAACAACATTAAAGAATTGCATAAAGAATCGATTTTCAGAAGCTTCTTGGATGATCAGATGCAGACTTCTATCCAACTCACTGAACTCCATGTAACGACGATCGACATCTGCTAGCACTTCATTATGTCGACGAAGCAAATCAGACAATTTGTTCCAGACGGGATCGCTTGGTGGACGACTCAACAACTTAGTAATGGAGTTCATCTCTAAAATGCGTCTAAACTCGATCAACTCACTTGCAAACTTTTCGTCAAATTCCACCATTTGCCATTTAGCGCGAGGTTTTTTCTCAATCAAACCAAAACGCGAAAACTTGATGAGGAATTCGCGCACGGTAATTGTGTTACAGCCAGAGCCTTTTGCAAGTTCAAGTTCTGAAAATTTTTCACCGGGCAATAACTCGCCACGATTAATTAAACGCAAAAAATATTGCTCAATGATTTCTTCTTTTGACGATGCAGTGTTACTTGTGTCGTAATAGTCATCGGTTTGAGGCTGACGTAAAATGATCTTACTGCCGTTTTTGATTTCTAAAATACCCATTTCTTGAATCAGATTGATCGCAGTACGAATACTGGTTCGACTCACATCCAAACGTTTTGCTAGGGTATTATCTCTCAATGCACTATCAAGGGTGCTGGATTCATCTCGAATGATGTCCAGGGTCTTATTAACAGTATCTTGAATCAAATAACTAATCATTTTTACTCTTCACTATATTCAAACTTTCTATTTCTTATTGTTGTTTTTAATGACCGTCCATATATCGCCTTTCACCCAACCTTCTGCAGTGAGTGAATCAACTCGCCAAAATAAAGCTGAGTGATCAAGCCGAGTTGACCAGACATTGCGCTGATTTCCTTCGTACACTTTCAGTGACGAACTTGGAACCGCTTCCATCAACTCTTGTTTATTATAGGCAATATATAAGCGCTCACTTAAACTATCATATGCCTGACGCCAAATAATATCTACCTTATCAGTAGAAATAATCCCATTATTTTTAGGAATAGGATGAGATGCGACACGCCCCAATCTGCCAGGAATCCAATAGTTATCAGTTGCTTGAGGATTATAGGCACCTAAATATTGATTATCCGTTGCTACTCGTTGGTCTTCAATTGCAACAGACTGTGTATCAATAATCGTGTCGGTTATCCGATAATCTGCGTGTCTGCTATTAATAAACACCTGAGAGTTAGACAATTTTTTCTCAGTTAGGTCAAAATTTGATTGCGCGTCTCCAGGTAATGGCAGTACCTGCCGGCGATGTCCGGACGCTCGAGTCGCAATGTTATTAAAGGTTTTTGTTCGTACGTTTTTACCGCCGATCACGGTGCCCTTCGGAATTTTCTTTCGCTTCAATAACTTGTCCGTCACCTTATCATCTAAGATCACTAAGTCATGAACTTCAATCGTATCCACCACGGTATTATTGTATACAGCGTGGTCTGTGCCTTTTATCATTACCCCACCGGTGTTCCACATCACATTATTATGAACTAGGCCAAATCGTCCCCAGCGGGTGGCTGGCAATGGCGCATCAAAGCGTATTCCCATCTTGGGTGTATCGTGTATCCAGTTATTTCTGACAATCACGCCGTTTTGTGCTGGAATGTGGATCTGAATGGCGCTGCCATCAGTTTGAGCAAAGCCTGTCACTGAAAAATCATTCAATTCTGCAATCATACTCACACCATTACGTTTGTCTGACTGCTTGCTTGAAGCGACTGCGAGTGTTGCTGAGTTACCACTATTTCGAATGGTGTTACGACGGAAAGTCACATTGTCTCCGGCAAGGGCGATATCTGAGCCCGGTGAAACTGCCTGTGTCACCGCATAATCCGTATTTTCGAAGAGATTGTTTTCAACAACTGAATGACTTCCATGTACCACAATGGCTTGAGAATCGGTGTTATTGATTTCGCAGTTACGCACCACAAAATGTCCATTTTCATGCTTGCCACTCTTTAGCTGTATCATGTCAGCAACCACGTCAGTCTCTCCTAACATCCGGCGCGATACACCACCAAAATTAAAAGTGAGGTTTTCTAGCGTGACATATTCACAATCAACACACTCAATAGGTGCAGAAAATAGCGTCAAATCGCGGATGACAACATGTGACCACGCCTTGACTTGAAAACTATGAGACCGGACTTTACCTCTTACCTCTGCTTGATTGGGATTACCCTGTTTAGGCAACAAGCTGACCACTTGCGTATCCGGTGCATAGAACCACTCAGTCGGGGTATCAATGAGTTCTGCTTTCCCTTCTACAAAATACTTATAGTGTTTCTTTTTAACCCAAGGCGCAGCCGCATACTCTATGCGCCCTTCCTTCTGATGATGACCAGTAATTTCTCGTGTCCATGTGAAGAAGCTGCCCACGTTGGCAACCACGATGCCGCCCGTTAGGTCAATACCAAGGCTCGATAAATCGTGATGCTTAGGATCATCCGTTAATACACCATTGGGACTACCAGCAAGGGTTGCGGCTGACCAAACATCTTCAGAGTAAACCGAACCGGTATCAAATCGTGCGTTTGGCCAGCGAGCAGGCATCATTTGTTCGCCATCAACAAACAATTGCCATATGGGCTTCTGTGTTGTCGTTTGCCAAATACCACCTTTGGCTTGCTGCCAATCAGTCGTCATGGCATCGGTTCCGTCAATGGTAACCACCTCATCGTTATAAGCACTAATGATCACTGGCTCTGAAGCGGTGCCGTGGATACCATCAAGATTCACTTCTTCCTGATAACGACCAGCTCTTAACGCAATCTGGCTACCAGCAGATACTTGCGATAACGCTTTGGTGATAGTCCGATAAGGTTGATGAATACTGCCATCCCCAGTGGCGTCTGAGCCATCCATTGCAACAAAGATAATATTATCTGCCACAGTGCTTTTCGTATCGCTAAATACGTTGACTGTAGATAGTTGAGTGCAAGCACCTACTAGTAGCGTCATCAAGCTTCCCAAGATGACTGTCGATACCTTTTGCATACGTTGATTCCTTTTCTATTACTGACGTCTAACCGGTTCGTTAGGGTGTTTGTCATGATATTGATAGCGCTTATTAAATTAGCATTTTGACAAACACTTTCGCACCACATTTACCCTTCTTTACACCTAATTAAGCTCTCGGGTTTACCTGAAGTCATTCTAATAACATAAGAGCTTAAGTGTACCGCAGTTCTGACTACAATGATGCGCCGATTCAACGCCCATTGGTTATCAATTATTCACTTAATCAATAAAACTTTGTGGTGATTGGCCGTAGCGCTCAACATTAAGGTGAATAGTTCAGATTATGTTCAGCCCAGTGGTTTATAGTCTCTCAAAAGGTCAGGTCATGGCCCTTACATCAAGTCAAACGGAACAATAAAGAAACATTGAAAACAGCCGGAGTGAATTATGAATCATCTATTACTGATATGTTCGTTAGTATTGGTTGTCCCCATGGTTAAAGCGGGTGGCACCACTGCTGCAGTCATACAAAAAAATCCACCGATAACGAATAACCAATTAAAAGCTCACGAAATCGGACAGATAAGAGCAACTGTTTACGCGGAACGCGCGAAAGCAAACGCTCGCACGGCTGGATCTTCAACCGCCAATACTCATCACAGTCGACATGGCGATAGCATTGTCGATTTTACTCGTTTTAAAATTCGAGATGTCAATATTGGCGGTTCAGGTAACCACTACTTAGGTCAACCTGGCGAAGTAGTCTGGGTAACCATGTCCGTCTTGCATGATTGCCGTTTTTGCAACAATGCAATCAACCAAGTGATCATTGGTTTATCCTCTGAACACAAAGCACAAATATCCGTTTGGAACGGAAAACAGCGCAGTGGCGGCGCCATCTACACAATCAATCCACGCTCTTCCGTGCAAACCTACGGACAAGATAATAGAGGAGAAGCCGAATGGGTCAAAGTCAGGTATTCACTTCGCTTACCTAAGACACCTGGCAAATATGATGTGAGAGCTCGATACGCGCAAGCTTACACAGGTAACATATTGACTGTAAAAGGCCGATCACTTAATCAAAAAATTGCGCAGGCGCCCTTAATGTGGTGGAAAGTTGATCGCCCCAATGGTCCGTCAGCTAAAGCAAATATTGGTCACGTTACTGTTGCCAGTTTACGCTGATATTGATTTGTATTGGCTCCCCTTGCCACTTTCCTTTGAGGCATAAAAAAAGGACCTAAAACAGGTCCTTTTTATCGTTTGTTGAAAACGTTATGTCCGTCAATTAGAACTTAACGTTAATACCAGCACGCAATGTGCGGCCAAAATCACGTAAGTAATGTAAGCGATTGTCCGGCGTATTTCCGTCAAACACACTACCTTCTGTTGCCGCTACAATGTAACTATATGGCGTAGCATTAGTTAAGTTGACTGCTTGAACCCGTAATGAAATCTTCGGCGTTAACTGATAGCTACCAGAGAAATCCAGTTGTCCATAAGAGTCAACCCACTGTGAACCCGGTGACGTACCTGGCGCTGTTGGGTTCGCTAGGTATTCAGTTCTGTAGTTGTGAGCGAGACGTAACTGTAATTTCTTAGTCTCATAGTACACTTGAGTATTGATGGTATGCTCAGACTGACCAATAAATGGTAGTTCAGTGTTTGCGATTAACTCATCAACACCATCCAATTCCTTGAGATAGTCTGCAGTACTGTCAGTAAACGTATAGTTCACTATGGCACCCATATTCTTTAAGAAACCTGGCAAGAACGTAAAGTCTTGTTGATAGTTCAACTCCACACCGGCGATAGTTCCAGCTTCACCACTTGAAGGTTGAGTAACGGTGAACAAAATATCTTCGTCAGTTTCTGGGTCTACCCATGCAACACCGGTATTTGGATCAATGATCTTGATGCCAGGGATACGCTTTTTAAAGCTGAAGCTAGTGATATCTTTGAAGAACAAACCAGCGCTAACCATTGAACCTTTGGTGTAGTACCACTCCCAAGACAAATCAAGCTGATTTGCTTCAAATGGATCGACGTTTGGATTGCCTCGATTAGCTTGTTCTGTTGAAGGACTCACTCGCTGTGAAACCATGATGTCGGTAAAGGTAGGACGAGCCATAACCTTTGCGACAGCTAAACGAACAAGTGAGTCTTCAGTTGTCGCATAGCTTAAGTTAAGACTTGGCAGCACATTCTCATAAACACGGTTATAAGTGCGATTTTGAAGGTCTTGAATACTGGTACCCTCAAAGCCTGAACTTGTTTCTTCGGTGCGAACATAACGAACACCTACATCACCACGTAAACGTCCGTCCAATGTGTCAATGTTAGTCATCAAGTAAGCGGCTTGAGTATCAATGGTAATGTCATAAGTATTACGAGGGTCAAAATCCCAAGGAAGACCTTTCCATGTATCCCAAGATTCATTCAATGAATCAATTGCGTACGGTTCAAAGTTCTTACCCACCTTCGTGAAAGTATTACAGTTTGCGTCTGCTATACATGATTGAAGGTCGACTGCCGCTGCTGCGTAGTGGTCAACAACGGTTGGTACGAAGTTATCAAAATCCAGTAGACCCCATGTGGCATCATCAGGACCTAATCCAAGACCTTCACCAAAGTTGTCAACTGGGAACCCGTCAGAAGATACAGCTCCTGAACGCGGAATTGCAGCCCCTAATTTAAGGGTTTCATTGATGCCGTCGGCATTGCTTGACTCTAAAGCACCGCTGCCATCACGATCTAAATAGACATCTAATGCAGTGTCTGGGTACTTGATACCTTGAGGTGAAACCCGGGTATCTTGAGACAAACGTGTCTTTTGACGTGAAGTGGCTTTTGCACCAAATGCGACACTACTGAACACATCGCTATCAAGCATGTAATCAAAGTCAACTTGAGCGAACTGGTTGGTATCTTTTACGTCACGAACAAAATCACGCACTTGAAGCAAGTTAATGTTGTTGTCTTGGTTGCCCATCCATACGTACTGAGACACGTCGTCAATCGGTTGAATCTCACTGTAACCAGGAACGGCATTGCTTGGATCCATTGAATAACCGTGGTTGTAGATGGCTTGTTGGAAGTTAAACTTACGACCATCGATTACGTCTTCATTTGCTTGAGACTGGCCAAGCTTGAACGATGCTTGCAACGCATCAGAGACTGTTATATCACCACTCAAACCAATAGTAAGGTTTTGAGTTTCAGTTTCTAAACGATCATCAACACGGTAGCCTTGTGCCTTACCGACATATTTACCGCCTTTCTGCTCACCGTGGAATTCACCGTAAAGTAATGTTCCGTACTCATCAAATACTGGATTAAGAAGACCAAAGCGCTTTTTACGATTGTTTTCATTCGCTTGGCTGTTACCGTGACCCGTTTGGTAAAGTTCACGAATACTGTTAAGGTGTGTGAAGGTCACATCTAATAAAAAGCTTGCTTCATCACTGTGCTTGTATTCAATATTGAAAGCACCACCAACACGCTCACGTGTATTTAGGATCAACTGATGGTCAATACGGCGTGGAATAAAGCCAAGGCCATCTGCATCATTATCAATGGTTGTTTGCGCAACGTTGTAAGCTGGGTCGCTTAAGGTAATAGAATCCCAACCACCAGCGGTAACAGAATCCTGGCGAGCATTACGTTGTTCAAACGATAGGTTTGCCATTATGCCCACTTTATCGTTCAGATGGCGGACAAGGTTAAAGTTTGCTGACGGGTCATCGTTTTCGGCAAGGTCGTTCTTTGAATATTTGACCTCTGCGCCCATACGCTCTTTAGTACCCGTTAACGGACGAAGTGTTTTTAAGTTAACTGAACCACCGATACTACCTTCATCATGATTCGCACTGGGCGTTTTAACAACTTCGATAGCTGATAATAAATCCGCTGACATTGAGGTAAAGCTGACACCACGTCCGTCACCACCTGAGGTTAATGTTTGACCATTCACCGTAATTTGGTTCAAGTCTGCACCCATACCACGAACACTGACAGTACCGCCTTCACCAAAGTCACGTGTGATGGAAACACCGGTTACACGTTGCAATGCCTCTGCGATGTTTTCGTCAGGCATTTTACCAATATCTTCAGCGATAATGGCATCAACAACGTTCTTGCTCTCACGCTTTCGGTCAATACTCTTGGCAATTGAACTCCTAAAACCAGTGACTTCAATTACTTCAACTGAATCATCTGCTTCGTCTTGTGCAGCTTCCTGAGCGTAAACTGCTGACGAACTTGCTAGCATGCTAACTAATGCTAAGTGACACGCCATGTGTAGTTTGTTCTTTTGGAACATAATGCTTCCTCAATTCAACGGTAGTTAAGCTAATTTGTAGTCGATTCTCAGTGTAGGGCCTGAGAATGTCTAAAATTAATAAAATACAAACGCATAGTACGTAAACGTAAAGACAATGTAAACAAACAAATTCAATAAATTTACATTTGAAAACAAAAACTCTCACAGCCAACACCTTTGAGGGATAAGTAACGGATATTGTTAACAATTAACACTTTAAAATGAGTGAGTTTTTTCAGTTATTTAATGGCGATTTTAATGAATTTGTCGTGACCGGAGGGTACTGAAGGCGGGTATATTATGAAAATCGATATATTGATGATAGCGATGTTTTTTAAACATAAATACAATGCAATAAATAATTAAAGCGGATATTTACAACACCAAAAGAAAAGCCGATGGTCATCACACCATCGGCTTCAAGTTTTGCAACACGAGCAGTTTCTCGTATCAGTTCATGATATCGCGTTACTTTTTGGCAAGACGCTCAATCTGTTCTGCATCGGGTTCAGTCACCACAAGGTCACCTTTCACTTTGATTTTCAGAACGTGAGCAAAGATACCGTGCTTCTTTTTAGGGAATGTGACATGTAAGCCTTTACCGTCACGCTTCCATTCAAGTTTTTCGCCAGAACTCAATAATTCAATACTCTCAATATCTCCACCTGTTGAGAAACGGAAATCGTCATTCAACGTTTTGATATGGCCAACACCATCGGCAGGCCATTCCATGAAGGTTGCATACAAGGTATTGTCCTTTTGCGTGAAACGAATATCGTTTTCAGTCAAGTTACGAAGATTCCACTTCACTTTAGTGCGATTTTTAACCTTAACTTGGCGAGTGACTTTTGACGGACCTTCACCAAATACAGAGAAGCGACGCGTTCCGTAGATAGCTTCACCATTGAGTTTCATCCATTGGCCTATGCCTTTCATGATTTCAACTTCTTTTGCAGGAATTGAACCATCACCCATTGGCGTTAAAGATAAGAACATAATGCCACCACGGCTAACCACATCAATAATACTGTCTACGTGATAATCAGGTCCATCACGATAAGTTTTGTTATTGATATAGCTCCACGGATAGCCAATAGCACGGTCTGATAACCAATAGCCTTTTTGGTATTCAGGCATGTCTCGACCATTCTCATAGCTACGCAAGCCGACTTCTTCCGGGAAGTTGAATTGTGCTGAATATTTATTGGCAACAATTACATCTTGGCCACGTTTATCAGATTCGTTGTAGAAATGTGCAATAACGTCTTGAACATATTGCTTAGGCGGATGACCACCTTTCATTGAGTTATTTAAACCGTCAAACCAAATAAAATCTGGCTTGTAGGTATCAACAACTTCGGTAATTTTTGCTTTCCAATCGTCAGCGAATTGTTCAACTGGATCACGACCTTCTTTCCAGAAAAAATCACCAAGCTTTGGATCTGAGATCTCCCAGTTAGCGGCTTCTTTTGGCAACTTGTCTGGCATTGCTCCAAACGCCCAATCGTAAGTGCGTCCGTGGTGGAAAGTGGCAGCTAACTTCATATCAGGATATTCAGATACAGCCTTAGCAATTTCACCATAAACATCACGCTTTGGTCCCATATTTTTTGCATTCCAGCGACTCACTTTTGAATCCCAAAGTAGGAAACCATCGTGGTGAACCAAAGCAATACCACCAAACTTAGCACCCGCTTCGTGCATCAAACCAACCCACTCTTTAGCGTCAAATTTTGGTGCAGTAAATTCTTTGATGAAGTCCGTATAACCAAAGTCTTCAAGCTTTCCATACTTCTTGGTGTGGTAGGAATAAACGCCTTTAAGGTCTTTATCTAACGAGTATAGATTTGGAAGATAGTCCGGGCCGCCATGGGCTGGAACCGAATAAATCCCCCAGTGGGTATAAACACCAAATTTGGCATCAATAACCCATTCTGGTAATTCTTTTTGCGCAAGTGAAGGCCATGTTGCCTTAAACTCAGCAGCGACACTACCACCTGACACCATCATTGCTGCAACCAAAGCGGCAAGCTTTTGTTTTCCTGTATTAAATTTCATAAGTCCATCTCATCAGTTTGTTGGATAATGCGCTTTTTATAACCAAGAGGCTAAATCAATAACATCTAATTTACATTCTTTTACATGCCTGACGTGCTATTGACGCTAAAACAGCGTGTCCTTGACAAAAAAAAGGCTTGCACATTGCAAGCCTTCTTCAATTTATTTACTCACTGACATTAGTCATTCCAGTGTGCATCAATAATTGCTTGAAGATGCGGGAAGTTCTTATCAGTTTCGTTGTACAGTTCACGCTGACGCTTGATTTCTGCTTTCAATTTAGCAACAACGTCCTTGTACTGTGGATCGCCGTAGACATTCTTCATTTCCTTAGGATCTTTCTTAAGGTCATACAGTTCCCAACCAGCAGGTGTATTCACTTTCATTGGAACAGTTCCGTCTTTACGGCTCCAGTTATGGCCTTCGTACTTAACGTCTGTTTGCATAGCAGCGTTATCGAAGTGTGCACCCACAAAGAACATTAATTTGAAGTCTTCTGAACGAACACCAAAGTGTGATGGTACGTCGTGGTGTGCACGGTGCATCCAGTAACGATAGTAGCTAGCCGTACGCCAGTCTTTCAGTTCTTTATTATCTAACGCAGCAGCAAAGCTCATACCGTGCATGTAATCAGGTGTCGCAACACCCACTGTGTCTAGGATAAATGGTGCAAAGTCAGTGTTATTGATAATTGCAGTGTGAGTCTTAGGTGCTTCCGCTTTGTGTGGGTGACGAACAATGAACGGCATACGCAGAGATTCGTCAAACATCCAACGCTTGTCTATCAAATCGTGCTCACCTAGCATCATACCTTGGTCAGACGTGTAGATAATTAATGTATTGTCATACTCGCCAATTTCTTTCAAGTAAGCAATTAGACGACCCATGTTGTCATCAACACCTTTAACGGTACGAAGGTAACGCTTCAAGTAACGCTGATAAGACTCTGCTGTGTAAGCTTCGTCAGATAGGTTTTGATCAACGTCCATGTGAATACCCATGTTACGACGTGGGTTACGCTTAGATACTGATGTACCAATTTCACGAACTAGGCTGTCATTTTCACCGCGAGTCGCTTTTGAGCCCCACTCTTTTTGATCCCACAAACTTGCAGGCTCTGGGATTTTAATGTCTGCGTATAGGGAGTCATAGCGTGGTGCATTTTCAAACATATCGTGAGGTGCTTTGAAGTGATGCATCAAGAAGAACGGCTTACCTTCTTCACGACGATTCTTTAACCAATCAATTGAAAGATCGGTAATAACGTCTGATGAATGACCTTCGATTTGAGTCAGGTTCTTTGGCCATTTACCTTCCGCATCAATATCACGGAATACAGGATTAAAGTATTTACCTTGGTTAGGTAGAACTTTGTAGTAATCAAACGCCTTTGGCTCTTTTTTAAGGTGCCATTTACCAATCATTGCCGTTTGGTAGCCAGCTTCCTTCATTAGGCGAGGTAAGTACTGTTTGTCATGACCAATCTTACCGTTCAAGTCGAGTACACCATTCGTCTGGCTATACTGACCTGTGATGATTGATGCTCGGCTTGGGGTACAAATAGAGTTTGTTACGAACACGTTATCAAAACGTGTACCTTCACTTGCCAGCTGGTCAATCACAGGTGTTGGATTTAACCCTGCAAGGTGACCGCCGTATGCACCGATCGCCTGAGACGTGTGGTCATCAGACATGATGTAAAGAACGTTCATTTTCTTAGCAGGCTTAGCAGCAACAGGCTGCTCCGAGTTACTCTGCCCAGTACATCCAACAAGTCCCGTTAGAAGTAAGGCACTTAAACACAATTTACCGAAAGTAAATCCTTTGTTTTGCGTCTTGTTCATAATTTCTCACCAAAAAACACAGTTACTAAAAAGTGTATATTATATTGAATGTACACTTTACCCCGAATTCAGGCCTTTGCATAGCAAAAACTTTACAATCTTTATAACAAGTTAATAACAAACCTGCATTGTTTCCATATGAATGAGCCCACTTTCATAAAGTTGACCTCACCTTTAGGCGATAACTGCGGTTCGGATTAAAGAAACATCCGTTAAAGGTTGTTGTGTTTTCAGGTATTTCATTTGTGTGTCTGATAATTGAAAGTGTTGAGCTACGGCTGTGTTTATCCACTGGTACATATTAGACGTGGGTTTCAAGTCTCTACCTGCATAAAGATTGCTTGGTGCGAGACCAGGCCAATCTCCTAGCACATTTCCGCCTTTGACGGCGCCACCTGCCAGTAAAATGGCGCTGGCTGTGCCATGATCGGTTCCCATGGTGCCATTTTCTGCGGCGGTACGACCAAATTCAGTCGCAACAACCACTAGCGTGTCATCCCATTGGTTGCCAAGCCCAATTCGTAATTGTTTCAGTCCGTTGTCGAGTTCTTGTAAGCGTCTAGACAAACGAATCGCTTGTTGATTGTGAGTATCCCAGCCGCCAAGTTCTAACATGCTGACTTGAACGCTTGGATTCTCGTTCATCAATTTACCACATGATAAAGCCAACTGAGGGAATCGACCGACTTTCTTCACACGCTTTAATCCTGTCATTTCATCCAGCGCAATCCCTTGAGCCAAACGTTCCGACAATATCGGGGATTCTTCATAGAGGTGCATGAGTCGTTCAAACAATCCATCATCAGATTCCGGTAAGTTAGACGGATACCAGTTCAAGTTATCGTGATCACCTCTTAAGCTAATTGGGGTAGAACGCGCGACAGCCAGTGAATCGCTGTTGATCACTTTCACCAGACGTGCCAACCAACCATCGTCATTTGTCTCCTGGTGACCGCCACGCTCCAAATAGTCTTGCGCTTCAAAGTGAGAGCGCTTGCCATAACCGCTATAGGTGGCCACGATTGGCGTAGCTTGTTTCTCTCGATACCACTGATGCACCGTAGGAAGCGCCGGATGCAGTGCAAAGTTTTGATCTAACGGTAGAACTTTATCGCTAATGGCAGCAAACAAATTGGGTCTTAGTTTTTGCATCTGTCGTTTTTCGTGCATTGGTGGTATCCAATGCAAACTATCCAACGCACCTCTTAACACTATCCAAACCAACTTTTTCTTGGCAGTTGCTTTCATCGGCAGTGTACTGGCAAAGGTAGACGGTGCCTGTAACGCAACAAAACTAGCACCCATCCATTTCAATACATCTCTACGTTTCATGCTCACCTCCATTGGAACTCAGGACTCATTAACAATAGAGTTGCACCCTGTTGACTACTCTCCGCCCGCTCAATCGCCGTTAAGGTTCGTTGAGAAACACTATTTCCCAGCATGTTTTGAGCAAACTTCACAGCCGACTTGCGCACATACCGGGTGATCTCATGACTCCACTCGATACGAGACATCAAAGCAGCAGAGCCGTCCCAATCTTGCTGAATATCCCCGTAACCTTCGGGTGATTCAGCCTTGTAGGGAGCGTGTCCCATGGTCGCTAGACCTCTCGCCACCAGCCGTTCTTTTGGCTTTAACAGACGTAACCCTCTGAAGCTTGAGATAACGAACTCTTCTGGCGTTTTAAATTTTTTATGTTTTGGATCCCACGCTCCCGGATGCTCTACTAGCGTTATGAATACAGCACGCAAATCGCCATCCGTTTGTTGCCAGCGTTTAACACAGGCATTGACGATTGCTGGTGGAGGATCATCGTTGACAAAATGTCTCACTAACTTACCACAAATAAAACGAGCTGTTGCTGGATCACGCGCCAATGACTTCAACATATCGGTAGCTTGCTTGACTCCAGTATCCGCGTATTTTTTGCCCCGGAAACGACGCGTGCCAGGTTCATGGGCCCAGCCCTTATATTGAAAAGCGCCGTCCACAGTAGGAGATTGTGTGTTAATACTCCAACCTGTTAAGGCTTTAGCAAGTTCAGTCACATCCGTTTGTTGATAGCCTCCATTGACGCCAATCGTGTGCAGTTCCATCACCTCTCGCGCTAAATTTTCGTTTAAACCGCGATTTTTTTTAGCGGCCGCTGAATTTGGCCCAATGGAATAGACATTATCTAAATAGGTCAACATGGCTGGATGTTGAGTCACTGCGAGTAGGAGATCCTCAAACTTACCTAGACAATGTCGGCTAATGACATCTCGTTGCAACGTGGGAGCCAATACTTGCATGTTTGGTGTTCGGGCTGCGACACTAAAGTGATTCGTCCAGAATCGAAGTAAGCGCATACTAACAGAATTATCTGATGCAATGGCCAATTGAAAATAGTCCGTCAAATAGCGTTTAAATAGGTCTTTTTGAAAGTCTTCTGGGAGAGTGCTTTTTTTGCGTTTTGCCATGCGCTTTTGCTTTTTGAAATCCGCAAGCAGTTTAACGGCTTCAGCAGTGGATGGTAACTCACGGGAGAAAACAATAGGGACTAGTTGCGCTTTAACCCAAGCTTTTGGATCTTCTGCCGCCGCACGTAACTCACCTCTTTTTGCACCTAAACCAAAGCGGTTAGTGGCCATTACACTCGACATTAATTGCCTCCCTATTGAAACTTTTTACCATCAACAATGACTACAAAGACACACAATAGCAATCAAGATGACAGTTCTTTACACTGCATGAGGTTTACCCAGATTGTCAACAAGGATAAACTGACACAAAATTTATGTTATTAATACCAACGAAGTTTTTTAAAGATGGTTGCATTGACCGTTATCAAAGCCATGGTTGATAACACCAACCCGACATGAAGTGGTTCATTGAATAATGATAAGATGTCTATTCACATGGCAAGAGGGCCGTTTAATGAGAAAACCGACGAGCTGGCTGTTAACGCTCATCATCCAATTACTATGGTTAACATCATACTCACAGGCAAATTCAGCATCGCCACAAGCCTGTGCCAGTTGCCACCAATCACAACATCAGGCGTGGTCTCAATCTGATCATGCCAAAGCAATGGCAAAAGCCTCACCCAGTAACGTGCTTGGTGATTTTACTCAACCTACATTGAAACATCATGGGCAACACGCCACCTTCAGGGAAAAAGATGGGCAATACTCAGTCACCATTGGCTATGATGATACCGAAACCACCTACAGCATTGACTATGTCTTTGGTCATTATCCGTTGCAGCAATACCTAGTGCAAACCGAAGCTGGCCGATACCACGTACTGCCTTTTGCATGGGATAGCCGTACCGCTGACGATGGCGGGCAACGCTGGTTTCATATTTACCCAGATGAGGAAATAAAACCAGCGGACAGATTACATTGGCGTCAACCCTTACAAAATTGGAATGGCATGTGTGCAGACTGCCATTCAGACGGTTTAAAACGACAATACAACGTGGCAACAGACACTTTTGACACCCAATGGGACAATATTAATGTTGGTTGCCAATCGTGCCATGGCACTATGGACAAACATGCTGAAACCATGGAAAACCATACACCGGCCTCAAGTTCACCTGGGTTTACTGGGCAGTGGATCAGAAAACCAGATGAAGACATTGCCCAATGGATCGGACCAGAGCGCGATAACACATTTATGGATACCTGCTTTGCGTGCCATTCCCTTCGCTCACCACTCACTGATGGTATGGATAATAACAGTCAGCAGCAAACCGCATTCTTGGACCAGTTCACTCCGACACTGTTAGCAAGTCCCTTGTACCATGCAGACGGTCAAATAAAAGAAGAAGTGTATGTTTATGGTTCATTCTTACAAAGCAAAATGTACGAAGCCGGTGTGAACTGTTTGGATTGCCATGACAAACACACCATGAAACTGAAGTTACCCCAGCAAGAAGTCTGTTTACAGTGTCATAGCCCGTCTACCTATGATGTTAAAGCTCACCATGGTCATGAACCTGAGAGTGCCGGATCACAATGTGTGGATTGCCATATGCCCACCAATACGTATATGGTGGTGGACGATCGTCGAGATCACAGTTTCAAAATACCTAAACCGCATTTAAGTCAGGCCCTGGATTCTCCTAACGCCTGCACACAATGTCACCAAGACAAAGATAATCAATGGGCCGCTACCGCAATCAGTTCATGGCACGGTAAGCCAGATGCACCTAGTCAAGCTGAACAAACATTTTGGCAACTTCAAGTGAACGGCGGTGCCCCTTGGGTACAACATCTGGCATTAATTGAAGACACATCTCAATCAGCCATCGTTAGAGCGACAGCTATTGAATATCTCAGCCAAGTACCGGTCACTGGTAATATACCCACGGTTCACTTTAAACAGTGGCTATCCCATGATGAACCCCTAATCAGACTTGCAGCCACACGTGTTGCCCAACACCTGCCGTTGACGCAACGAGTTGAACTGCTTACGCCTTTATTGAAGGCTGACCATCTTGCTATCAAAACCGCCGCAGCTAATCAGTTACTCGGTGCTGAATTACCAAGTGATGCGAAAGTTGACTTTAAGCGAGCCTATGAGGCACTTATTGAGAGCCATGAAACCAGCAGCTGGCGAGGAGAAGGTCGCCTCAATCACGGTATGCTGAGCATGGCTAACGCCGACTATAAAACCGCAGAAGATAAATTTAAGTCAGCCATTTTTATTGATCCATATTTCACCGCAGCCTACATCAATTTAGCGGACTTATACCGCAACAACGGGCATCCCGAGCAAGAACACAAGATCCTAATGCAAGGGTTGCAAGCATTACCGAAAGATCCACTATTGCACTACAGTCACGGTTTGTACCTTGTCAGAGCCAAACAATATCAGGCGGCGATCAAGGCCTTTAAAGCAGCTGTTGGTATTGCACCTAATAACAGTCAATACGCCTATTTATATTGGTTATCTATGGATAATATCGGACAAACGCGCCAAGCCCTGATGCAAATTAAGCAGTATTTGAAACGATATAACTACGATGTACAACTCGTTGAATTGGGCTTACACTTTGCTCAAAAATCGAATGATGCCAATAGTTATCAATGGCTTATGCAATATTACCCTAGAGGTTAAGGAAAACAAATGGCTGGTGCTAATCTTCTCACCCTGCTTGACGACATTGCAACACTACTCGACGATGTTGCCGTCTTATCAAAGGTCGCAATGAAAAAGACAACGGGAGTGCTAGCCGACGATCTTGCTCTCAATGCTGAGCAAGTTTCTGGTGTCAAGGCTGAGCGAGAACTTCCGGTGATTTGGGCAGTCGCCAAAGGCTCTCTCCTCAACAAGTTATTTTTAGTACCCGGGGCCCTACTTATTAGCTGGCTTTATCCGCCACTCATCACCGTATTACTGATCATTGGTGGTGCATTCTTATGCTACGAGGGCGCCGAAAAACTGTTGCATAAATTATCTCAAGATCCAGAGCAGCGAGAGCAACGATTAGAAGCACTAAAAGATGATGCTATTGACTTAGTCGCGCTTGAAAAAGAAAAAATCAAAGGTGCCATA
The DNA here is from genome assembly GCA_964230195.1 of Alteromonadaceae bacterium. GTDB lineage: Bacteria > Pseudomonadota > Gammaproteobacteria > Enterobacterales > Alteromonadaceae > CAXRGH01. The sequence goes on from CAXRGH010000267.1 coordinate 37,706, forward strand.
CGCACAGACTTTATTCTTTCAGCTGAAATTGTTGTGATTGTCTTGGGGACTTTACAAGCGGCTGATTTTACCACTCAGGTCATGGTACTAAGCGGACTTGCGTTTGCGATCACAGTGGGTATCTATGGCTTTGTTGCCCTCATTGTTAAGCTTGACGACATGGGGTTGTTTCTTCTTCGGAAAGGATTCGCACTTTCCGCAGGCAGTCTCCTGCGCTCAACCTACCAATACCTCGGACGCGGGTTATTGATCCTCGCACCTAATTTGATGAAGCTGCTATCAATTTTTGGCACCCTAGCCATGTTTTTAGTTGGTGGTGGCATTCTGACACACAGCATTCCCGTGTTGCATGCCTTATCTCCTGTGTTGAACCAGTGGCTGGGATTTGAAGCTGAGCACTGGTTAAGTCAAGTGACAGCAATCACGGTTGACGGTGTGTTAGCGCTCGCTATCGGTGCTCTGCTTGTCATGCTGATAAGCGTAATCCCCAAAGGCAGAAAAAACACAGAAGCGTAAGCACAAGTTACGATTGTCTTCACCCTCTCGTTTTAAGGACAGACATGCAGATTAACCTACCAAAAACATCCATTATTATTGGTATCTCATCACTTCAAGGTGTCATTCTGACTCTGCTCTACGCAAGCTTTGAGCAACAGGTATGGCCTTCTACTGATCCTGTTTGGTTTGTCGCTTTGATTACCTTTTTTATTAGCGCTCCATCACTCACATTGCTCAGCATTACTGATGCTAATATTAAAAGCTCAGGTAAACTCATTATTCCATTTTCGTTACTACTCGCATCCCTAGGCGCATATATTGGTTTGCAACAAACACCGACTGACTACGTGAGAAATGCCGGCCTCATTGGGATTTTCGTTTTCACTTCTCTTATTGCCTCCTTCAAAGCCCTGATGTACATCCAACAATACAGTAGCAAAGCAGCGATAAGCTACAGCCGTTTATTTAACCTGTCCTGGCGCAACTTTATTATTTTTGCTGAGTGCTCCGTGTTCGTTGGCGTGTTTTTCGGGATATTGCATCTCGGTGCAGCTCTGTTTTCTGTGATAGGGATAACCGTTTTTGAAACCTTGTTAGGTAAATATTGGTTTATTATTCCCGTGCTCAACATGGCACTTGGATTTTCCATTATTTTATTTAGACGAATTATCAATACAGCAGATGTGATCGCCATGATCCTAAAGACATTAGTAAAATTCCTGCTACCTGCAATCACAATCGTCTCTATTGGTTTCCTTTGTACTCTGCCATTTACTGGACTCGATGCCTTATGGAATACCGGTTCTGGCAGTATTCTTGTTATGTGGCTTCAAGCGTTAACCTTATTTTTTGTCAATACTGTTTATCAAAATGAGACAACCGATCGCCCCTACCACTACCTGATCCACAGGCTAATATTCGTTGGTGTTGCATTGCTCCCTATTTATAGTGTTATATCAGCACACGGTCTGTATCTGAGAATTGAGCAATATGGCTTAACAGAGGCTCGCTGTTGGGGTTTACTGGTTTGGTCGTTTCTCACCACTTTCTCAATAGGCTATCTTGTGGGTATTGTGCGCCGACGCGATAGATGGCTTGAAACCTTGAGTGTCGTCAATGTTGGAATGGGTATTGTTGTCATGATAGCCATGTTATTAGTGAACTCTCCCATCCTTGATTTTCAGCGTATATCCGCGAATAGCCAATTAGCACGCCTTTTTGATGGCGAACTCAGCTATAACGACTTCAATTATAGCCAGTTTGGAAATACCTATGGCAGACATGGCTATCTAAAGCTCCAAGCTCTCAAATCAACTCTCGAGAATGAAGCGCCTGATAAGATCACTGTCATTAACAGGTTTTATGAATCTAGGCTCAGAAAAGCTGAAGACAAAGCCCCTTCGCAAGCCGAAAGTCAAGCGGACTTGGAAACGAAAATCACCTATTGGCCTAATAAATCTGCCTTTCCTGCTGAATTCATTGATGCAGTCACACAGGATGCAACCTCCAGTCGTTTCAACCAATATCAGGGAAAATCGTTTTATCTTATTGCCTATGATCTTAATGGAGACATGGTGCCAGAGTTCGTGAGTATAGAGGAACGGAATCACTATACGTCAGCCTTTTTGTGGCAATTGAACGAAACTGAGTGGTCCAAAAACTACATGTCAGTACACAATCCAAGTGACAACAGTGTTTTAAAGCCTCTGCTCGAAAATAATCAGATTCAGTTGGTTGAACCCAAATGGAAACCATTTCAAATTGGTGACCTGATATTCACAGTTCCTGCAAAACACTCACAATGAAACCGTGAGGTTTACTGATTATTAATGCTGATGTCGTAATCCCATTCTGCGACTTGATAGTACGCTGTTTGCTGGGCCAACGGTCTGAGTATTGACTATGATGGGTTGATTGCGAGCCGCACTGTCGTTAGTGACATCAGTTGATGACGATTTACCATAGAGTTCGTCAACGCCTTCCCCTGTCACTACAGCAAACGGGTAGTAGAGCTGGCCCTTTAACTTTTCTTTTGCGGCTTTGCGTGCTCGCTTCAAACTTGTGTATTCAAATTGCTTTTGATATTGGCCATTGACCAGTGTAACTACAAACATAACTCCTCCAAATTCGCGGAGAAGTATATTTGTAATATAAATCACATTAAATTATTTTTTATTTCTATAAGTATTGATTTTTATACGCGTTTAATTCGTATCACACATCATCATAGAAACAGCGTGTTTTATCACTCGATCGTTTGAAGCGCTTGTACTCCCATTGAAATTGTTCGGGGCAAATTGAAATACAAGACTCGATAGAACGATTCATGGCTGTTAGTGATGTGACTTTATCGTCACTGTAGATGTCGGGATCGGGCGCAAGATAATGGGTAATAAACCCATTATCGGTGCGTTCATTGAAAGCAAATACGATGGTACTCTCACAGCGTCGCAGCAAACTGTACACAAGTGTCATGGTGTAAGCTGAATGACCAAGAAACGGTACATGTTCTCCACTGCCGTCTGAAGGGCATTGATCGGGCATTATCCAAGTAATCCCTCCCCCATTGATAGCCTTTATCAACCGAATAAGACCACGCCGCGAGATAGGGATTAATTCAGCGCCTTGCTGCTTGCGCACATTAAAAATGAATTCTTCCACAAACGCCTTTTTGAGGGGACGATACAATGCACTGACCTGACCAAACCTCGGCAAGATATGGCTAAACAGTTCCCAATTACCCATATGAGGTGCCAACACAATCACTCCTTTGCCTTTGGCAACGGCTTCTTCCATGATCGCCTGACCACGAGTTTCAATGATTTGCTTTTCAGCCCAGTGAGATGGTTTAGTATAAAGCTTACACATCTCAGCGAATAGATGTCCGAAATCTTGAAAGCTTCGTTTGGCAAAGGCCTCTTGTTCAGTTTTAGACAGTTGTGGATAACACCTCTCAACATTGCGTTTTGTCACCTTGACACCTTTTGTTCCAAGATGCCAAGTTAACGTTGTAAAGGCTGTGGATAATCTTTTAAGTACAGGGAACGGCAACAAAGCTAAGGCATGAAACAGTGCTAATGTGATGAATGCTTCAATCTTGTGTGACAAAGGAGAAGATGAGTGTTCCCGAATATGAGCCATAAATTTTGTGATTCTGTAAGCGCAAATAGACAATATCAATAACACCAAGAGCATAACAGCAATTTGGCCAACTGTCTTTCTGAAGATAAAAGCAAAAAGCCCGTAACAAGGTTACGGGCTTTTCTAAATATGGTGCCCAGAGGCGGGATCGAACCACCGACACGAGGATTTTCAATCCTCTGCTCTACCAACTGAGCTATCTGGGCGTTGCATTGCGTTCATTGCTGACTGCGTTGCTGTGGGGCGTATTAAACGGATTCTTGGGCTTGAAGTCAACAACTTTTTTCATTTTTTATCTTGAATGCACAAAGAACCACCAACACTGTACGATATACCATCATACTGAATGAATACTATTCACTAGGAGGTACGTAACCTTCTACTTCAACTCCTTTTCCTTCAAATAAAAATCCCACCATTTGCTCTTCTAAAAACTTCCTTGCAGACGGCTCCATCAAATTTAACTTGTGCTCGTTAATCAGCATCGTTTGTTTGCCTTGCCACAATTTCCATGCTTCTTTGGATATGCCATTGAAAATGCGCTGACCAATATCACCTGGATAAAGTTGGAAATCGAGACATTCTGCCTCTTTCTTTAGATATTCGCAATTGACGAGTCTTGTCATAGGAGTTTCCTTTATTAACAAATGCGGTCGGCATCATATCACCGAACGGATACAAATGCTAAACCCGCGATAGCAGATTCAGTTGCAACTGTTCAATCAGTTTTTTAGCGGGAGCGGAGAGCCCCAGTTGAGGTGGCGTGAGCAAGTCATACCAAGTATCGCTGCTATCTTGCAACCGTCCCTCCGAGTTTGGTTTCACTAATATAAGCATCGGTTGTATATCTAAATGGAAATGGCTAAATGTATGCCTGAATTCATCGAGTTCAGTGACTTCTTGTCATACTAATCCATGATTTTGGCACCAAACATCAAGACTATCGC
>CAXRGH010000268.1:0-9093 GCA_964230195.1 Alteromonadaceae bacterium
CGAGAGAGTCGATGGCCTAATGCAAGCAGTACCAATTTCTATGTTTGAGGGAATTGAAGTCACCGAGGGTATGCAATTCAGAGCCCAAACCGACGACGGTGAACAGTCAGTGATTGTTTTAGAAGTGACTGACGAAGATGTGATCGTTGACGGTAACCACCCGCTCGCAGGGATTACACTCAATTTCGCGGTTGAAATACTTGACGTAAGAGAGGCAACGCAAGACGAAATTGATCATGGCCATGTACACTCTGATGGCGCTTGCGACTTTAAGCATTAATTGTCAAAGTCTCGTGTCGTACTGTCATCATCAAAACTACTGGTTATTAATAACTTGAAGTTTTTAAATTTTTAGATGTGCAACTACTAATACTGGTCTATTATGTAAGTAGCATACATTTTTGAAATGTACTGCTACATTTGAAGCTTAAAACTACCTTTTATGAATAAATGCATTTATTTACAGGTATAGTATGCGAGATCACATGGACGTAGACACGAGCACCTTAAAAATACCAATTGATGTTCAAGAATCTTGGCAAAAATCTATCGATTTAATTGCTAAGTTGGTCAATATACCCGCAGCCTTAATCATGCGCGTGCACCACAAAGAAATTGAAGTGTTCAAATCATCAGAAAGTCATGATAATCCGTATGAGCGCGGTGAAATGGCATCACTTGGGACTGGATTGTATTGTGAAACCGTAATGCAGAGTCGACGTATGCTATTGGTTCCTAATGCATTGGTAGATCCAGACTGGGATACCAATCCAGATATCGAGCTAAACATGATTTCGTATGTTGGGTTGCCAATCATCTGGCCGAACGGTGATGTATTTGGAACCATATGTATGTTGGATTCCGTCGAAAACAGCTACAACGAACAGCAAATCGATCTGTTAGCCCAATTCAAAGAACTCATCGAATTCTCTCTTCGCTCAATATACGAAACAACGCTAAGTCAATATATGCGTCGTAATAACGAAGTGTTAGAGGAAGAACGTTGCCGATTGAACACGTTAGCCTGCACTGATAGCATGACCAATATTTGTAATCGACGAGGGCTATTTGAACAAGGCGAACAATTATTTGAGAAGCTCGCTCTGAAAAACCGTTTTGCGGCAGTCTATATGATTGATGTGGACAGCTTTAAAACAATTAACGATGATTATGGACACTCGGTTGGAGACTCAGCCATTCGTTTTATTTCGGACAAATTAAAAAATTTATCCCGACGAATTGACCTACTCGCTCGATATGGTGGCGATGAGTTCGTTTTCGTTACGCCGGTTCCCTCCGTCGATGCCGCAGAGTCCATTGCATCCCGTATCGTAAGTGCATTCCACGAAGGTAGTATGCTTGAGGGTTCTGACTCTATTCCAATTACTGTTTCTGTGGGTGCATGCGTTGTCGATACAAAAAAACAAACATTACAAGAATCAATTGACATTGCAGATGAAGCTTTACTTGAGGCGAAGCAACTCGGACGCAATCAATGGATAATCTCAAACAGTCAAAATGCACTTTCCAATTACCCAGCATAATTTAATAATCAGCGGGGCAATATTTTCCGTCACTTTTTTAGGAAATTACTAAGAAACGAATCCTAATTAAAAGGGCCACCACCAAGGACTCTTTAAGTCCTCTTCACAGCTTTTGAGTTGCTGAGCGTATCGTAATCCTCTGCTGTGAACTTTTTTAGCCACTTTTTTCAACCACGGCTTACGATTATAGGTTTTCTTTCGGTATCCTCCCCACCCTTCGTGGTAGTTCAAATACTGATTGTAAGTATCCCATTTGGACACTTTATTCACCTTTTGGCTCTTAGAGACAAACCACCCCATGAAATCAATTGCATCATCAAAATCGTCGCGATCGGCACCTGAGTTTCCTGAATCCTTAATATAATCAGACCATGTCATGGTTTTAGCTTGCGAATATCCGTATGCAGTGCTCACTCGGCCCCAAGGTATCAAACCGAAAAACACGTAATCACGAGGAGGCAGAGCATCAGACTTGAAACTACTTTCTTGAAACATCATTGCCATAGGCACATGGATAGGTACACCATATCGATCTCTCATGTCATCTGCAGCGTCATACCAATCATCTTTTTCGTAAAAAATATCGCATAGGTTATCGGGGTTTCTGGGGGGCAGTGTCGAACAGCCACTCAATACCAAAAGACTCGTGACTGTAATGAAAAATCCCAATTTTTGAATTAGACACGCGGACATTAGCAAGCTCCCTGTAAAATTACTCTGTGTCAAAATAGTCAGTTAAAAAACGTTCAAATGTTACCGTATCAGCATCTTCTTGTGCGCGTTGTTTGGCATGTGAATCAAGGTTTTCTTGCTCAAATATAGCCTCTGAATAATGCACAAAAGGATTACCGGCATGAATACGTTTTTGCTCGATAGCTTGTGCAAGACTCATTGCAGACAAGTCTTGTTGTTGATCCACTAACTGCTTAACAATGCGAGCAGATGGCGTTAGTTCAACATTATTGACTTTTGCTTGCTGAAGCTCTGTGGCTTTACGATAGGCGTTCCCGCCGCTGAGCTCGTCCATCACGGCAGCGACAGCATCAACGTTTTGAAGAATCTCGGTCGCCCATTCAGATAACTTGCGTTGTTTCCCCAACTGCACAAGCAATAATGAGGGATCACGTCCCGCTTCCACAACCGCTTTCATGTTGTTCTCAACTTCATTATATTCTTGTGGCTCGTAAGCCGGACTCTCTTCAAGGGCACAATACACTAGAAACGCGTCAAGGAAGTGACATTGCTCAGAGGTGATACCTATTTCACTGTCAGGTTGCAGGTCAAGCGCTCTTACTTCAACGTATTCAACCCCTCGACTCTCCAAAGCGTCTGTCGGCTTCTCTAATAATTGGGTGGGCTGCTTGGGACGAATGGACGAATAAAGTTCATTCTCAATCTGTAATACGTTGGCATTTAATTGACGTCTGCGTTCTCCCTCACAGGCATCAAATACTTGGTATTCAGGTGCAGGCGTCTTAATTGCCGCACGGACAGTACTCACGTAATCATCTAATGTGTTGTAGCAAATCCGCAACGATGATTGAGCGTCATTGGTATACCCAAGGTCACTCATGCGCAGTGATGTCGCATAGGGTAGGTATAAGGTGTGTTGACCAACTCTTTTAAAGTCAAAGTGAGTGGGCTTATCTTGCAAGAAAGCCTGATCCACTGCTGGTGATGCCCCAAACAAATAGGGGATCATCCAATTCATGCGTTGATAATTTCGGATTAAATCAAAATATTTCTGAGAAATAACGGACTGTGTTACCGATTCATCATCTAACACCACTTTCCAAAATGATTTAGGCAGTGAGAAATTATAATGAATGCCTGCAATCACTTGCATCATACTGCCGTAGCGATGCTTTAACCCTTGGCGATAGAGCGTTTTCATTCGCCCTAGATTGGATGTGCCGTATTGCGCAATATTGATGTCATCGTCACGATCGATGGAACACGGCATACTGCTCGGCCATAGCAATTCGTTGGGTAGCTTACCATGCGTAAACTTATGAATATCCGAGAGACGTTCAAGTACACCCGATATTTCCCGCTGAGGCTCTGTGATCAGTTCAAGCAGAGACTCAGAATAGTCTGTGGTAATGAAATTATGCTTAAGCGCCGACCCAAGTGCAGTAGGGTGAGGGGTTTGTGACAACTGACCGGTCATATCGACTCTCAATGACTCTCGCTCTATTCCATGCTTAATATCAGAAATCGCGCCATTGGCGCCATGATGACGTAATCGATCTAACCGAGATGTGAACAATGAATGATTCAATTGAGCCCCTAAGCCATTGAGATGCAAAATATGCAGATATTATCATTGAGTTAGAGCGTCTTGTCACTGATAAAAATCAATTAGTTGGTTTTGGGTTGTAACAAAATTAGTAAAAAGGTGAGTTCATTGCACCTTTGGCAACCGATAAAACTTATGCTAGCTTTTAGATACATATCCAATTTCATAATGGACTACGCAATGGACATTCGCGAGCAACGATTAATTGATTTAGAATTCGCGCTTAATCAACTAAGCGGCAATCAAGCCATCCTATTCCAACTGTTTAAGCGCTTTATCAACGAATACCAGTCAGCGCCCGATAAAATCGCCCAATTCAAAGCTGCGGAAGAATCTCAAGCCCATCGTGATTACGTGCATACGTTAAAAGGCGTGACCGGAAACCTCGGCCTGTCGGCCCTTATGAACGCGTGTAAGGAATATGAATTTTTACTTAAAGGGGTTCAGTCCAGCCCCCAGTCAGAAACCACCTTTTTCTCAACCTTAACGCAAACCATCAATAGCATCGAAGATTTGATGCAAGAAGGTAATGATGATAAAGATGCGAACCACACATCCAAGCAAAAGTTGATTGACCATCTAGAAAAAGAAGATTTAATTGCTGCGCCTATTCTCAACAAATTAATTTTAGAGTTACAATTGCCGTCTGACGTCAATGGACAACTAAGAAGTCTGATCCAAGCGTTCAAATACAAAGAAGCCCTTGAACTGATTAAACAGCACTAACAGCTGACAACGGGGGCACAGCAATAACGTAAGGTCCCCAATGTGATTACCATTCTTTTTGAACATACCGATTTCTTTGTTGTAAATAAACCTGCTGGAGTCAGCGTTCAAGATGAGCAGGGAGAACTTGGGGTGTTACACCAAGTTTGCCAGCAAACAAACTCAGAAAAACTTTGGCTCGTACACAGACTCGACAAAGTGACCTCAGGCTGTTTTATCGTTGCTCGTAACCAACAGGCGGCCGCAAAATTTGGTGTCTTATTTGAACAACGTCAGATTGAAAAATGTTATCTCGCACTCAGCAATAAAAAGCCAACAAAAAAACAAGGAACAGTAATAGGTGGTATGAAAAAGATCCGCGATGGTAAGTGGGCACTCAATAGAGATAATCACCTCATTGCAGCCACTCAGTTCATAACCAGAGGGACCGGCTCAGGAACACGGCTATTTGTTATCAAACCTCACACGGGACGAACTCATCAAATAAGAGTGGCATTAAAAAGCCTTGGCAGTCCCATCACCGGCGATACCTTATACCAAGGTGAGGATGCGGACAGGACATATCTGCATGCCTACGCCCTTAGCTTTAACTATGACAACCAAGCTATCAAAATCACCGCCCCCATTGAAACTGGCGCACATTTCCTATCCGACAATGTGCAGCAAGTCATCAAAACCTTTGGTGTTCCATTCACCTTTGATTGGCCCAAAGTTAAGTTACCCAAAGTACTGGAGCGTCAATCATCATGAGGCTTGTTATTATTGGACAAGGGGCAATTGGAAGCCTACTCACGTTAAAATGCATTCAGAATGATATCCCTTATGGCGTGATAACTCGCCATCCTAGTACTGTCCCCATGACATTCCCAGATGAAGCGCTAGTCGTTACTCCCACAGTAGTTGAACCTTGCAATATCCAGCCAGACGATATCATTATTGTTCCCACTAAAGCCTATCAAGTCATGGATGCATTGCATACTCTAGCGCCATTCATTCACCATCAACCTGTAGTATTATTTCATAACGGAATGGGTGTGAAAGAAGCCATACAAGCACAGTACCCAAATCTTTGTGTCTATGCAGCAACAACCCAATATGGCGCACTGAAAACCAGTCCGACTAGTTGTCATCAAACCGGACAAGGTAAAACTGCAATTGGCGGTATCCAAAATACACATGACGAGCTAGACCAAAAAATCACTCACCTTTTAGATAAGTTATTTCCACCATGTGAGTGGCAACCTGCCATTGAAAAAATGCTTTGGCAAAAGTTGGCGATTAATTGTGCCATCAATCCGTTGACGGCGATTAAGCAGTGCCGAAATGGTGAATTGCTCAATCACGTTGATGAAATCATGCAGATTTGTGAGGAAATTTGCCAAGTGATGTCGACCTGTGGCATATCATTAGCCACTCATGAGTTGTACAGCGAGGTCATTGCAGTCTGCCAGTCAACCGCCAGTAACTACTCTTCCATGAACCGAGATGTCCATTTCAATCGATTCACAGAAATAGAACACATTACCGGTTATTTGTTAAACCAAGCGGATTTGCATGGTCTTGAAACACCATTGAACCGCCAGATTTATGAGCGCATAATCGCACTTGATATAAGCTAACCGCCCTTATACGCTTGAAGGTGCCCCATAGAGAGAACACTATCAAGCTCAGCGCCTACCTTCGTAAACATGCACATTATCAAAACCTGATTCCTTCAGAAGTACCGCTTGTAATTGGCTCATAACACCGCGGTCACAGTATAGGTAGTAGGCTTTGCTAGGATCTAACGAGGCAAACTGTGATTGCAATTTATAAAAAGGAAGTAACATGACGTCGTGGGTGGCTAACACCAATGGCGCATTTTCTGTTTCCAAAGGCCCTCTGACATCAATCACCACCGCTTCTGATGGCAAAGTTTCAACGCGATTGACATGCTCAACTGCATCATGAGCCTCTGCATCAATAGTGCTGACGTCTATGCGCTCTGCGGCAGATAATGTTTGCTCGAGTATGTCGTCATCCAAGGTGGCTTCGGCCGCAATAACGTCGTCAAGATTTGCGGCAACCGACGGTTTCTGAGAGATGACTCCACAATATTCTGGTATTGATTTCACTAAATCTTCTACCCCTATCTCTCGGGCAACATCAATAATGGCTTGTTTATCCGAGCATATTAATGGACGTAAGATCAACTGTTCCGTCACCTGATCAATCACTGACAAATTCGCCATGGTCTGACTCGACACCTGACCAATACTCTCACCCGTCACCATACTGTCAACCTGCATTCGTTGAGCAACTTGAGCGGCTGCCTTAAGCATCATACGTTTCAGAACCACCCCCATGATGGCATTGTCAACTCGCTCTAATATTTGGTTCACCAATGGCTCAAAATTAATACAGATCATCTGACTTTTATGAGAACTACTAAATTCTTTCCAAAGGTATGACACCACGTGCTTCACTGCGATTTCATGTTGTATTCCAGACAAGCTAAAGAAACAATAATGTAAGCGAGTACCGCGACGTAACATCTGATAACTGGCTACGGCCGAATCAAATCCGCCTGAAATAAGAGAAAGCGCGTTACCTTGTGCCGGTAACGGGTAACCGCCCATACCACTGAAAACATCATCAATTAGAGTCAGTTGATTTTGATCAATGGCAACATCAACAGTCACCTCTGGCGACTTTAAACTCACGCCAGCGGTGTGCCCTTCCCTTAAAATCCTGCCACCGAACTCTCGTCCCGCTTCCACGGATGAAAACTCATGATCGCCTTTTCGTTTCACTCGAACAAAAAACAATTTACCAGTTAATAACTCACGAGTTTGCTCAACTACAATCTGAGCTGCATCACTTAAGTTATGAAAAAGAAATGTTTTGACGGTTTGCAATTGGTCAATACCGGGGATGGTTTGCAAACGAGTAATTATGTCAGAAAGTTGATACTGATGATGCTGCTTAGGTTCAACGGTTAACCGATCCCATCGGTTCTCAACGATCACATGCAAGCCATGACGTTTCATGACTTGACGAATATTGCCCACCAGCAATTTTAAATGACGTTTACGGAGCGAGCGGCTCTTTACAAAGATTTCAGGATGAAGTTTAACGATGACAAGCATATTGACCTTAACAACAAATAATAGGCCAACACATACTACTCTAATACCGAGATTGGATCAGCTTGCATCGATTTTCCTTGCTCAATGGAGATTTCCACACGACGATTTTTACTGCGCGCTTCAGGACCATCACCTTCCACTAGGGGCTCTGATGATGCCAATCCAATCACCGCCATACGATCTTCGTCGAATTTGTCGGCTTTTCGCAACTCCTCCGCAACCGCCACTGCACGCTGAGCAGAAAGATCCCAGTTCGACAGATATAGTTCATTTGAAATGTGTTGTTTATCCGTGTGTCCTTTCACTTCAATCACGCCAGGAATATCAGCGAGTATCCCCCCAAGTTTGACCAATACGGGACTAAACTGGGGCTGAATAAAGGCAGAACCAGCGGAAAACACCCCTTTCTCTCGGATACGGATGGTGATTTGTTGCCCCAACGCTTCCATTTCAATGGAGCCCTCTACAATTTGCTCTTGCAGTTGCATGGCGATAGCCTGCATGGTTTGGTTGGTCTGTTCACGTGTTTCTGATTCAGCTTGTGTTTCAACTGCTGTTTTTGTATCCGTTTGTTGTGACTTACCACCGCGTTGCTTACCACGTTGTTTCTGTTGTCCACCCACAGAAGCTTCTTCACCATCTTGGAATTCAAGCATCTGCTGTGTCATTTCCATGGTTTGCTGCTGAATACTCTCAATGGGTGTAGGCTCTGGGCGTCCCGGACGAAATTCCATTGCTATTACGCTGGTGCCCTTGGGAATATCTTTCACTTCAATTTTATTTTGCACACCAAAAGCAAACTTCATAGAGCCGGCAATCTGTTTAAACTTAAGTACATCCATCTCAGAAAATGCGAGCAACAAGACGAAGAAGCACATCAGCAATGACATCAAGTCAGCAAATGTCGCGAGCCAAGCAGGTAGCCCCGGGGGGGGACATTTACATTCTTCTTCCATAACTACTCATCTGTATCTGTTGACGGGCGTTTACCCTGAGCAAGATAATTACGCAACATACTTTCAATCACTCGCGGATTTTGACCATCGGCAATACCAATGATCCCGTCGAGCACTAATTGACGATTCAGTTTTTCTTCTTCTCTACGGTTGCTCAGTTTAGTCGCTATGGGAGATGCAATCAGGTTAGCGAGTAATGCACCGTATAGCGTGGTTAATAGTGCCACTGCCATAGCGGGTCCAATGGATTTAGGGTCTTCCATATTTTTCAGCATGGCAACCAAGCCAATCAAGGTTCCAATCATGCCCATCGCGGGCGCAATATCTGCCAAATTCCGGAATATACCAGCGCCAAAGTCGTGGCGTTCATTGGTCATTTTAATATCTTTAGTTAAGGTTGAACGAACCACTTCAATGTCATGACCATCCACCAACATATC
>CAXRGH010000269.1:0-5187 GCA_964230195.1 Alteromonadaceae bacterium
GATACTCTGGTGGCAATGGAGTAATAGCAACATCGATGGCGTGCTCAACTAAAAAGTATTGTTCGAAAGCCTCGTGTTTATCAGCTGGTGAAGTGTTGTCCGTCATATATTTCTCAGTATTTTCTTTCCATTACTAAACCACATTTTATTACAGAATGTGTTAGCATTCATCCACTTCTATACGTATTATCTACCCATGCATGACTTTATTTTAGAAGTTATGGCGATTGTTCATCACACTAATGGAATTTTATGTTAGCAAAGGTCTCTGCTTTTATTGGAATACGCTATGCTCGGGTCAATAGTGGTAACCAATTTATTTCATTTATTAATGTATTTTCAGTGTTGGGGATTTCAATTGGACTCGCTGCTTTGATACTGGTGTCTTCGGTGATGAATGGCTTTGAAGCTCAATTGAAACGCAAAATCCTTTCGTTGTCTCCTCATATTGTAGTATCTAGCGATACACCCCCGTCTCTCGAGACATTTCCGTCAGACGTCAATGCGGTGAGTCACTGGTTAGAGCTGCAAACTATTGTTCAGTCATCATCCCATTTGCAAGGTGTGTTAATGCGAGGGGTAATTCCGAATGAATACAAAGACAGTCCAGTCTTCAATCAATTTCTAACGCAAGGTGGAATTGAGCACATGATCGCCGGAAAGTATCATGTGATATTAGGATTTGAGTTAGCACGTTCATTGGATGTTGGCGTTGGCGATATTGTCAGAGTTATTGTTCCTGGACAAGTGCTTTACACCCCTCTGGGCCCTGTACCAAAGCAACGAAAAATGATCGTCACGGGGTTGTTTCGAAGTGGTAGTGAGATGGATGCACGCTTAATGTATGCCCACCATTCAGATGTACAACGTTTAACAAGAGCCCAAACTGATACCCCATCGCTACATCGCTTGACGTTGAATGATGCGTTTCAACTTGATTCCGTTATTACCGCATTACCAGCAACGTATACAGTCCACGAAACATGGCGAGATAGACAAGGAGCACTTTTCTCTGCGGTAAAAATGGAAAAGAATATGATGAGCCTCATGTTACTGCTGATTATTGCAGTTGCGGCTTTTAATATTGTGTCTTCGTTAGTGATGGTGGTGACTGAAAAGAAATCAGATATTGCAATATTGCGCACCCAAGGTTTATCAACCTTCTCTATCATGCAAGTCTTTATGTTCAACGGTATGTTTAACGGGTTGAAAGGTTGCTTGTGGGGAGTGAGTCTCGGATTGTTAATTGCGTATCAAATCAATCCTTTACTGATAGCGTTAAATCTTCATCTGTTACCCATGGAAAACGGCCAAATACTGCCCGTTGTGATTGAACCACGTTCGATTCTCATGATGACGTTACTGTCTTTGACATTTAGTTTATTGGCGACCTTATATCCAGCTTATGCAGCGACAAAACAAAAGCCAGCACAGGCATTACGTTATGATTAGTAAACCAAGTAAAGTAATAGGAACATCCCCCTTATGTTAAGTTGCCGAAATTTATCCAAATCGTACCAAGATGGTAGTAAAACTGTTTCCGTTTTGAATAACTTAAGTTTTGATATCAAGGAAGGTGAATCTCTTGCCATTGTGGGGAGTTCAGGGTGTGGGAAAAGCACGCTACTGCATTTACTGGGTGCACTTGATGATGCAACAGACGGTGATGTGCTGTTTGAAGGGCAGTCAATTTTTAGTTTATCAGGCAAGCAGCAGGCAAAATTTCGAAACGAGTCCCTTGGGTTCATTTATCAATTTCATCATTTACTTCCTGAATTTACCGCCGTTGAAAATGTCGCCATGCCGCTGATGATAGCAGGGCTGGACTCAAAGCAAGCCCTGCAAAAGGCCAATGAAATGCTAGAAAAGGTCGGTTTAGCTCACCGTTGGGATCACAAACCCTCCGCCTTGTCAGGTGGTGAGAGACAAAGAGTTTCTATTGCTCGAGCCTTGGTTCATGGCCCTAAGTTAGTGTTGGCTGATGAACCAACAGGCAACCTTGACGAAGATACGGGGAACGAGATTTATGCGCTGCTAATGTCCCTTAAGACCTCACTCAATACCAGTTTTGTCATTGTGACGCACGATTTAAAATTGGCAAAGCAATTGGATCGTGAAATGCGACTCGATCATGGGAGGCTCGTGCCGAGCGAGGAACAGGTTGTATGAGTTTTGCGTTAAAACTAGCTTGGCAATTTCGGAAGAACAAAACGGGGGGCGGTTTATTATCGTTTATCTCCATGTCCTCAATTCTTGGTGTGGGGCTAGGGTGTTTTGTGCTCATTGTTTTGCTCTCGGTGATGAACGGGTTCGAGCGAGAGTTGAGAGACAAAGTATTGTCGCAAATCCCCCACGGTGAACTCATTGCGGTGGATGAACGTGGTATCCAGCAGTGGCAAACGGCAATCAATACGCTGAAACAGAAACCGCATGTTGTATCCGTTCAACCGAGGGTTCATGTTGTTGCAATGGCGCAGCGGGGACGGAGTGCTCAAGCCATTGAGCTTAACGGGATCAACACTCAGTATCTTGATCCGATGGACAGACGCGTGACATCCCCTGAGAGTTGGCAGTTATTTGAATCTGAAAAGCGTGCCATTTTGATGACACCTCATTTACTCAAAAAGTTAAACGTAAGTGTGGGGGACGAGATTCAGATCCTGGTTCCCCGCGCTGCAAACAATCAACAGTTTCGTTCACCTAAAGCAATACGCTTTACCGTTGTAGCCACTCTAAACTCTGGCACTGCCATTAATAACACAGCCGCCCTCGTACATGGTGACTATATTGAGAGCCAAGTCGAAGGTAAGGCGCAAGCTCAGCGTTTGCAGATACGTTTAGATGATCCTTACATGGCACCAGAAGTTATCCGCACCATTGGTTATGACTTTGATCAATATGTATACATTTCAGACTGGACGAGAAGCCAAGGGCACTTGTACAACGACATCCAGCTCGTTCGTATTGTAATATTCATTGCCTTAATGCTGCTAATAGCCGTTGCGTGTTTCAATATAGTCTCCACGTTATTTATGGCCGTCAATGAAAAGCAATCGGCAATCGCGGTATTAAAAACCATGGGAGCAACGGATCAATTGGTGATGCGCGTGTTTGTATATCATGGTGTCATTAATGGCGCGTTTGGTGCCATTGTTGGCTCGGTATTGGGGGGGGTATTTGCGATTTATGGTCCCGAAATTGCCGTTACTCTTGAGTCTATGACGGGAAATAAGTTGATCGCTGGCGATGTCTACTTTATTGACTTTTTGCCATCTGAACTTCATTGGCAAGATGTTTTGTTGACTTTATCTTCGGCGTTACTTTTGTGTTTTCTTGCAACGCTTTATCCTGCAAGAAAGGCGGCAAGCCTCTCGCCTGCACAAGTGTTAACCCATTAGAATCAAATTGGTATGACGAATGGGGGGCAAGCTTTTACCCCCATTTTTTTTAGTCGCTATCCTGTTTTCCAGATAACCACGGGTTTTGTTTCTCTTCCACTTCTGATGATACGCGAGGCTTTTTACGCATTGCTCCAAAACCAGCCTCTTTCCCTTGCATTGTGTTCACTCGTTTGACCGGCTTTTTATGATTGGATGATCTCTGTTTTGTTGTTGATTTATCGTCTGCTTGAGAGCTCTTCGCAGGCTTGTTTCTTGGTCTAAACCCTTTAAATTTTCCTTCCAACTCAGGCCAGATGGAAAACTCGAGTTCGTGGGTCAAAAAGCTTTTCAGTTGTGTGAAGCTATTCCAGTCTTTTGGCCCTATCAGAGAAATAGCGCTACCGTGATTACCGGCCCGTCCAGTTCTTCCAACACGGTGGATATACTCATCGCTATGTTTTGGCATATCAAAGTTGATGACCAGCGAGATCTTACTCAGGTCTAAACCCCTTGATGCAACATCCGTCGTTATAAGGCAGGCATAGCGATTACGAGAGAACTCACTCATGATCATGCTTCGTTGCGACTGTTTCATATCACCATGTAAACCGACACTCTCAATGCCCCAAGTTTTAGTCAACTCGGTGAGTCTTTCTGCATCATTTCGGGTTGCTGTGAATATGATGGCTTGTTGATAGGTCAAGTTTTCTAGCATCGCTGCCAACAGTGCTTGCTTATGATCTAGGTGGTCGGCTAAATAAAATGATTGTTCAATCTCTTCGTGTTGTGCGTAGGCTTCACCCACTTTAATGCGCTCAGGTTGACGCATCAGACGTTGAGTTAGTGCGTGCAGTTGAACGTTGTCCATGGTGGCTGAAAACATCATAGTTTGACGTTTTCTAGGGTCGGCGTAGCCATGGATGAGATTCAATTGGTCGCTGAATCCAAGATCCAACATCCGGTCAGCTTCATCTAGAATTAAGAGCTCAAGCCCATTTAAGAATAAAGATTTATCTTTGAGATGGTCAGCAATACGACCTGCGGTGCCAATGACAAAGCATGGGTGCCGACCAAGGGCTTTTACTTGATCATTGTAATTTTCCCCACCAAGGATAAGGGCGCATTTGTAGGGTAAGCCCTGAAGGAGTTTCTTCAATTCACCAAAAACTTGCTTAGCAAGTTCACGCGTTGGCGCCAAAATCAATACTCTGGGATCACGTTTACTCAACGGTTTTTGTTTAATCACACGTTGAATTGCTGGGATCAGAAAAGCAAGGGTTTTACCTGATCCTGTTTTAGACGACGCAATCAAGTCCTTACCATACAGCGCATGTGGTATGGCTAACGTTTGTATTTCAGTCGTGTCGGTAAAGGTTTTCGCTTGTAATGATTTCTGTAAACGATGATCTAACGGTAAATCAGTAAATTTCAATGTAGGTCCTAGGGAAGTGATAAACACTAGTATTATAGGCTTATTTGAGGCACGCAACAACAAAGCAGTTGCGCAAACTCAAATCAGCAAAGACTAGCTAATGTTCATTTCCCTCATATTGTCATCAATAATGAGTTTCCCTTCAGTTTTTTGCTCGATTTCTTCAACCGAAACACCTGGTGCTATCTCGAGTAGATGAAAAGCACCATCGCGCACCGAAAGAACCCCAAGATCAGTAATGATTTTGGTAATACAATTGACGCCAGTTAAGGGCAGGGTGCAGGTATTCAATAGCTTTGATTCGCCGTGTTTGTTAGCGTGGGTCATAGTTACAATTATATCTTTTGCTCCAGCAACCAAATCCATAGCCCCACC
>CAXRGH010000270.1:0-22875 GCA_964230195.1 Alteromonadaceae bacterium
CATAGGGCACGGTAACATCTGTTTGTCCAGTGGCTTTCAAATACGCCATATGAATACCGTATTCGGTTTCACCTGCACGAAATGCAGCTTCAGCTTGATTGTGTCCCAACACGGCAATACGCGTAGCCTCCCGCATGGACATCAACTCATAGTCTGTTTTATAGGCTCGGTGATAATGCAAATAGTGCATAACACGGTCAGGGTTGACGTTGCTAAATCCTAAAGCGTTGGCAACATCAATGTACTCACCAATATAGGCAAATTTAGCTTTGTCGAACGGTAAATGTTTTTCTACCCCTTCGGCTTTTTCAAGCATAATAATATTGAATTGGTCGACCCAAAAGTCGTTTGGTTCGTCTGGGACTTTATGCCAAAAGTCAACGGGACGATAAAATATCAAAGTTGGCTTGTTTACACCATCCACGATGAGCCAACAATTCGGGTTGTCTACAATAGGTAACCAGGCTTTAAACTGAGGATTCACTTTAAACGGGTAATAGGTGTCATCCAAGAAGTGGCGTTTCCCCTGCCCTGAATGAATAATCAATCCATCAATAGATTCCCGCTGCAAGGCTTCTTTCGTTCGTGTTTGAAGCGTTTGGATGTGTTGACGAAAAGCGTCTTTAAGGTTTGCCATTGGAATTCCTTATTAATAGTTGCTATCTGCGTATGTTGGGCGGGAAATTCCCTAATGTTAAATGTTTCCTAAACCAAAATCACTTCGATGGATAAAGAGTTCAGGAAGTTCTGTAAAGATCCGTTGTTTGTCCGAGGTATCCAGCATCATGTCATAGATCTGATGATAGGCAATCACGCTCTTCACGTAATTGCGTGTTTCTTTAAAAGGAATAGTTTCAACCCATTGATCAAAACGTACTTTGTTTTCGGAAGGCGCCCATTTCTTAACATTGCGCCAACCCGCATTATACGCTGCTGTGGCGAGTACGGGATTTCCGCCCATTTTACCCAATAGGTACTTTAAATAACGCGTACCGTATTTAACATTACTGCTTGGACGATATAAGGAACCCGCTGTGATCTTTTGACGCGATATGTATTCTGCAGTGCTCGGCAAGAGTTGCATCAGTCCACGTGCCCCTGCAGAAGATCGAGCGTCGGCAGAAAAAGCACTTTCTTTTCGTGCAATAGCAAATGCCCATGCAGGGTCAATATTAGCTGAATTGGCACTGCTGACTAGTAGCGATTTATAAGCGAGCGGAAATCGCCGCTTAACATCATTGTAGTAACCCGCTTTTACAAAAGTAGAGATGGCTTGTTCATGCCACCCCCAATTGTGTGCCAACACTGCGGCAACTTCTTGTTCCGCTTTACTTAAATTGGAAAGCAGATGTTGCCATTCTCGTCTTGCTTCAGTGTGCATCTCCAATTTAAAGAGTGCATAAGCGCGTTGCGCGGATACATACCCCTCAATCCCACCAAGTTCAACCGCAGTAGGTTGTAGCGGCTGATCCACCAGCTGTAAGGGGGTAGATAAAAATTGACTGGCAAGAAATCCATAATAATGACGTTGTTGTGCAACATCTGATAATACTTTGGTGGCTTGACGAGTTTTTTTCTGCTGCTGCAAGCTCATGCCATACCAATATTTTACGTACAATGGTTCGTGCTCAAATTGATTGCGCTTCTCAACAAAGGCAATCAACCCAGCCCAATCGTTCCGACGAATAGTATCTGATACATACCATTGCAAAAGATTACCAGTGATATCTTTGTGCGGTATTTTTTCAAACCAATTTTTCGCAGCGGGATGCCCATTGACGGACAAACGTAACGCTAAGGTTTCATCCATAGCGGAGCGCTCTACTGGCGAAAAATCAAACAAGGCTTGATACTTCTGCCATAGCGAAATCGCGCTGTCAGCATCTCGCCAGATGAGTCGCTTGAGGCCGTATAAAATGATAGGTTTTTCGAGCTCTGGGTGGCCTTTTTTGAATGACTTTGTTTTTGCTAATGAAGCGGGCGAACGACGTGTCCGATACCACAAATCCACTAGATATTTTTTTTTCTCACTTAATAACGTTCTGAGATAGGGAAGTAACGTATGATTGCCGCCATCAGCTGCTTTTACCACACGCTGCATGATGAGGTCCTCTGTTACATATTTTTCATCAAATAAGCGCTTAAATAATGAATCACAGTTTTTCGGTTGGGATTTGCCAACGCTCCAGAGTGACTTCACTTGCTCTTTGATACTGTCAAAGCTGGCCCCGTCTGACAACTGGTTCTGCAAGTAAAAACAATGAAAACTGGTATCGCTTGATGGTCTATAAAACTCATTAAACAGTGTGCTCTGCTTTTGTTTCTTTAGATAACTCAACCATTTTTTTCGTAACGGCCAATCAAGCGGAGACCCTTCATGACGTTTCAAAAATGAACGGATCAGACTCTCATTCGCCAAATACGGATAACTCATGAGACGCTTCTGCACTAAGTAGGGATACAATGGATGGTTTTCTAATGAGTTAGCGAGCGACACAAAGGTTTTGCTTTGAGGACGCTCGGCTAGGCGGTATGCCTGCTCAAATCGCTCAAGGACGGTCATCTTTTCGTATTTCTTTGGTAACGCCATGCCAGTGTTACTGACCAAAGCCAGTAACAATAGACCTGTACGCATCAAGATGCTCAAACCTGATAACCTCTGCTGTTATAAATATTCACATTCATTAGCTCAGTGTACCTGTCTTTCTCATAAAAGCGACTATCATTTTAAAGAGTTTACAGACCAATTCAAACATATGTTTGAATTTTGTTGAATTTTTAAATTATATCGTTAAGTATTGCAATCGTGTTAACGAAAAGTTGTCAACCTTCATGGCCTGAATGCCAATAGGAGAATAATTATGATTTTTGAAGGCGCTAGCCTGACAGTGACTCTTAGAGAGTCACAGCTTGCCGACGTTGTATTTGACGCTCAAGGTTCAGTCAATAAATTTGACCAATCCACATTAAAGGAACTTACCTCCGCACTTGACGCTATGCGAAATCACGCTGATATCAAAGGCGCGATGTTTCGCTCTAACAAGCCTACCTTTATTGTAGGTGCTGATATTACTGAATTTAATCAATTGTTTAAGTTGCCAAAAGCCGAAATGCTGCATTGGTTGTCATCAACGTCAGACCTATTCACACAGATTGAAGACCTACCTTTTCCTACCATCAGTGTGTTAAATGGATTTGCCTTAGGTGGTGGTTTTGAACTTGCCCTCTCAACGGATTTTCGTATCGCCGACTCTACCGCTAAAGTAGGACTTCCTGAGGTCAAACTCGGGTTAATGCCAGGCTTTGGTGGCTCAGTTAGATTACCTCGCGTGATTGGCGCCGACAATAGTGTTGAATGGATGACAACGGGTAGAGAATATCGCAGTGACGCGGCATTTGCAGTTGGTGCGGTAGATGCGGTAACCCAACCAGAATCTCTAGTAGACGCTGCGACTGATATGCTGAAATCTGCCATTTCTGGCGATCTTGATTGGCAATCAAGACGAGCTCAAAAACTTAATCCATTACCACTGAGCCAAAACGAAGCCATGATGAGTGCAGTGACCACCAAAGGGATGGTGTTTGCACAAGCGGGGAAACACTACCCAGCGCCTATGGTGATCGTTGAGAGTGTTGCTAAAGCGGCAGGTGCAGGCCGTGCTGATGCTTTATTGATTGAACAAGAGGGATTCTGGCAACTGTCGACCACGAGTGAAAGTGCGGCGCAAATTGGTATTTTCCTTGCTGATCAACGTGTGAAGGCTACTGCGAAGGGTTATGCGAAAGGCAGCTCATCGTCTATCAAGAGTGCTGCTGTTTTGGGCGCTGGTATTATGGGCGGGGGTATCGCCTACCAATCAGCGGTCAAAGGTGTCCCTGCCGTGATGAAAGATATTCGTCAAGAAGCCCTTGATCTCGGCATGAAAGAGGCAAGCTCTATTCTTCTGAAAGGGATGAAGCGAGGCAAAGTTAAGCCAGAAAAAATGGCGGCGACGCTGGCTAATATTACTCCGACACTTCAACTTGATGCAGTATCTGACGTCGATGTTGTCGTTGAAGCTGTAGTGGAAAACCCAGCAGTAAAGAGTGCAGTGTTAGCAGAAACGGAAGCAGCAATCTCGGATAACGCGATTTTATGTTCCAATACCTCTACTATCTCAATCGACCATCTTGCGAAAGCGGTGAAACGCCCTGAGAACTTTTGTGGGATGCATTTCTTTAACCCCGTTCATAGAATGCCGTTGGTGGAAATTATTCGAGGTGAAAAAACGTCAGACGAAACGATAGCCAAGGTCGTTGCTTACAGCCTTCAAATGGGTAAGACCCCCATTGTAGTGAATGATTGTCCGGGCTTCTTTGTCAATCGCGTGTTATTTCCATACTTTGCCGGCTTCAGCCAGCTAATTCTTGACGGTGCGGATTTTGTCGCCGTTGATAAAGTCATGGAAAAAATATTTGGTTGGCCTATGGGTCCCGCCTTTTTACTTGACGTGGTAGGCATTGATACCGCTGATCACGCAGCTCACGTGATGGCTGACGGGATACCGGAACGCTTAAGTTTAATTGAAAACGATCCAACACAATTATTGTTTAAGGCGCAGCGCCTCGGTCAGAAAAATGGAAAGGGCTTCTACAACCATGGCTTAGACAAGCGCGGAAAACCCATGAAAACGCCAGCTGAAGAAGCTTACGAATTGATTAAACCCCATTGTAAACCTCAACAGTCGTTTGAAACTGATGACATCATCGCAAGATTGATGATCCCAATGATTAACGAATCAGTGCGTTGTTTAGAAGAAGGTATTGTGGCCTCACCCGAGGAAGCCGATATGGCGTTACTGTATGGCCTAGGCTTCCCTCCCTTTAGAGGCGGTGTATTCCGTTACATTGAAACTCTTGGTATTGCTAATTTTGTTGAGCTTGCTGCTCAATACGAGCACTTGGGTCCTATGTATGTACTCACTGACACGCTTAAATCTATGGCCACTAATGGTCAACATTACTTTAACCAATAAGGAGCCACTAAGATGAATGAAGTTGTTATTATTGATTGCGTCCGCACTCCAATGGGGCGTTCAAAAGCGGGCATGTTCCGTAACGTACGTGCCGAAACCTTGTCAGCACATCTAATGCAATCCTTGTTAGTGAGAAACCCTAATCTTGATCCCTCAATCATTGACGACATCATTTGGGGCTGCGTACAGCAAACGAAAGAGCAAGGCTTTAATATTGCACGTAATGCCCAACTACTGACGGATATTCCGCGCTCAGTGCCTGCAGTAACCGTCAATCGCCTTTGTGGATCGTCGATGCACGCGTTGCACGACGCAGCCAAGGGAATTTTAAGTGGTCAAGGTGATTGCTACCTGATCGGCGGCGTTGAGCACATGGGGCATGTGCCGATGAATTTCAATTTAGATTTCCACCCAGGTTTAGCACGATTCACAGCAAAGGCATCAGGTAATATGGGCTTAACAGCCGAGTTACTCGGAAAACAAAATCAAATATCACGTGAAATGCAAGATGCTTTTGCTGCGCGCTCCCACCAACGAGCTTTCGCTGCGCAACAAGCCGGCGATTGGGACAATGAAATTGTTGCCACCGAAGGTCATAGTGTCAATGGTGCACTTCAATTAATGAAACACGATGAAGTGATTCGCCCCGACTGCACAGTTGAAGGTTTAGCCGGGTTAAGGCCGGTATTTGATCCCGCTAACGGTACCGTTACCGCGGCAAGTGCATCAGCGCTATCAGATGGCGCCTCTGCCATGTTGGTGATGTCTGCTAGTAAGGCAAAAGCGCTAGGATTGACACCACGAGCTAAGATCAGAAGTATGGGGGTTGCAGGCTGTGATGCTGCCATCATGGGATTTGGGCCTGTACCATCAACCCAGCAAGCACTGAAGCGCGCAGGATTAACCATGGATGATATTGAGATTGCTGAGTTTAACGAAGCATTTGCTGCTCAAGCGCTATCTTGTATCAAGCAACTGGGTTGGTTGGACTGTTATGATGAAAAAGTGAATCTGAACGGTGGTGCGATTGCACTTGGACATCCATTAGGATGCTCAGGCTCGCGTATCAGTGGAACGTTAATCAATTTAATGGAAAGAGAGGACAAACAGCTTGGTCTAGCGACCATGTGTATCGGTCTTGGCCAAGGTATCGCTACGGTATTCGAGCGAGTCTAATCCATTCCTTAGATAAACATTAGCCACCGCAATTACGGTGGCTTTCGTTTAAAATCGACGCAGCCAGTTCATGAGACTGGCTTTTTTCTGTGTGAACGGTGGATAACGCACTGGTACATCAAACGCAAAGTAGCGTTTCATTACCGATTTTTGATGTGAGAAAGTATCAAAGCCAAATTTGCCTGCGTAACGTCCCATACCGCTATCACCCACACCTCCAAAAGGTAATTTATGGTTAGCCATGAACATCATGCCATCATTAATACACATATTACCCGCGGATATCTCAGTGACAACACGCTCCTGAAATTGACTGTCGCGACTATAACAATAGGTTGCCAAAGGTTTATCACCTACCTTCACAAACGTTACCATATCATCCACATTATCTACTGGAATGATGGGTAAGATGGGACCAAAAATTTCCTCTTTCATCAGAGAACTTTTAGGGTCAGGTGCGAGCACAAGGGTCGGTGCCAAGTAGCGTGACTCATCGTTATGTTGACCACCCCAAATAATATTTTGGTCTTTCAGTAGACTAACTAGACGCTTTTGTTGCTTTTGAGAAATGACTCGGCCGTAATCGGCACTTTTTTCTGCATTATTACCATAAAATTTCACTAGTGTGTGTTTAATGGCATCAATCAGAGCTGATGCTTTCGATTGGTGAACCATGACGTAATCGGGCGCAATACAGGTTTGTCCAGCATTAAGCCATTTACTCCAGACGATACGACGCGCAGTCATTTCAATATCGCAGGTATCGTCAACTAAACAAGGTGATTTTCCGCCAAGTTCTAGCGTTACTGGTGTGAGATGCGGTGCTGCGGCAGCCAACACCTTCTTTCCAATCGTCCCGCTACCAGTATAAAAAATATGATCAAAACGATGCGTCAGCAAACTTGCCGCAACCTCTCCATCGCCTTCAACACAGATCACCGCTGATGGGTCGAGATACTTTGGTAAATACTCCATTAACCACTGGGAGGTTGCACTCGCGATTTCTGATGGTTTCACAACGGCACAATTTCCGGCGGCAATCGCAGCAAGCAACGGCCTGACCAAAAGATTAAACGGATAATTATAAGCACCCAAAACACAAACCACTCCGAGGGGTTCAGGCTGGATCCAGCTGCGTGCTGGCCACGTCAACATAGGCGATGGAACTCGGCGAGGGCGCATCCAACGTTTTAAATGTTTTCGAATATATTGAATGTCATTCTCAATAACTGATGTTTCCGCGATGTTAGCTTCAAAGTCGCATTTTCCTAAATCACTTTTTAACGCAGCATGAATCTGCTCACGATGCTCAACAATCATTTTTTCGAGTTGCGATAACTGTGTCAGTCGCCATTCAATTGAGCGCGTAGCTCCGCTATTGAAAGTCTCTCTTAACAACTTTATGCTAGACTCAAGCTGGGTCATATATGATCCTCTTATAATGGTAAAACTAATAAAACCACATTGGGTTTATTCTGTAAATGCTGTTGTAAGCTAAGCTTACGTTATTGTTGGAGATTAAGATGATGATAAAGTTTAATTTGTTAGGCGGCCTATTGGTAATGTTAGCCACCAGCCTACATCTTGGTGCGAGCGAGCCAGATGTTAGCGAAGAGAGTCAACCGGACATGAGTGCTGTTCGAATAGAATGGAAAGATCCTGAAAATTATTTTGATGTTGAGAGTGCAGATGGCTTTGATGAGGATTTTCGTGACAATGTCTTTTTCCAATTAGAAAAGCATATTAAAAAAATCGCTAAGCAATTACCGGAAGGGCAGCGCCTAAAAATGGTCGTCACTGATCTTGATCTTGCTGGACGACTATGGCCGGGAATGTTTTATGGATTTAACGGCGGCAATGACGTGCGTATTGTTAAAACGGTGGATTTCCCGCGAGTAGAATTTCAATATGAGCTTACCGATGAACAAGGCGCAATGGTCATTTCTGGCGATGAAAACCTCAGAGATATGGGGTTCCAACAACGCGTCAGCCGTGTCTTTCGAAGCGACCCTCTACGTTATGAGAAAGCAATGATAGAGCGCTGGATGAGAGCCACGTTAATCAACTGAGGCTAACAGCATTCACTTGTTCTTCATAGCGCCTTTAAATTGAGCCAAGGTAGATAGCAATAATTCCATCTTTTTGATGATACTTGGAAGTGCTGCCTGCATTGGCTCTACATCCTTGCCTTCAAGCGCCATAATATCTTTGGCCACTTCGTCAACATAGGGACCAAAACGTTTGCTCTTGACGGTAAAGACAGAGTCCTGACTGAAGACCTCTTGAAACTTTCCATGTCCCTGCGAGTGTAATTCGTTTAAACGTGAATCTGCATCTACCGCCTTGCGATAGATCAATTGCAAATTTTCTTTTAATTTCTCGAGGATATGTTCCATAAAAGTTGCCTGTGAAAGGAATGCTAATGGGCGCTAGTTTACTGCATGGGAAATTAATTACAACTCAGTACTAAAGGCCCAAATCAATTGGTGTTTTTGAGCCTTCCCCACCAATCTCTCGCACCAATTTAGGCACCAAAAATCCTGGTAGTTCAAGCATCATCTGTTTGATCAGATCAATTGCCTTTGATTCAGGCAGATCAAAGTGACTCGCCCCTTTGACTTTATCAAGCAGGTGCAGGTAATAGGGCATTACACCACAATTAAATAAAGTCTCTGATAAAGTCACTTGCGCCTCAAGTGAGTCGTTGACGCCTTTCAACAAAACCGCCTGATTGAGTAGATGGATACCACTTTGTTTGAGACGTTGGCAAGCATCCCGAACCGCATCATCAAGTTCGTTCGCATGATTGCTGTGCAGTACCACAATACAAGGTTTATTAGCGGCTTTCAGCGCCAGTAACAGGTCAGTTGTGATTCTTGACGGGATCACTATCGGTAAGCGGGTGTGAATTCGAACACGCGTAACATGTTGGATCTGGCTAATTTGAGTCATCAACCAGTGCAGACGATGATCTTTTTCCATTAGCGGATCACCGCCGGATAGAATGATTTCATTGATTTCTGGACGCTCTCTCACATAAGCAAGCGCTTGTTCAATGCGATCTCGGCCCATCTGATTGTCTTGGTAGGGAAAATGCCGACGAAAACAATACCGACAATTAATGGCGCAACCGCCCTTCAAAATAAGCAACACGCGGCTACGGTATTTGTGCAACAATCCTGGCGTCTGATTTTCTTGCTCATCCAAGGGATCATGGGAATAACCCAGCTTATCCTCAAATTCATGAGCATCCGT
Source organism: Alteromonadaceae bacterium (assembly GCA_964230195.1). Taxonomy (GTDB): domain Bacteria; phylum Pseudomonadota; class Gammaproteobacteria; order Enterobacterales; family Alteromonadaceae; genus CAXRGH01. The sequence goes on from CAXRGH010000270.1 coordinate 9,447, forward strand.
CATCACTTGGCGAAGTAGAGGGTCATTCCAATTGCCTCGTTCCATTCGTTCCACGAAAGGTCTAGGTACTCGCATGGGAAATAATTGACGCGCTTCAATATCCGCTTGATGACGCGAAACATCAAGTCCAAGCATTGTCAGCAAATCCATAGGGTTAGTAACGACATTGGCTAATTCTTTTTGCCAATTTTCCTCTACAGCTGAGAGATTTTTAGGTATTATCAGTTCCAATGTACTATATCCAATAAATTAAGCGAAACGAACGAGGATATTATGGCTTATATTAGCACGAACGAATTCAAAGCTGGCGTAAAGTTAATGATTGATGGCGAGCCTTGTAATGTATTAGAAAATGAATACGTGAAACCAGGAAAAGGGCAAGCGTTTAACCGAGTCAAAATTCGTAAATTGATTTCTGGAAAAGTTTTAGAAAAAACCATTAAATCAGGTGACTCTTTCGAAGCTGCCGATGTTCTGGATACCGACCTAGATTACCTCTATAACGACGGCGAATTTTATCACTTCATGAACAGTGAAACCTTTGAACAGATCGCTGCAGATGCAAAAGCCGTTGGTGACAATGCAAAGTGGCTAGTAGAGAATGACAAATGCACGCTGACGCTATGGAACGGAAGCCCAATTGTAGTCACTCCGCCAAACTTTGTGGAACTTGAAATCACAGAAACTGATCCAGGTTTGAAGGGTGACACAGCAGGTACTGGTGGTAAACCAGCCACTTTGGCAACAGGTGCTGTCGTTCGCGTGCCCTTGTTTGTACAGATTGGCGAAGTCATTAAAGTAGATACTCGCTCTGGCGAATATGTGGGCCGCGCACAAAAATAATCCTGTTATTGTTGTTATATCCATTATGGGATAACCAACACTCTACGGCGGCTCATTAGTCGCCGTTTTTAATGCAACCAGAAACTGATGGGAGCGAGTTGAATGAGCTGGCAACCGAGTGCGTCAATTGTTCGATTAAAACAACGCAGTCATATCCTAAGAAATATCCGACAGTTTTTTGAGCAAAGGCAAGTAACTGAGGTGGAAACACCTGCTATGTCTCACTTTTCAGTGACCGATCAATATCTTCAGGCGTTTGAGACCCGGTTTCATCAACCGGGTGATACGGTTGGGCTACCGCTGTATCTACAAACCTCACCAGAATATGCCATGAAGCGTCTTCTCGCGGCTGGCTCTGGATGTATCTATCAAATCAGTAAAGCATTTCGTAACGAGGAATCTGGGCGATTTCATAACCCTGAATTCACCATGTTAGAGTGGTATCGAGTAGGGTTTGACCATCATCAACTGATGCACGAAGTAGACGAACTATTACAGTCTGTGTTGAAAACACCATCTGCTGAATACATGACGTATCAGCAGGCCTTTATTCAAGTTCTGTCAACCGACCCGCTATCGGCTTCAATAGAGCAACTACAAGAAATTGCGCGCCAACAGGGCTTTGACCTGTTATGCCAACAACTTACAGACAAAGATGATTTATTGCAGCTGCTGTTCAGTCAATGCGTCGAGTCATCAATTGGTCAGATTCGCCCCTGTTTTGTGTACGACTTTCCTGCTGGACAAGCGTCGTTGGCCAAAATAAGCAAGCGCGATCCTCGGGTTGCCGAACGCTTTGAGGTGTATTTTAAAGGCGTTGAATTAGCCAATGGATTTCATGAATTAACGGATCCAAAAGAGCAACGAGTGCGATTTGAGCAGGATAATACGAAACGCATAGCCGACGGGTTGTGTGAGAGGCAATGTGATGAGCGCTTGCTTGCCGCATTAGCTCATGGTTTACCTGACTGTGCGGGTGTTGCTCTTGGCATTGATAGACTGATGCTACTAGCACTAGAAGCAGAACATATTAACGAGGTGATAAGCTTTCCCATTGAAACTGCGTAATCATTTCAGTGGGATAAACCGTTAATCTATTTTTGAAACCGTCTCACGCGCAAGAACTTCAGGCTGGAAAAGATATTTGAGTTCTTTTGGCTCAATACCGTACACATCTTTGAGTAATTTATGGGTTGCCATTGCTCCCATCTCGCGAATAGGGTGATTAACCGTGGTTAATTTCGGATGCATATAACGTGTGAAAACGTTGTTATCATATCCAACGAGTGAGATTTGTTCAGGTACCTTGTACCCCATTTCACGTGCGATGCCATTAGCACCTGCGGCGAGTTCGTCATTAGCACAAATAATGGCAGTGATTTCCGGACGTTCTGCCATCAGTGCCTGAAAACCAGCTATCCCACCAGTTTCTTTAAAGTCACCGTAGTAAACATGTGACTCCTCGAACGGAATTCCCGCTTCTTTGAGAGCCTTCTTGTGTCCTTGCAAACGGTGGACTGTATGCATTTTTTCATAGGTACCTGAAATGTACCCAATATGTTTGTGACCATGGGCAATGACAAATTTTGCCGCTACATAGCCACCTTCAATATTGTCGAGGCAGACACACCTTTCAGGTAGCTCAGCAACATCGCGACCCACCACCACAAACGGAACATTCTTTTTACTAAGCTCAACAAGATACTCGTCATCTACCGCTTCAGCAGCCAGTATTAACCCGTCGCAACCTCGAGATAACAGAAAATCAATACCGTCTTGCTCTTGTTTTACATCAAAGTGCCCGGGAGTAATCACTAGGTGTTTATTCGCTTTACGCAACACCTCTTCAACACCGCCCATCAATTCGCCGAAGAATGGTCCATCAACTTCGGACAGCAACAAACCAATACTTTGCGTTCGATTAGAGGCCAAAGACTGAGCCACGTTACTTGGGCGATATTGGAGGGAATTCATGGCATCTTTAACCTTATCGCGAGTCTTTGCACTCACGTTTTGATTACCATTAATCACCCTCGACACTGTGGCAAGAGAAACTCCTGCTAGTTCCGCGACTTCATAAATGGTTGCCATGGTCGATCTCCGCTTGTTTTATCAGTCTAAATGGTCGCGCAGTTTAGCATGCGACCCGTTCATTGTTAATCCCTGACGCTTCTAGTTCTGTTTGAATTTCATTCACTTTTTCAGGCGTCAGACTATAGCGACGCATGATCATAGCAACAAGCAATGAGAAGAGCGCAGGCAACACAGTGAAACACAAAGCAATACCCGTTGCCGTTTCAATACTTTGGGCTTGCCCAGCAGTATAACCGTAAAACGAGAGCATAAAGCCAACCAATCCACCACCAATGGCAATCCCTAATTTTAAGAAGAATAAAATTGATGAATAGACTAGACCTGTTAAGCGCTGACCAGAAAGATATTGACCATAATCCACAACATCCGCCATTTTAGACCACAGTAACGGTGTTGCCATGTTAAATAAGAAGCCCCATGTTGCAAACAATATAAGTGCTGAATAGACGTTATTTGGCATCACAAAGTAGCTAATCGCACTGACGGTTGCTGCTCCAAGTTGCAAATAAATATAAGCTTTGATTTTATTCACTTTACCTGCGACAAACTGCGCAAGTCCAGCGCCAAACATTGAACCTATGGTTGTAGCAGTAACAAAACAGGTGATTGCACCCACTGACCAACCTAAAATATCAATGGTATCAACCATTAGGTAGTCTTTAACATAGTAGGACGCAAACGACATTTTCAATACATTGCCCGCCAGTAATACGAGTGTTGCCATTGATAATACGACCCATTGATCATTCTTCGCGAGGGTTTTAATATCCTTTTTTAAGTTATGCTGTTGCTGCGGTGGCGCTGCCACACGCTCTTTCGTTCCTGCAAACGAAATTAGGAACAACAAGATACCGATCCCCCCCATAATAGCCATGGCGTACTGCCAGCCCTTTGCCGCATCACCCTCGCCGAAATATTCAACTAAAGGTAATGTCGCAGATGAAACCACTAATCCGCCAATAAAGGCAAAAACAAAACGGTAGGATTGAACAGAAACACGCTCAGACTCATCTGGCGTGATCACTCCACCAAGAGCACAATATGGAATATTGATAGCGGTATAAACAAACATCAATAATGTGTACGTCACAAATGCATAAATGATTTTATTTATCTCAGACAAGTCTGGCGTAGTGAACGCCATCATACTGAGGATACCAAAAGGCAACGCAAGCCATAATAAATAGGGTCTGAAACTACCGTATTTGGTCTTAGTTCGGTCCGCTAGTGTGCCCATAATTGGATCTGTTACTGCATCAATGACCCGCACTGCAATAAACATAATCCCCATAATATAGGGCTCTAGACCAAAGACATCTGTGTAAAATAGAGCCTGAAAACTCATGATAGTTGCGAAAATAAAATTACTCGCAGTATCACCTAATCCATAAGAAACTTTTTCTTTAAACGACAGTTTCATCACTGTACCCCTTTACTTCCTTGACGCGAGAAGCGCTTTATAACATTGGCCACTAGTTTTTAAGATACGCTTCTGACTTGGGTAGTCAACGTAAACTATACCAAACCGTTTCAAGTATCCTTCAGCCCATTCAAAATTATCCATCAAACTCCAAGCAAAATAGCCTTTGACATCAACGCCAGCTTCAATCGCATCATTGACCGCATTCAAGTGTGCATCGTAGTAATTAACTCGACGAGGGTCATGAACTTCGCCCTCTTGATTAGGTGCATCCGCTTCAGCCATGCCATTCTCAGTAATGTAGATTGGTGGCAAAGTGTAACGCTGGTTAAGATCAGTCAACAATTCAGTAAACGCCTTCGGATAGATCTCCCAGCCAATATCAGTGCGTTCGACATTATCAAGACGTATTTCTTCAAATGGTTCAGATTCGTGGGATTTGTATACACAACGCGTGTAAAAGTTAATGCCCAAGAAGTCCATCGGTTGTGCAATAATATCCATGTCACCGTCTTGCACATCCGGTTGTTGTGTTTTCGGTAACAATTGATTGATTTCAGGGTAAGCCTTGTCAAATAGCGGTTTGATATACCACTGATTGAAGTAGTCATCAGCGTATTCTGTGGCGGCTTGGTCAGCCTTAGAGTCAGAGAACGGATAACAAGGCGTGAAGTTCAATACGATGCCATTCATCGTATTTGGACTCTTTTCATTCAGGACTTGCATTGCTAGACCATGTGCAAGCAACAGATGGTGTGCTGCCTTTTTACCAAACTCTTTACCGACGATACCTGGCGCATGAACTCCCACTTCATATCCAAGAAAAGCACTACAGAAAGGCTCGTTCAATGTGGCATACGCATGCACTCGATCACCGAAGGCGTCAACGATAAGCGAGGTGTATTCTTTGAATTTGTAGGCAGTTTCCCGATTCAACCAACCACCTTTGTCTTCAAGGTATTGCGGAAGATCCCAGTGATAGAGGGTGACAAATGGCTTTATATTTCGATTGTTAAGCTCATCGAGTAGATCAATGTAAAACTGCAAACCTTCTTGATTTGCCGTGCCGTCCTCATTCATGACACGTGGCCATGATATACTTAATCGGTATGCATCAACACCAATTGATTCGATCAAATCAACGTCATCTTTCCAACGGTTAAAATGGTCGCATGCAACGCTTCCATCTGAACTATCCGCTATCTTTCCTGGCGTTGCACAAAAAGTGTCCCAAATACACGGTAAGCGGCTGCTTATACCGCCTTCAATTTGAAATGATGCTGTTGCGACGCCGTAGACAAATTCGCTTGATTTCATGGGAGAATTTTGTGGCAATGAAATCTTCATTTTTTCCTGCATTGGGTGACTCGCTTGTCTTGAAATGTTGGTCAGATTCAAAAACTTAAATCTGTAAATGTTAAATATTTGCTACAATTGTAAGCGCTTTCAAGAAGATTAAAAAAAATTACAGTAGAATGCAACTGTTATATGCTTTTATTTGTTAATTTATTGTATTTATGCATATTTGTTTTTCAGTTGATCGTATTGGTCGCCCATTTGATTTCGTACTAGTTCTTATACTTTGTGTATCTATTGAATATTTTTAATCTATTTTTTTTGTTCCACAATGCCTTCTCGCTTCATCAGAGCAATACATGAAATAGGAAACATTCCAGCAATCCTTGTTGGTCAGGTTTTCGGTTTCGTGAATCATTGAGTTCAGTTAATTAAGTCAATGATCAAGTAATCACTGAAGAATACCAGTGAAGAGATTAATTCAAATCTAGGCGAAAATAACAATGAGGAAGATATTAAGTACGTTTTTATTGCTACTAGCGGTTGTCACACCTCTATTCCATCCAATCAATGCAGTAGAAATATCACAATCTATAACCGTTCAGTGGTTAAATCGTTTACTGGATAATGACAAACACCAATGGGTTTTAATTTGGGCAGACGAGTTTGAGGGAGACAGATTAGATACCAATAAGTGGCAGATTGCGAATACCTGCCATCCATCCAAACTCGAGGGCAATTGCCATTCATCGAGTACCGATAACGTGATTGTCAACAACGGACACCTAACCTTGGCAGCAACTCAACACGCATTAGGACACCAGTTTGCGCAAGTTAGAACCTTGCCTGACGTTAATTGGCAATATGGACGAATTGAAGTCCGCGCAAGGATGCCTGAAGGTCAGGGGAGTTGGCCCTCCATTTTATTGCTGCCCGAAATTGAAAGTTATGGCGAATGGCCTCAGTCTGGCGAAATTTCCATAGTAGAAGCCGTGAACTTAAGAACACAAACGGATGCACTAGGTATCCCCAAATATGAACCCGAGATACGGGTTTATTCCGGACTTAAATTTTATGATTCCCTCCATCATCCAAGAACCTTGCAACAAAACTTCATGTTTGGCGATGAAACTGATGCCAGTGATGCCGTGTCAGACTTCCATGTTTACAGTATAGAATGGACTCCCCATGAAATTCGTTGGTACATTGATGATTACCATTATGCAACACGTACATCTGACGAGTGGAATACTCCAGAGTATCGATCACGTGCCACTGACTTGATATTGCGAGACAACTATGCGGCGCCATTTAACCAGCCGTTTTTCCTACTCATTGACGTGATGCTGGGGGGGTATAAAGCCGAAGCGGCTAACGAAACGGGAGTTGATGCCTCCATTAAACGGAGTCGGTTATTCATTGACTACGTCAGGGTTTATGAATGTCGCTCTGCAGTTGATGACAATTTATGTGAGAGCCCTTGAAATGGGAGATTACGTACCGATTCCTCATTAATAATCAATGATCAAGATTATTCGTATTCAGCTTAAGTCTCGTGTGTTCCAAGAAACATAACAAAACGGCGAAGCTCTAGTTTCGCCGTTTTTCCTTTAATTATTTTCTCTGGGGCAGTATTGGTCAACAAAAGCCTGATGGGTTGGTAGTTTACTAACATTATGCTGAATGTTGGTTTTTATACCGTTTAGGAGAGCCATTAACTCTTCATCTGACATGAGGGTCGCAATATGGTGATGGTGGGTCGGCTGGACATTTTGCCCTATCATCACTTGGATCCAGGAGTCCACCGTAAATAGCGAATCTGAATCTAACATTATACGCCCAGTCTGTTCAAACAGTGCTAACCGCTGTTTTAAGCCTTCAGGTACTGACATATCTCGACAATAGCGCCAAAAGTCACTATCGTCCCTTTGTGTTGCTTTGTAATGCAAAATAATAAATTCTCGAACCATTTCCATTTCATGAACGAAACGCTGATTAAACTCATCCCTTGCAACATCTGTCACACCATCAAATGGGAATAACCTCAAGAAACGCAAGATGTTGGACATGATGAGATGGATGCTGGTGGATTCCAATGGTTCAATAAAGCCACTCGCCAGCCCCAATGCAAGACAGTTTTTATTCCACGCTTTGCGTCTCATTCCAGGCTTAAATTTGATCACACGAGGCTCAGTTAAGGGACTACCAGCTAAATTTTGTTTTAAGCGTTCAATGGCAACATCATCTGACACATGTTTACTACTATAAACTAGACCATTACCCGTACGATGTTGTAGTGGAATTTTCCATTGCCATCCAAATTCATGGGCAGTGGATTTGGTGTAGGGTAACAAGGCTCCATCACTTTCGGTTTGCACGGCAACGGCGCTATCGCAAATTAACCAATGAGACCAGTCGTCATATCCGGTATGCAAGGTATCTTCAATTAAAAGTCCTTTAAAGCCAGTACAATCAATGAAAAAATCACCCTCAACAACAATTCCTGACTCTAAATTGAGTTGCGCTATATTGCCGGTTTGAGGATCAGTTACAACCTTTTCAATTTTACCTTCAACACGTTTCACACCGCGTTGTTCTGAGCGTCTTCTTAGATATTTGGCGTATGCAGTCGCATCCAAATGATACGCATAATTGATATGAGGATCCGTGGTACGAGCAAATTTACCTGCAAGACCGGCTTGCAATTCCAAACAATAATCACCAAATTCACTTTCGAAACCTCTGGATAAGCCATTTAACCAGAAATGGTGGAATTCTCCAGCCCAACATTGACGGCCCGTAGTACCAAATGAGTGAAAATATTTGTCATTTTTTTTGCCCCAACCACTAAATTCAATGCCTAGTTTAAAGGTAGCGCTAGTCTCCCGCATAAACTCTTGCTCATCAATTTTCAGTAGTCTATGAAAAGTTTCGATGACCGGTATAGTCGCTTCACCAACACCTACTGTACCGATTTGGTCAGATTCAACGAGTGTCACTTCCACACTTGGTCCTAACAAATGTGAGATCCCAGCGGCGGTCATCCATCCTGCGGTACCACCTCCAGCAATCACAACACGTTTAACAGCTGCCTGATTCATAAACATACCTTCTTATGCAGCAATAGTTTGCTGACGGCGGGCCATCAGTTGGTGAACGTTACTCAATGAAGACAGCATCCAGAATGCTTTCTCTAACGCATTCTCTTGATTTAGTTCCAGTAGCGCTTCAGCCGATAATGATTGAAGCTTTTCATGGTTAATTGTCAGTAAATGGTTAGCTGAAAAGTCATTGCCATCATCAAAGTTAATATTGAGGTCAATAGCACTGATCAAGTCATGCTTTTCCCACAACTGATAGATAGCTTGACTCTCCTTTATTCCTTCATGCAAGCAAAATAGAGTGTCTGAAACATAGTCGAGATACTGCGTAGGCTTGCCGTCTTCGGTAAACAAGGTATGCCCTTCGTCAGCTCCCACTTTCGGATGGTCTAAATCAAGGTCAATCTTTGCATCTTCATTGGTTAAGCCAATCAAAAATGGACCTTTAGCAATTGAGGCTGGTATGTAATTGGCGTTCCATTGACCATCACCACCTAGGTACACGTTTTCCTTATCGTCAAAACCAAGAAAAACAACCGCTTGATATGTGCCGTTTTCTGAGTTTCGTTCAAGAAAAATAGCGTATTCCTTCTGTAGCGAGCCGAATTCGGATGTGAATACTGGGCAACGATTTTTATCATCTCCGAAGGCTGCAGAAAATTGATTACTCACTTTTAATGCTTTGTGGTCTTCAAAGTTTAGTCTTGCATGATTGGCCATAATACGCTCCTAATTAAATACGGCAAAAGGTTGGCTATTTTCCCGCGCCAAACCCATGTTGTTTCACTTGTTGTAACAAAGTTCGGTTGCTGGGTAAACCTTTGAGTAATTGATGAGTCTTCGTTTGACAATGATCCAATAGTCGCTTGATTGCATTTTGGTTATTACACCGAGACTCGTATGGCTGAGCTTCAGTTTGATAGCCCATGCCGTACAACACAAATTGATAACTGGCTGAGGGAAATACCTCTTCGTTTTGAATGAAGTCATAGCGACTAGGTGTTTGATACTGCCAAAGCTCAAGTAATTCAACGAGACGTTCTGGAATACTTTGTCTGTTTCGGTTATCTCGCCAATAGTCGCTGTCGTTTCGCTCTGAGAGGATATAATGTAGTTTTAAAAACTCAATTACGCGTTCCCAGCGATAGGTAAAACGTTCATTAAAACGTTGAGCGACTTGTGTCATATGGTGTCGATTGCGCGGTAGCTGCTCACTAATCATCTTCACAGACAGCTCGACCATTGCCAGTGCTGACGCCTCAAGAGGTTCAATAAAGCCTGCCGACATGCCCACAGCAACGCAATTATTTTGCCAAAAACGTGCTCGATAGCCCGGTGTAAACTGAATTTTTCTCACCATCAGTTGGTCGGCGTAGCTTTGTCCTTTGGATTGCGCGATGTAATCTCTTAATGCTTTCTCCGCAGTTTCATCGTCAATGTATTTACTAGAATAGGTATGGCCGACACCTCTTCGAGTTGGTAAACCAATATCCCAAATCCAACCTGCAGTTTGTGCCGTTGACACGGTCGCAGATGCGATAGGATCATTCTCGGGATCGTTATACATCACTTGAGTAGCAAGGGCGCTGTCGTTGAACAGAATATGGTCCTGTTTGACCAGTGGGACGTTAAAATGTTCGCCCAATAGTAAGGAGCGCATGCCGGTGCAATCAATGAACAGATCACCGGATAAAGGTGCCTCATTATCCAATATCAACTGTGTGATATCACCATTCTTATCGGACTCAATGGCTTCCATGTGTGCAATCACATGGTTAACACCGAGTGTTTCGGTGGCGTGACGTTGTAAAAGCTTGGCAAACTTGGCTGAATCTAAATGGTAACCATAGGTTGTGACACCCGCATAATCCGGGGTTTGAATTTGTTTTGGGGCTTTTCCAGCCAAACAAACGTGGGTCTGTGGGGTTGTTAACTCTGAAAATTGTTGTGCGGATTGTTGCTTCCAGGCAGCATGAACATCGAGTTGACCAAAGCCTTCGGGCATAGTAAACGGATGATAATAGCGATCATCTGCCTGTCCATTACGCCAACCACGAAATTCAGAAGCCTGTTTGAAGGAAGCATCGCAGTGAGATAAAAAATCAGACTCTTTGATGCCTATACGTTCAAGAGTACTTCGCATTGAAGGCCAAGTACCTTCTCCAACCCCAATCGTACTCACATTGGGAGATTCGAGAAGCGTAACTTTAATTCCCTGAGAATGAGATGCGTGATGCTCTGCAGCCAAATAGTTTGCGGTTAGCCATCCTGCGCTACCACCGCCTACAACAACAATATGTTTGATTTCTGCCGCCATCATACTCGAACTCTTACTGCTTACTGGGAAGATTATGATTATCAAATTCTTTCATGATTGTATACAAGCTTAATCAACCTAAACACAATCATCAAAGCATTCGCTACTTGTTTATTAGACAGATAAACCGTTGCCCGGAGGCAACGGTTACATTAGGAACAAATGTTTACATATTAAAATGTATAGCGAGCACCTAGTGCATAACGCGCACCGAACTGCTCAATACGCACTAGTTCAGCAGCTGAGCGCTGATGCTTTCTTGAGTATTCGTCAGTAAGGTTAATTGCATCTAAGTAGATCGTTAGGTTATCGCTGACGTCATAAGAAGCGCCAAGATCTAACTGAGTGTATGCCTCAACAAAACGTGGGTTTGCACCCGCCGCTTCAAGGAACTTATCACGCCAGTTGTATGCCAAACGGAACTGGAAACCATCTTTTTCATACAAACCAACCAAGTTAGCAGTATCACTCAAACCTAACAATGCGAATTGAGGAGAGTTAGGACCTTTAGATACGTCATACTCTACATCGCCGTTAACCGTTGTATAGTTAGCTTGAACACCAAATCCTGAATCACCGAAGAAGTGCTGTACAGCAAATTCTAAACCGTCAATAGACGCGTCTTCAGTGTTAAGTGGTTGCTCAACACGGATAGTTTGAAGTGGATCATCACTTTGAGGAAGCACGTCGTATGCATTCTCTGTAGGACCTTCTTCAAGCGTTGCATAGTCAAGACCATTCTCCATAGCAACAACCATGTTGAATAGGTTTGTATCGGTGACGGCTTCACCAAGATCTTCAAGTGCTGCTACGGCTGCTTGAGCACGTGGACCTGCTGATGGATCGCGAAGACCGAATAGGTTTTGATCAACTTGCTCTTTACCAATGAAGTTTTTCACGTCTTTTTGGTAATAACCAAGTGATACATAACTTGCATCGTCATAGTACCATTCAACAGAAAGATCGATGTTTGTTGACTCTAGCGGCATCAAGCTTGGGTTACCGGCAGTACCAGATGCTGGGATCAAGTTACTCATTACCGTTGGTGTACCCTGAGGGCCATTCACTGACTTATTAGCTGCTAGGTCTGCAAGTGAGGCTCTCGCAATTGTCTGACTGTAAGAGAAACGACCAACAAGATCATCGCTGATGTTCAAATCAAAGTCGAAGTTAGGTAATAAATTGCTGTAATCGTGAGTATCAACGATTGCTTGTTTTGTATCACCAGTAACTACTTCAAAGTCATTGTTGCCTTTCCATGCAATCATGCTTGGTACAAGGCCATCAACCGTTGATGTTAGGCTAGTTTCTTCGTTACGAACACCAACAACCAAGTTATAAGGCATATCTGCTAATTCACCTTCCCAAGTTAATTGAGCGTAAATTGCAGTGATATCTTCTTTGATAGTTTGGTTATTTTCAACTGGTATTTCTGGGAAACCGGTACCTAGATAGTGACCAACAGCCCATAAACCAATCTTGTCTGCATCACCGATAAGACCCTGTGTAAATGCACCAGTGGTATTGAAGTCTAGTAAATCAGCAAAGTCGACGAATTCGACAAGATCAGCCGGAATGATACCTGGATCATTTACACCCCAACCACCAACTTGGTCAGAACGGAATTGTCCGCTTTGCGAGTTAGTTTCCATGGAACGAGATTCGATACCAAAGTCAACTTTACCATTGTCTAAAAGGTAAGTTCCGTCTAAGCGAACTTGATTAATGTCAGTCTCTTGACGAGCCATATTTGACGTGTAAACCGTTGTACCAACATCGCCAAGATCCAGCATGTCATTGTTGTTTACGCCGTCTTTGATGCTGTCGTCAAAATCAACCATCATGATAGGTAGTGTGCTGCTGAAATCAACTGCGTGACCTGCATCAACGTTACCTGCAATACCTTGCTGCACTTTCAAACCAAATGGAGCGTTCGGGCTACCTTTTGAAGTTGAGCTATGCGCATCTAATACAAGCGTCAAGTCATCGTTAACGTCATACTTCAAGTTGAAGCCAAGTGAATCATTTTCGTTAAGCTGCTCAAGTCTGTTCTGAGCGAAAGCTTGGTCACGAACGCCACCATTTGCTGTTTCACCGTAGTAAAGCGGTGCTTGAACTGGGCTGTTATCAAAAACAACTTTATCAGGCGTAAATGCATACCAGCTTGATTGTTCTGCTTCTTTATCGCTCAATTCTTGAGATGACATTGTATAATCTAATGTCGCCTCTAACTTATCAGACGGGCGGTATTGGACTGTTAGTTGTGCATTCTTACGAACACGCTCACGGTCTGCTTGGAAGTAACGGATGTCACTAGGAATTGAATATAAACCGCCGATTGGAGGTGCATTCGTTAAG
>CAXRGH010000271.1:0-3011 GCA_964230195.1 Alteromonadaceae bacterium
TCACCTTCCTGATATTCCCCCTTGGTCATCTTGCTAAATGCCTCAAGGTTCTCTTCAATCGACGTATTTCTATACGGGCTATCTTGGCCAGGCTGAGTCAAAGTACCACGCATTTCTCTCATTTCGTCTTGCGAAGAAAAGTCAACATAAGCTAAGCCTTTTTCGATTAATTCAATGGCGTACTGGTGCAACTGAGGAAAGTAGTTGGACGAGTAACATACATCACCATCCCACTGAAACCCCAACCAAGTGACGTCTTCTTTGATGGAATTAACGTAATCAATGTCTTCTTTTTCGGGGTTCGTATCATCAAAACGTAAATTACAAGTTCCCTTGTAGTCCTGAGCAACACCAAAATTCAAACAAATGGATTTTGCATGGCCAATATGTAAATAGCCGTTAGGCTCTGGCGGGAAACGCGTTGATATGGAAGTGTGAATGCCTTCTGCAAGATCTTTATCAATGATTTGACGGATAAAATTGGTCGGACGGATGTCTGTCTCGGCCATCGAGCGATACCTCTTGTTTTTAATAACGATTAACGAACAAAGAATACCTTATAATCACCATGAACCCAAAGGGTTTTGACTTCAATCGAAAAATTAAATCGCTTCCATGTTGTCACTACCCTGCCATAAGCAAATTACTCTAACGATATCAACCTGATATTTTACCAAGCCGAGACAAAACAGACTTCAACTCCAGTTCATCAAACAAGGTATGTCCCTTATCAAAAAAGTCTGCCAACTGCTGTTCAGACGGGTATGTGTAATACCCACTAACACGGTCAGACGTCCTTTCAACAGGCTTTAATAAGTGACCACCCTGAAGTGTCTTCACCGCATTAACCATCATACCAATGGCGGGCGGATACAAGGTGAGCAAGCGTAAAAAATAACTTTCAGTATCTCTACATGTGCGGGTTACTTCACCATAGGAAATTCCCGTATCAATACCACTGTCACTAATCGCATGAAGGGTGAATCCGTAGCATGAATCGCCATTTAACATACTCCAAAAGGTTGCCATGACACCCCGATAGCTCGGCAACAGCCCGGAATGAAGATTTAATATGGGACAACCCAGTCGCTTAATCACTGCGTCTTGTAAAATCTGACCAAATCGGATAGATAACATGACATCAGGTTTAAACTCAACGAGTTGAGTAACATCATCGGCGTTATGCAAGGATATCAACTTCATCCCCAAATGATGCATCTCATCAAGTTGTTGAAACGAATGAAGGCAATGCTCATCGTCACTGGAAGCAGAATGACTATCAGATAATAATTTAGCGTCGTAATCAGCCAAACTAGACAGCCCTTTTGGCTGATTTTTGGGATTCCCTACCCCTTTAGACAACCTCAACTGAAGGGTATGAACATCATCCAATTGTTCGAAAAGGTGATTAACCGCCACAAGACTTGGAAAATCATGATTAACCAGTACTAAAATTCTCAAGATATAAACCATGCTTCAACAGTGAATATGAAAACAGTAAACCTTATCAGGCACGCGAAGTCCAGTTGGCACGAAATATCTTTAGCCGACCACCAACGCCCTCTGAATCATAGAGGATTGCGAGACAGTCAATCCATGGGAGCCATTTATGCGCGTTATATTGAAACAGCTGAGTACTGGATAAGCAGTGCCACAAGAGCACAACAAACTTTCCATGGATTAAGCGCTCATTTACCAAAAGGGCAAGTCATCATTACAGACGCACTCTATACCTTTGATTTTCAATCACTTGTTGAATTTCTAAAAACCTATTCGGGCACCTCTGACGAATTAACACTCATTGCTCACAATCCTGCAATACACTCACTCATCTCTCGAATCGCATCGTATTCAGGCAAGTTTCCAACGTGTGCTTTCGCAAAACTGACTTACCCAGTTGAGCATTGGAGGGCGATACAACAAGATGACGGAAACTTACAGGTATTAATCACACCAAAAAGTGGTAGAATTCTTTAAATTGTCGTCATCTCACTCAACAACGGTGTGATCAAATAACAACCAGAAATAGGCTAAGCCATTGTTTGTAATACATATTTACAATTTGGCACACATTTGGCTTAAAATGACATCAAATAACAAATTTTTTATTTCATGGATTATAAAGGAACAAAAATGAAAATGACTAAATTGCTCTCTATTGCCGCACTAACTTCAATGACTATGCTATCTGCATGTAGTATTAACATCGGTGGAATGGATGACGAATATGGTAATCACATGAGTCACCGAAGTGCTGCGGAGCAAGAAAGTAGAAACCGCCAAGCAATTTCAACACTTGTGCCAGGTGAAAGCCTAGATTCTGTCATTAGCCGTATGGGCGCAGCAGACTTTAGCGAATTCGCAAGCAAAGACGGTGAACAAAAAACAGTGCTTTACTACCGTACGCAACGACTTCACGCAGACGGTCACACCACAAAAGACGAATGCACTCCAATTGTATTCATTGATGGTAAGGTCATTGGCTGGGGAGAAAGCGCTCTGTAAGCGTCCGGCAAATTGTTTTTTAGGAGTAGCCCTCGTGGATAAGTCAGGTGTCAGCTGAAGCCACGAGGGTTACCCCCTTTCACTTTACCCCATCAGTTTTTCAGTACTTTCCCCTAAACACAAACTCGATTAAATTAAGGCTCCATCAATCCTTTTATTTAGGACACCCATAAATTCATTCCAAAACACCACATTGGAAACTCAAAAGTCTTCTATTTGGGACACCCATAAATTCATTTCAAAACAACACATTGGAAACTCAAATGAACAGCCATCGTGAAGAAGTGTATGATCGATACTTGAATAATGAATAGAGATCATCTTAACTGACCAACCTTAAACCGCAGAGATAAAAGATGACTAAACTCAGTCAAGACAAGCTAAACACTCTTGTAGAGAAAGCTAGGAAAGCACAAAACAAAAGCTATTCTCCATACTCTAATTTTAAAGTTGGTGCGGCTATTGAAACAAGCTCAGGTAACCACTACGCGGGATGCAACGTTGAG